>CAYPQH010000023.1:0-17803 GCA_964412825.1 uncultured Nitrospinaceae bacterium | reverse complement strand
GAGCGCAGACCCACGAATCACCGGAATATCGTCCCCAGGGAACTCATACTCATCGGTATAACACACCTGACAATCCCCATGCGATTCCATCCAGAGAATCTGCGTCTCAAGCTTGTTTTTGATCCACAAATCATCGGAATCCAGAAAACAGATATAGCGCCCCCTGGCCATCCCGATTCCCAGGTTCCTGGCATGGGACACACCTGAATTTTCCGGACAGGCCACATAACGAACCTTGGAAAATTCCCGCACCACTTCTTCGGTATGGTCCGTTGACCCGTCATCGACCACGATCAGCTCAAAGTCGGTAAACGTTTGAGACAAAACCGAGTGGATGGATTCCTTTAAAAAATCGGCCCGATTAAAGGTCGGAATGACGATCGTCACAATAGGTTTCATCTGATTCTTTTTTTCTTGCTAAAATTAAGGACTAATTATGTATTTCGGAACAGCAAATTTCAAGTATTCTTAAGATCGCAAGAACCCATAATTGCCTTGACAAAGTGCCACTTTTCCCATAAAAATAATGGGTTCCGGCGAATTGTTTTGAAAAAAACATCCAATTCGTAGTGATTTTCAATATTCTCTTCCCGGCTCGTTTGACCGTATAATTTTGCTCCAGAAATGGATATTCGATTTATGGATTTTAACGCGGTAACAAGACGATTTAAAGAAGAACTCGTGCGGGTTGAGGAATCCATCCGCAAAAACTACGAATCGGACGTCCCCCTGATTCCCGGAATCAGTGCGTACCTGATGAATGGAGGCGGAAAACGTGTTCGCCCCTTGCTGACCCTCATTTCCGCAAATCTTTGCGGCCGGGAAGCAGACGATCTGGTCATCAAACACGGCTGTGTCATTGAATACATCCATTCCGCAACCCTGCTTCACGACGACGTGGTCGATGAAACCACCGTCCGGCGCGGCAATGAAACCGTAAATTCCAAGTGGGGCAGTGACGCCAGCATTCTGGTAGGAGATTTTCTGATCTCCCGCGCCATTCTCATGCTGGCGGAAGACTGCAACCCCAAAATCATCCGCGCCATTGCCGAAGCCACCAAAATTTTAGTCGAAGGCGGCATTCTGGAATACACCCACGCGAGAAAACTTGAAGTCAGTAAAAAACATTGTCTGGACGTGATTTACCGTAAAACCGCATCCATCATTTCCGTGAGCTGTCAGATGGGCGCATTGCTGGCTAAAGCTACTGATGAGCAGGAACAGGCTCTGGTATCTTTCGGCAACGACTTTGGCATGGCGTTTCAACTGGTGGACGATGCCATGGATTATGATGGCGATGAAGACCTTTTGGGTAAACCTCCCGGAACCGATTTCAAGGAAGGCCACGTGACCCTGCCTCTCCTGCACTTATATCAAAACAGCGACCGGGCCATGCAAAATAAAATCGAAGCCTTTATCCAAAACGAAAATATTGCGCAAAAGGATTTTGAATTTATTCTTGAGCGCCTGCGGGAAACCAAGTCGATAGAATACACCCTCGATCTTGCGAGAGAATATCTCGACCGGGCCAAAAACACTCTGCGTCAGGAAAGTTTCCCGTCACCGGAATATCTCGATTACCTCATCACCGTAGCCGACCATACTGTAGACCGATACACCACAGCAAAGACCTGTCCTTAGAAACGTTTTACAACCTTGGCCCAACCGTAACCAGATTCACCCGCCCTTCCCGCCTCCCGTCCTTCACAAGGCAGACAAATCACAATATAAATGAGTTGCGCCAGATTTTCAGGGTCGTATCATATTCAGTAGGGAATCATTTGATGGAAATAAATACATGGAAACCCACACACACCCCTACGTCGCTCTGGCGGTCCAATCCATTCGGCATTATCTGGAACACGGCGTTCCCCTGCCCTGCCCGGAAAACCTCACGGACGATTTCGTGCAACCCAAAGGCGCGTTCGTTTCCATAAAAAACGGCATTGAGCTTAGAGGATGCGTCGGCGAACTGTCACCAAGCCACGACAACCTCGCCATCGAAATCATCCAGAACGCGATCAGCGCCGCCAGCCGAGACCCCCGGTTTTCCCCCATCTCCAAAGACGAAATAGCCAACCTCACATTTTCCGTGGACGTCCTCACACCGTTAGAAAAAGTGACGGACATGTCGCAATTGGACAGCAAAAAATTTGGCCTGACCGTGACATACGGCGACAAACAAGGCGTATTATTGCCCGACCTTGAAGGAATCGACACGGTAGCCGAGCAACTCAGAATCTGCCTCAAAAAAGGCGGGATCGGCGCAAACGAACCTTATGAAATGCACCGCTTTGAAGTTCAGCGGTATTTTTGATTACCTGAGCACAGAATATTTTTTTCCAAAATAGTGGGGTTTTGGTTTCTCTGCTTTCTCTGCGGTGAAAAATTGAGCTCGTCTTTTGGACAAAAAAATCCCCTGCCGCCCTTGAACTTACTCAGGGTAACAGGGGATTTAATGTACAGAAGTTTAATGTCATTGCGAGGAGCATCAGCGACGAAGCCGTTATAATATTCCGAAACTTTCGTGCCCCGCAGGGGTATGTGATATTCGACCTTTGCCTTCATGCCCCTTTAGCGGCTCGCGATGACGCCGTAAGCGGCGTGAAACCAAACCGACAGCAATTAGCCTACATAGGTGACCTTACTCGCAGGCGTCCGGGTGTCCATGTTTTTGCCCCGGTTGGTGTGATCGTCGATCTCCGCCGCGCACCCGATCATCCTGCCGAACAGGAAGGTCGAGAAGCTCGCGGTCTCGATGTCGTTTTCTTTCAGTTTCCCGGCTTTATAATCCGGCCACACCATTTTCAGCAGGATGACCGCGATCACCGCATCGATGTTCACGCAGTACACGTTCTTGCTGACTTTGGCTTTGAACAGCGCGTTGACCAGGCTGTGGTAGAAATCCAGAAAGATATTGTCCAGCCCTTTCTCCTTGAACAGCCCGGAAACGAATACTTCTCGCGGGTCCACGTTGACATCCTTGCCTTTAAAAATAGGATGATTCACGCAGGGAATTTTGGCGTAATCTAGATTGCCAAGCGCTTTTTGTTTGCCTTTGTAGTCCTTATATTCCTTGGCAACCTCCATAGCTATGGCGTCCAGATCGATGCCATGATTTTTATCGGATGCGTCTTTCAAATTCTGATCCTTGAACTTTTCGATCAGAAATGCCGCCGCCTCATACCCGTTCCCGCCGTGGGCAAATCCCGTATGCGTCAGAAACCCGATATAACCTTTGTTAATTTGAACACGGTCCGGCTGCTCAGGCCCATCGGCACTGACGGCGCCCTTGGCACCCTGAGCGGAGATCGTTCCCGGACCGTTTGTAATGATGAGGCCCAAAAGGACCTGAAACTCATACAATTCCGTTTCGGCAGGATCTCTCCCCATCAACGCGAGAAACGCGGTTTTGGTAAAACTTTTGGGAAGTAATGCGTCCATTTTCACGCCGCAGAAACTGTCCTTTTCGTGCTTTTCGTGCGAAGCCGTCACCCCGACAATGGTGCTGTATATCCGTGAATGCCAGGTCAGTGTGCGCAGGGTATCCTTGGTGATCTTTTTGGTCTTCAGGCTGTTCCAGGCCAAGGTCACCCAAATCACCGCAAGCAGAGTATCCTGGGACAAATGCCCCTTCTTGCTTTTAGCGAGATCCTGACAGAAGCTGAGAAACACCGATTTTCCGGCCTTATTCAAAGCTTTCTCCATCATTGTGGCAACAGGGTCTTCACTTGCCGCCACAAGAACATCCTCATACTTTGCCGCTGATTTTAATTGCTCGGCATAATCAAAGCCCCCTGTCGGGTCCATGAGTTTGGTGAACTGGAAGAGATCCAGCAGAGCTTTAGTGGAATTCATGGACGCTTCGGCCACTTTTTTACCAACAATTCCCACGGCAGATGCCACCACTGTATTGGGAGAGTTGCCGTTTTCACGGGACGCGCCCGCCGCCACCAGTGTGGGCAAACGATGCTGGTTGACAAAAGTGTTGAGCGCGATGTTGGCGATCGCCTCCCCATAGGCGCTTGGATGTTTTTTGGTCAGAGCAAAAACCAGATTGGCTTCAAAGGTTTTGGTCGACGCGTCCAATATAGACACATTATTGATTTTAGAAACCTGGGTCTTGGGGTCCATCATGGAAGCGCCGCTGGCGTCCTTGAGAGTTTCCCGCCTGAACTGAGCACCCACCTGTTTGTCCAGAGCCGCGATCTGCTCGTTATAAGGGCTGATCGCCTCCACAACCGGCGTGTCCAGGTCCTTGGGAAGGTTCACTCCCTGATTGTTTCCAAACCAGGCTTTCAGCGCCAGACTGCCTTTAGATGGAAAATCGGGTTTCAGGCCATTGGCTTCCATCACATGGGTCATGGCTTCGGGGATGTCAGCGATGTTCGTGACCAGAGCGCCCTTTTTGGAATACACGGGATTCTCCGGCGTATAAATACCGTCCACCCCAAACATCTCCATGAACCACTTTTCTTTAGCCATTGCGTCATCGCCCGACCCGGCAAGCGACCCGGCATGTCCGCAAGCCTTGCTCAATCGTGCTTTCCAGCGTCCCACTACACAGGCGACGATGGGCTTGCTGGATTTTAAGCCATGCTCGTAATAACCGCCCGGCTCGGAATACATGACTGCGGCTTTAGACCGATCGTCATTTTCAAACGCGTGCAGAAATTCCTTGGGTCCGTATTGAATATAAACATCCTTACCGCTGGATACGGAAGTGGTGGTTCCCCATCCGCCGGTTGAGAGATAAACCGCAATGGTGGTGGTGAAGTTCCCGGAGTTTGAGAATATCGCAACCGTCCCCTTCATCAGAGATTCTTCCGGGTGACTGCCGCCCAAAGCGCCGCCAATGCGGACATGGTTCCAGGAGTCCGCCAACCCTAAGCAATTGCCGCCGAAAAGGTCGACCCCGTTGGTCTGGCAAATAGCTCGCATGATGCGGGAGTCCTTGACGGAAACTTTTTCGGTCAGGATGATGGCTTTTTTCAAATCAGGGTTTTGCTGAACGGCTTCCGCAAGACCATCCTTCACACCGGACGGGGGCAAATAGACAATGACGGTATTGAATTTATGACCCGCCGCCATGCCTTCCTTGATGGAATTGTAGACCGGAATTTTCCCATTTTTAGTGGGTAAAAATTTTCCGGACTTGCCCGGACCTGTTCCGAACACAATATTGCCGCCGGAATACTCGTGGCTGACTGGCGTTACTGTGGAGCTTTCTTTTCCAAGAATATTCAAAACGACGACCCGGTCGTCTTTGGTCGCCAGCTCGCTCAATGAATCGATGCCGACGTAATAGGGGAACTCTCCTACACCTTGCTTATGCATTAAAAAATCCTCTCTTTCGGATTGGACTGAAATATATAAAGAAATTATTTAATATTCATTTTGGTCATGATTTCTTCTTTGCCGCCGTCCAGCATCCACTCATTCACCTTGAGAGCATAGTTGATGACTTCCGACATGGCACTGTCATGACCAAAAAACCGGTACGGAATTTGTAGCGTGTCCAGAATATCTTTGAGATATGACATTCCCCTGATCAAATTCGGACCACCTCGGCCCACCACCACAAACAACGGAATGGGTCCATGAGTCTGAAAATACCAGCGGATTCCATCGCCCATAGCGCGAAAAGTTTCAAAGATATCGGTGTTGTTCGCCTTACCGCCAATGATGAACAAAATATTGGATTGTTCAAACCAGTGCTTGAAGGTGATTTTGGAGATTTCATTCATCTTCTCATAAGGCGGATTGCCGCCAAAATCAGATGATATGGTCGCCGCCTCGCCAAGAAGCTCCGTCACCATCGCGTTGGCCCCACCGCCAAATGTAGGCGCGGTGATGGTGCCTTTATCGTTCATGACGAATACATCACTCTGGCCTTGATAGGTTCTCAGCTGATTGATTTCCTGCTCAAAGTCAGACCCATCGGATTCAAATAGATAGCCGGGCAGTCCCAGACGTTTCCAGGCCGGATCATCCTGATCGAAAGAGGCTTTGAAATCGCAGGCCACCGGCGTCAACCGGCCTTTTTTTCCGGGCATCATGCGGATTGGATTGATCTCCAGCATGATCATTCCGTAATTATTGTACAGATCCCATAATTTCGGCAGATTTTGCACTAGTGGGCTGATCAGTTCCGGCGGTGCCCCAAGATCCGACAACGCATTGGACACATGAAACGCTTTGAGACCCGTTAAGGGATCGAAAGGAACATTGGCGATTTTATCCTCGTCCAGTTCCTCGATATCCACTCCGCCATGATGGGTGATGGTCATGGTCGGCGCGCGGAAAATGGTGCTTTCGCTGATGGAAAAATAAACTTCGTGAGTGGCGGGAACCCCACCTTCATAAGTCACGCCTTCCGACTTAATGACGGTCTCGCCATCCTTATGTTCGGCAAAATAAAGCCGTTCTTTTTCCTTTAAAGCATCGGTGATATTATCAACGCGGCCAATCAATCCTGCCTTGCCTTTTTTGCCCACGCCGCCTCTGAACACTGGCTTGATAAAAATATTGCCGTGTTTTTTGATCATTTCTTTAATTTGATCGGAAGTGAGTTCCGGACCTCGTACATCAGAATGAGGATATTCCACAAGGTCTAATAATTTTCTGCCCCAGAGCATGCCGGTTAACTGCATTGTATTCTCCTGCTAACGTATAAATTTATCGGCAACCAAACGCGGTTGATTTCGATTTGCTAATGAATCGTCCTGCTTTCATAATCTATATGAACAAATTCGTTAATAAAAAAGTAAATTACTTCGGCTGTTTAATTGGAATTCGGGAAGGTATTCTAAGGAAAAAGTAGACTTTGTCAATGATTTCCTTGCCATTCCAGGCTGAAAGAATGATCCCGCAGGGGGGGAAAGGATTTCCGAGGGTCCAGAGAGGGTCAATCGGGGCGAAATTCGGACAGCCGCTCGCGCAATTGGCGGGCGCGAAACTTTTCTTCGTCCAAAGAAATAAAACCTTTTTTGAGGTCGTGTTCCAGCATCTGCAATTCAAAATCAAGGGTTTCGGCCACTGCCCGCCGGTAGCTCTTTTCCGGCTCTACAGAAAAAGTCACCACGCGGGTATTGAACTGATGCGGTTGAACATCCTGCAGGATGGCGTCGATGGTATCAGGTGAGATGCCGCCGCCTACCGAAACCTTGATATTTTTGGCCTTGATCCTTGCAACCGCTTCCCGGACCATTTTCTGGACTTCAGCATCCATGCGGTCTTTTTTAAGGGATTGGGACAAATCGCTACAACCGATGGTGATTTCATCGAGCAGTTCGGCCACTGGCGAGGCAAGAATTGCGTCCAATTGTTCCACCGCCGTCACGGTTTCTATATTGATCTGCTTGACCAGCCTCTCTATTTGCATGGGGGTGGTGAAATCCCGAACCGCCGCTAAAAAATTTTCCAGTCCATAAGCCGATTCCACCATCGGCGCGATCAGGCCATCGATATTCAATGAAAGCAACTGCTTGATATCGTTTCTGGCATTGGGACCGCCAATCTTGACCATGACCGGAAGAATCTCTCCGGCCAACTCCGTCCAGAACCGGATTTGCTCAAATGACATGGCCGCGTCTTCAGTAGACAGTTTCAAACAACTGGCGCCATATTGTTTTTTCAATTTCAGAAGGCAGGCAATCAGGTTTTGGGTCGAGCCTTTTTTAGCCCGTGGCGAGATCACTTGTATCAATTGTGGTTGTTTCAGGTTCGTCATCGCTCTCCCTTGGCGTTGTGGAAAATCACCGAAGGATCGATTTTGCCGATGTCGGCGCATCCGGTGAGAATCATGGCTTTTTGCAATTCCACCTTTTTCTGATTGAGATAAAACTCCACCCCTTTTCGGCCCGCGCCAAAAGCCGATATGCAGACGGGCCTTCCGATAAGAACCGCGTCCGCTCCCAAAGCCAGCATCTTCAAAATATCAATCCCTTCGCGAATCCCGCCGTCCACCAGAATTTTGGCTCGACCCGCGACGGCGGCGGATATTTCCGGTAGCACGTCCGCCGTCCCCGGCATCGTGTCCATAACCCGGCCACCGTGATTGGAAACCACAATCGCATCCGCTCCGGCTGAAACCGCCGCCAAAGCCGATTCCACATTCATGATTCCCTTTAATATAAACGGAACGGATAAATGCGATTTCAATTGGCGCAATTCATCGACCGACTTTGGCCCCACAGCTTGGCTTTTTAGAGCCATGGTCTTAAAAGACGCGGCGTCGATGTCGATGCCCACAGCAATGGCTCCGGCTTCTTCCGCCGCCTTGAAGCGGGTGATGATTTCTTCGTTGTCTTCCCTGGGCTTGAATATGGGAATGCCCAACCCTCCCCTTTCCCGGATGGCCTCAAGGCCAATAAGATATTTCTTCGGGCTCGCGCCGTCCCCCACCATGCCCAGCGACCCACTGTCGAGACAGCCGTCCAGCACCGCCGACGCGTATTCCTTCTCATCCATGCCGCCGGCGATATTGGTCTCCATCCCCGTGATGGGCGCGGCCAGAATCGGCAGGGACAGTTTTTGCCCGAAAAGCTCTATCGAAAGATCGGGTACTTTGACCTGGTGAATCGTTCGCAAGTTGATCTTGTACCGGGCCAAAGCCCGCAGGTTTTCCGTGAACGACTCGCCCGTTCCTATGCCACCAATGCCGGGGACTTTGCCTCTGCATTCGGCCCCATCGCAAACCACACACGCCTTGCAGGCGACATAAAATTTACGCCGCGCGTTGTTGCGAATGATGTCCCAGGTCAGGGTATTCGGCTCACCCATTTCTATCTGGATGGTTTTGCGAGCCAGATCGTTGACGCGAATGGCCTCTGCACGGGTTTTACCCACAGTGATGACATACCCGACTTTGCCAAGATTGCTGGTGATGGCATCCATCGAATCGCCGGCTTCTTTCAGCAGGATGATTTCTTTCACACCCTTGATTTTGCGGGCGTCCTCAACGCCTTTTATAGAGAGTATCTTCCCAGGAGGAGGAATCAACGAACGCTCGGCGGACACCAGCCTGAATTTGGGCTGTAAATCTGTTGGCGTTTCCCCAAGTGCCACTTGAATCGCCGCTTTCATGAGGTTGACCCCGGAGGACAACGGATAGGTATGCGCGGACATCCACCCGCCACTCAGGCGCGCGGCGATCTCCACGATTTTTGCTCCTTCGGGAGTCAGTTTGATATCCCCTTTGGCGGCGCCGTGGTCGATGCCCAACGCCCGTATAGCTTGACGAAAGACATCCATCACGTCTTCCTGTTGAGCTTTGGGCAGGTTGGACGGCAGGGTGTGCCCCACCTCAACGAAATAGGGCGCGCGCTCGATATGGCGGTCGGCGATACCGGTGATTTCTATATGGCCATCGAACACCAGAGCGTCCAGGCTCAGTTCCGGTCCTTGCATGAATTCTTCCAGAATCAATTTGCCGCTGATGGACGCTTCTTTGGCTTCCTGAAAAGCCGGAGGCAAATCCTCGGCTTTAAGAATTTTTTTAACGCCGCGCGCTCCCATATTGTCGCAAGGCTTGATGACCAGAGGAAGCGACATCTCTTTGAGTGCGACTTGGGCTTCCTCAAGCGACCAGACAGGGCGAAAATCGGGAATCGGAACATTATGCTTGCGCAGGCAATACCGCATTTTGATTTTGTCCGTCGCCCGTTCCGCCACTTCAAAAGGAATGCCGGGAAGGTTCAAAGCATCGGCCACGGCGGCCACGGTTTGCGAAGCGTCGGTGCCGACGGTCATCACGCCATCAAGCGGACAAGTCTGGTGAAATTCTCGGGTGGTGTTGACGGTCAGGTTGATGTTGCGGGTACTGACCACGATCGGAAAATCGGCCAGCCGCATGCCTTCGGCCTCCGGGTTGTAATCCGTGACCGCCACTTTCAACCCCATGGCCTTCGCGGTTTTGATCGCCGGAAGCTGGAACACCCCGCCGCCTATGATCAATAAATGTTTAACAGGAGATTTCCCGGACAAATTGCTTGACCCGTCTATAACTTAAAAAGATTTTTAAGGCACTCAAACGCTTTCAGAACGAAGAAAATGATAATCCACTCTATCATCTCATTATCGACCAAAGCTTGATCTTCCTTTAGCAGAAGTGACGTCCACCGGCGCTCTTCTTTCACTTTGTCAGTCTTTCGTAAATCCAATGGGCCAACCTTAATGGCCAGAATTTATTTGCGAAACAACCCTCTTTTTTATGTTCTTCTTTTTTTTTCTTCGGCTGAACGAAATTAATCATTTTATTTTATCTTTATTCTGATATGATCCCACAAAATTGACACTTCCCCGTCCCCAAAAAAATGTTTCTCAATAAGAATCGACAACAAAAATGCATTAGAAATTTCATAGCTAACTATTTAATAAGTATACGTTTTTTGGCTTTTTCAAATAAATCCTTAACCTTATAAGGAGACTTGGTTCATGAAAATAATAAAAGTTTTACTTATTAGTTTTTTATTCGTCTCGGGAAGTTTTTCTGCTTCTTTTGCCGGCAACGAAGAAACTCCCCGCGCAAAAGTTCCCGGTGAAGGTGTTTCCAAAGAAGAGTTCAAAGTTTTTAAAAAGGAATTTTTTAAGTTAAAAAAATCCTACCGACAATTAAACAACCGAATAAAGAAAAAACCTCAGACAGATTTCGACATTCCCAAGCTTCAAATTCGTGGGTTTGGACATCTTCAATACGACGCGGTAGCGGACAAAACCGTTGCCCGAAATGGTTCCAGCAACAATTTCGCCAATGGTGGCATGGTTTTGTTTATTTCATCCAGAATTTCCAGCAAATTAACCTTCCTCAACGAAACCGTATTTGAGTTTGGTGAAAACGGCGCCAATATTCTGGACGTGGAGCGAGTGTTGCTGAAATACGATTATGCCGACTGGCTCAGCATCGCTATTGGCCGGGGACACACCGGTTTGGGTTATTGGAACCAGAGATTTCATCATGGCAGTTGGCTCTTCACCACGATTGAACGACCCATCCTCTATAATTTTGAAGATGATGGCGGAATACTGCCTGTCCATTATGTTGGCTTGGAATTTTCCGGGAGTCTGGACACAGGGTTTGGTGATTTAAGCTACATTGCCAATGTCGCCAACGGCAGGGGCAGAATCACCGATGAGGTTCAATTGATAGAAGATGATAACGACAGCAAAATGCTCAACCTGATGCTGACTTTCGAGCCGGAAGCACTTCCGGGATTGGGGTTTGGGTTTAATATTACTGGAGATACCATTCCCAACAACCCGGGAGCGGGTCGCGCCGTAGAGCAGGACGAGAGAATATACGGCGCTCATCTTTTCTATGTCGACGACGAAATCGAATTTATCGGCGAATACCAGCATATCGAACATTCTTTGGGCACGGGCTATACCAACACAGGCGGATACCTACAGTTTGCCTATACTTTCATGGATGTTGTTAAACCTTACTATCGATATGACTTCATCCAAATTGATATCGCAGATTCGTTTTTTACTGAAACCGGAGCCGAGAGCACCAATATACATACTCTTGGAGTTCGATATGAGTGGTTTCCTTTTGCGGCGCTTAAAGTCGAATACCGAAATAAAGACGCGACGTCTATTTCTTCTCATGAGGGCTCAGCCCAAATATCATTCGCCTTCTAAATCATGTAACTAGTTGAAAATAATAAACTCTCATGATAACCTGAGAAAGGAATAGAAAAAATGAAATCGATTTTTAGTGAATATAAACTCAAAATTTGTTTTGTCTTAATAAGCTTATTTTTATTTGTACCTTCGAGTATTGCCTCTGCCGGGGACATTGTCGCCATCGTCAATAAGGACAATGGAGTTTCCAGTCTGACCTTAAAAAACCTGGCTGATTTCTATAAAGGTAAAACCAAACAATGGAGCGGCGGCGAAGAAGTGGTGCTGTTTTTGCCTGATGCCAAAAGTAAAGCCATGCAGGCTTTAGCGACCCATGTCTTTAAAAAGAAAAATGGTTTGGGTGTGTCAAAATTTTATCTTAAAGCGGTGTTTCAGCAAAAATTTTCGTCTCCCCCGCAAAAGGTTTCAAACACCAGTGAGGCGGTTGAGTCCGTCGCAGACTCTGCTGGAGGAATTGCAATTGTAGATGCGGGTGAAATTTCTGATAAATCATCCATCAAGATCTTGAAAGTGGGTGGCCTGTAATTTCCGGGTGACCTTATTATAGCTGTTTTTTAAATTTTGTCTCTGCGCCAATCTATCTGTGATACCTGTAATATAAAAGACCATTACTTCAATCGGTTTTCTTGTAAGCACCATTTATTGTCCAACTTACTTTAGGGTATGTAGATGTCAATTAAAACCAAATTGATTGCTTTTGTTTTATCCATTCTGGTTTCATTTTCAGGTTTCTGTTATTTCTATTTCCCTTATGTCATGAAAAATCAAGCCATGATCACTTTGGGCATTAAAGTAAAAAACATGGCTGAAATGATCGCTCTGACAACAGGAATTGGTTTGGGATCACAGAACTTTGACGCTATTAATGAAGCCTTGGCCTGGGCAAAGAATGATGATGATTTAGCCTATTTGGGAATCATTGACTCCGATGGCGAAGAATTGGCGCAGGTCAACCCGAAAAAACTGGAGTTGGATTTCAATGGCTTATTTGATCTAACCGAATCAAAAGAAGTCAGTGGAAATTTATTTTATACCGTTCCAATTCTGTTCAAGAAAGAAAATTTTGGCAAACTGACTTTAGGGTTATCTCTGAATAACCTTCACAGGGATATCGCAGAAAAAAAGACGACCACCCTATATGTTTGTCTCTTCATGCTGTTTGCCGGTTCTGTATTAGTGTTTCTTTTCAGCAACCAGTTGGTGAAGCGGTTGAGAACCATCAAAGATGCCATTGAAAAGCTGGCTGAAGGGGATCTGAAACAGGATTCTGTCATTGACCATTCCTCCGATGAATTAGGCAAGTTGGGGGAGGCGTTTAACGACATGCTCGCTAACCTGCAACTTTTACTAAAACAGGCAAAAGACCTGGAGAAAGGAAATCTGGATTCCAAAAAAGCGATTGAACGTCTGGAAAAGGGAGTGGCCTTCGATTCCGCCGCTGACTTTGTGGCCGATGAATACCAGAATACTCACGGCGACCTGGCGGACGCTTTCAATCAACTGACCAAGGAACTGAGAAAATTAACTGTCCAGGCCGTGGCCATCGCCAACGATGACCTGAATAATCCGGTTCTGAATGAGAACATATCAGGCGAGCTGGGAGAGGCTTTTGCCAAAATGACGGAAAAAATGAAATGGATGGCCTCGCAGGCGCAAACCATTGCAAATAACGATCTGGACAATGAAAACCTGATCGATAATGGGACAGGAACATTGGGAGGATCGATGGCGACCATGGTCAAAAACCTGCGAATGACGACCACAGAAATGGCGAAAACCCAATCGTTGATGGATCAAATGACATTAAATGTCATGACTGCTAATAAAGATTTGCTTCTGGATTATATGAACCCATCCTCTTTTAAAACTTTAAAAACCCTGCCAGAGGATCAACTGCCAGACAAAGTCGAAAACCTGATCGGAAAATCGATCGATCTGTTTCACAAAAACCCCGACTTTCAGCGAAAAATTTTATCCAATCCGGCAAACCTGCCGCATCACGCTCAAGTTCAAGTAGGAAATGAAACTCTTTCCATTGTCGTGAGCCTGCTGTTAGATGAAAACGGCAATTACGCCGGCCCCATGGTTTGCTGGGATGTCATTACAGACCGAGTGTCCATGGAAGCAAGAGAAAAAGAAGCCAGTGAAAACATGCGCCAGGTGATCGAAAATATCAGTCATAATGCGCAAACGCTTGCTGGCGCTTCAGAGGAGTTGTCTGCGGTCAGCCAGCAAATGGCCGGTAATGCGGAAGAGACTTCAGCCCAGGCCCAGGTGGTTTCCGCCGCTTCCCATGAGGTCGCCCAGAATATGGAGACCGTATCCTTAGGAACACAAGAACTGAATACAAGTTTCCGGGAGATCGAAAAAAACTCCAACGAAGCCGCGCATATCACTCAAGACGCAGTCCAAATGGCCGAATCCACCAACAGAACAATCAGTTCATTGAATGAAAGTTCCGCTGAAATTGGCCAGGTCATCAAAGTGATCACCTCCATTGCCGAGCAAACCAACCTTTTAGCTCTCAACGCCACCATAGAGGCGGCACGCGCCGGGGAAGCCGGCAAGGGATTTGCCGTGGTCGCAAATGAAGTGAAGGAACTAGCCAACCAAACCGGGAAAGCCACGGAAGAAATCAGCGAAAAGATTGAAGCTATACAGCAAGACACAGTAAAATCAGTCGCGGCCATCGGAGATATCAGCCAGGTCATCAGCCAGATCAATGAAATCGCCAATACCATTGCCAACGCTGTAAAAGAACAAACCGCAACCACTGCCGATATGACCCGGAGCGTGGCAGAAGCGTCTCAAAAAACCCGCGAGATCACTGAAAACATTTCCGGAGTCACCCAGGCCGCACAAAGCACTACCGAAGGAGCCACGGACAGTCAAAAAGCGGCGGAGGAATTATCCAAGATGGCGTCGGAGCTTCAAAAAATCGTCCACCAGGCAACCTGAAAATAAAACACCGGGTTCTCTCCTGCATGCTTGACCCGGCTTTATGCGGGTTAAACTGTTGCATATAAAATTGAGAAAGGTAGGGGTACAATTTCTCTCTGAAGGAAGGAAGCTTAAAAATCGGAACGTTACAGGGTGGGCTCGGCGCAAATCGCATAGACTTTTAAATTGGCCGGTTGATCGCTCATTTTATTATCCAAAGTCGCTTCCCAGGAGTTTTTGCCGGACGGATAGCTGTTGATTCCAGAACACTCGGCGCATTCTGCGGCATGATAACCACCGCCAAGCAAAATCTTACCGTCAGAACAACTCATAGAAACCGTTTTTCTATTTCCAGGCTCTACCACAAAAATTGCACTTTCCCGAAGCTCCCATCCCGCAACGCCATTAAACGCCCCCTGATTCACACCTCCCATGGGTCCCAGTGGTCCCGGTTCCCCTTTTTCTCCAGGCAAGCCATCTTTCCCGTCAAAGCCGCTCAGGTGGGCCAGGGTGCCACTCTCAATTATCATTTCCGAAAAATCATCTGAATATATGATTTCCCTCACCTCTTCGCGGACGGCTGTGGCTGTATTAAAAACCAGATAAGAAAGAACCGCTCCAATGACAATGCAGGACATAATTATGAAAAAGTCCTTACCCCTATAACTCGCCTTTTTCGGGATAGGGGCAGGAACAAACCTACTATTTGCTTCGATGAACCCCATGCCTTTGACGAGTCCAAATGTATTTTCATCGGTCATTCTTTTTTCCAGATCGTTTTCTTCCAATGAAATTTCAAGTCTTCTCAAAATATCCATTTCGCTAAATCTCTTGGTTGAAATAGTTGTTAACCATCCAAATTTAATACACTTCATGATCTCGATTGACGATATTGGGGGGGTGTTGCGAATCAGACAAGGAAGAGTCACAATTGCGTCACATCCCCATTCGCAAACATTAATACAAGGCCACAAGCTTGACCCGGCTCAATGTGTGTTGTACGGTTGCTCCGAAGTTTCAACTCACCGGAAGTTATCGCATGGTTTCACGGATTCACAGCGGCGCGTTATTGGGAATCGACGGATACCTGGTTGAAGTAGAGGTCAACCTTGCTCCCGGTCTTCCCGCTATGTCTATCGTCGGGCTTCCCGATACGGCGATCAAGGAAAGTGGTGACCGGGTCTCAGCCGCTATCAAAAATAACGGGCTGGAACTGCCTCTGCGCAAAATAACCGTCAATTTAGCACCTGCGGATATCCGCAAGGAAGGCTCGGCCTTCGACCTGCCCATCGCCTTGGGCATCCTGTCCGCCAACGGATTAATAAAACACGCCAATTTGGACAAGTTTGTTATTCTGGGCGAACTCTCCCTCGATGGCAGGGTCAAGCCAGTGAAGGGTGTTTTATCGCTCGCGACCATGGCCCGGGATCAAAAGATGGAAGGCATTATTCTTCCCAAAAAAAACGCGGCGGAGGCCGCCGTCGTCGAAGGGGTGAATGTTTATCCGGTCGAAAATCTCCCGGAGGCTCTGGAGTTCCTGAATGGCGAGTTGGAAATTGAACCGGCCTCCCTAAAACATTCGCAAGAGGAGTGTCAGGGTTTTTCACAATATGAGGTGGACTTCAACGACGTCAAAGCCCAGCATCATGTGAAGCGAGCTTTGGAGATTGCCGCGTCAGGCGGTCATAATATTCTATTGATCGGACCTCCGGGAAGCGGGAAATCCATGCTGGCCAAACGAATTCCCACCATTCTTCCCCCGCTCTCGGTGAAGGAATCCATCGAAACCACCAAGATCCACAGCATACTGGGACAGATCAAAAACGGCTCCGGCCTCTTGAACCAACGACCCTTTCGTTCCCCGCATCACACCATCTCAGACGCGGGACTGATCGGCGGCGGTCGGTTTCCCATGCCGGGCGAAGTCTCATTAGCCCATAACGGCGTTTTATTTCTCGACGAACTTCCCGAATTCAAACGCAACGTTCTGGAAGTTTTGCGGCAACCGCTTGAAGATGGAAGCGTCTCGATATCGAGGGCGGCAGGGTCTCTTAATTTCCCCGCCAATTTTATTCTGGTGGCCGCCATGAACCCCTGCCCCTGCGGTTACCGGTCGGACCCGAAACGAGAATGCACCTGCTCGATATTGCAGATCAAAAATTATATCTCCAAAATATCCGGCCCGCTTCTCGACCGAATCGACATCCACATCGAAGTTCCCGCTCTGGAGTATAAAGACCTTTCATCGGAAACCGGAGGCGAACCGTCCGCATCCATCCGGGTACGAGTCGAGCAGGCCCAAAAGAAGCAATCGGGTCGTTTCAATAAAGCAAAAAATTTCTTCAACGCCGGGATGACCCCGCCGCAATTGAAAAAACACTGCCTTCTTGATAAAGCTGCCAAAAAGATCATGGGGCTCGCCATCGACAAACTGGGGTTGAGCGCTCGCGCCCACGACCGGATTCTAAAAGTCTCCCGCACCATCGCCGACCTCGCGGGGGAAGAAAATATCCAATCCAACCATGTGGCGGAAGCGATTCAATATCGGACTCTGGATCGCAACGGATCGATTGGCTGAAAAAGCCCTGAAATTCTAAAAAAAACCTCCCTGATTCATCCCACTTCAACTGACGCCACCTCTCACCTAAACCCGATGAAAAATCGTCTCTTATTTTCTGGGAACACGCTCAGGCCTTATCCAGGCATCAAAATTACAACGCTTTTCGGGAAAATTAAGTTTCCAATTAACCTGCTTACCCTTTAGAATCAATAAGATAAAAGAATTCAACGGCTTCTATCTACCACCGATGTAAATCTAGTTCTGCTCATTGCCAAGGCAAGGCCATTTTATATATGAAAACACGAGGCATTTTATTTTCCATTTTAATCGTACTGATTTTTTGGGGAACCGGGTCCGCGCAATCCTCCGTCCCCAGAACCATCATCACTTTTTACGACAGCAAGGAAAGTTCTGACATTCGCACGACCCGCGCCCACCGATATGTGGAAATGCCTTTAAACCATCTGGGCTTGAAATTTAAATTCCTCGACATCAACAAGCCCTTACCGCCATTGAAAGACCTGGGAGATGTTCGCGGAGTGTTCACCTGGTTTGACTCGGAGCGGATGCCGAACCCGTCGGAGTTCCTGCGCTGGGCCGACCAACTCATGGACGATAAAATAAAATGGGTCATTTTCGGCAATCTGGGAGTCAATG
>CAYPQH010000022.1:0-18094 GCA_964412825.1 uncultured Nitrospinaceae bacterium | reverse complement strand
ATTTGGATCGGGTTTCTCCTATCAGGATCAAATGTTTTACTTTTTGTTTGAGTGTCGGTTTCAACGGTAAAAAATCGGAGTCCTTGTCTTTGCCTCCCGCAATCAATACGATTGGGCGGCTCAAAGACTCCAGAGATTTTTGGACAGCGCCCACGTTGGTCCCCTTGGAATCGTTCACAAAATCGATTCCACGAAACGTTCGCACCCATTCCATGCGGTGTTCCATGCCGGTAAATTGTCTGAGAGATTCCGCGATAGATTCTGCCGGAATGCCGAGGAGGGAACAGGCAAGAGACGCCGCAAGAACATTTTCCACCTGCCATTGCATGACCTGGTTCAAGTCCTCAACCGCGCAAAATTTATTTTCGATGCCGTCCTTCAAGAGTATGAGATGGTTTTCTTTCAAAAAAGCGCCCTGGTGGACTTTGGATTTGGAGCTGAAATAAAACTTTTTTACAGGTGAATTTTGCCCAAGGTTTTTTGTGTTGGCGTCGTCCGTGTTCAGGAGATAAAAATCGTCGCCCGTTTGGTTTTCATTGATTCTTGCCTTGAGAGCGATATACGTCGCCAACGTTTTGTGTCGGTCTAAATGGTCTGGGGTGATATTCAACACGATGCTGATTTTGGGTTTGAAATTTTCAATGGCTTCCAGTTGAAAGCTGGAAATTTCCAGAACCAGATAATCGATTCCTTTTTGGTCGATTAAGGAGATAAAAGGAATCCCGATGTTGCCTCCGACCAAAACTTTTTTCCCCGCCTTTTGCAGTATTTTCCCGATCAACGTCGTGCAGGTCGTTTTTCCATTGGTCCCGGTCACCGCGATGATCGGGATGGAGGTGAACCGACTGGCCAATTCGATTTCGCTCCATATGGGGATGCCCTGCCTGCGGGCGGGTTCCAGGAAGGACGAATGGATGTCTACTCCGGGGCTGAGGACGATCAAGTCTTCATCGCCGGGCAGGGTGTTCGTTTCAAAATTTATGCGCACCGATGGAATCACCTTTGCGATTGCCTCCTCCAGGTCTTTTCGTTTCTTATGATCGATGAGAGTCACCTGGGCTTTTTTCCCTGCCAGGAAATTGGCCGAAGCGATGCCCGAACGCCCCATACCGATCACAGTTATTTTTTTATTATCCAATTCCATTGTTCAGCGTAATTTCAGAGTGCTCAATCCGATCATCGCCAGAACAACGGCAACGATCCAGAAGCGGACGATGACCTTGGGTTCGGCCCAGCCCGATTGTTCAAAGTGATGGTGCAACGGCGCCATTTTGAAGACGCGCTTGCCGCCGCTGTATTTGAAGTATCCGACCTGGATGATGACGGAAAGCGCTTCGATCACAAAAATTCCGCCCACCAGGATCAAAAGTAGTTCGTGTTTGACGATCACGGCGATGGTTCCTAAAATAGCGCCCAAAGACAGGGAGCCGACATCTCCCATGAACACCTGCGCGGGATAGGAGTTGTACCAGAGAAACCCTAAGCTGGCTCCCAGTACGGATGCGCCCAAAACGGCGATCTCGCCTGCTTCGCGGATGTATTGAATGTCCAGATAATTGGCGAAATTAATATGTCCGCTGAGGTAGACAATCCCCGTGTAAGTGAGGGTGGCGATGATGATAGGGCCAATGGCCAGTCCGTCCAATCCGTCGGTCAGGTTGACGGCGTTTGATGTTCCAACGATGATGAAAACAATAAAGAAAAGATAGCCGATTCCAAGGTCCGGTTGCAATTGTTTGAAGAAGGGCACGGACAGCGTTGTGGCGTATTCCGCCCGGGAAGGATCGTAGTAAACCAGATAGACGCCGATGACCAGAGCCAACAAGGTCTGGCAAATGAGCTTTGTTTTAACGGACAATCCGTCACCCGTTCGCAGTTTGTAAATATCGTCAAAAAGCCCAACCGCTCCGAACCCCACCGCTGAAAAAATAATGATCCAGATGTAACTGTTGGATAAATTGGCCCAAAGGAGGGTGGACAATAAAAAGGTGAAAAGGATCAGCGCTCCTCCCATCGTGGGTGTGCCCGATTTGACGTGGTGATGCTCGGGCCCGTGTTTGCGTATTTTTTCACCGATCTGGTATTTCTGCAGGAGGCGGATCATGTAAGTCCCAAGAATCAGGCTGAGTATGAGCGCGGTCACCCCGGAGTACGCCGACCGAAACGTGATGTATCGGAACACGTTGAATATGGGGTAGTCTGAACTGAGTGGATAGAAAAAATGATAAAACATGATTTTTAAAATGCCTCAGGATGAATCAATTCTTTCAAGACTTTCTCCATTCCCGATCCGCGAGAACCCTTGAACAACAGGCAGTCTCCAGGCAGGGTGTTTTCCCGTAAAAACTCAGAAGCTTCTTCACGTTTGTCGAAAGCGACGATCTGCTTTTCTTGCATGCCACCTGCATGGGCTCCTTTGGCTGTCAGTGCAGTCAGTTCGCCCACGGTGACCAGCATGTCGATGGGTTGTCTGGCGATTTCTTTTCCCAGGTGGGTGTGCGACGATTGCGCTGAGTCGCCCAACTCCAGCATGTCGCCGATCACAAAAATCCTGCGTCCGGGGGAGGGGTATTCAACCAATGTTGCCAGAGCTTCCTGCATCGATTTTGGATTTGCGTTGTAGGCGTCGTTGATGATGGTCATGGAATCGTGCTGGAAAATTTCATACCGTTGAGAAAGCAGTTTGCAGTTGGCAAGGCCCGCTTGCATTTCTGCCGTTCCGATTCCAAGAGAACGCCCGGTTGCCAATGCCGCCAGGGCATTGTAGATATTGCAAAACCCAAGAAAGGGGAGTTTGACATCGAAAGCATCGCCCAAGAGAGAAACACTGAAATCGTGTCCACCGCCGGTTGCTTTTATGTCGTCCGCTTTAACGTCGGCCTTGTTGTTGATGCCAAAGGTCAGGCATTTGACAGAGGCTCTCAGTGAAGTTGCAAGTTCCAGCACGAGTGGGTCATCCGCATTGACTATGGCGGTTGCCTCGTTATTGAGCGCATCGAACAGTTCGCCTTTAGCGGATTGCACGTTTTTCAGGGTTTTCAATTGAATTAGATGTCCCTCGGAAATATTGGTGATGACGCCGATATCGGGTTTGGCGATGTCCGCGAGTAGTTTGATTTCCCCTGCCGCGCTCATGCCCATCTCGAGCACGGCCACTTCATGCGTTTTGTCCAGTTCCAATACATTGAGAGGCAGGCCGATGTGGTTGTTCAGGTTGCCTCTGGTCTTCAGGGTTTTGAAGGTGGTTTCCGCGATGGACGCGATCATTTCCTTGGTCGTGGATTTTCCGTTGGTTCCGGTTATGCCGATAACACGAACGGGCAACCGTTGCCTGTGAAAGCGGGCCAGGTCTTGCAGTGCGGACAAAGTATCATTCACTCGGATCATAAAAGACGCGCCGGTCTCCTGATTGGAGAGAGCCGGTTGTGCTTGGTCTGAAATGATAATCCCCGCGGCTTTTTTCTCCACCGCTTGGCGGATGAAAGCGTGGCCGTCGAAGGTTGGCCCCTGGATACAGAAAAATAATTGTCCGGCTTTAAGAGTGCGTGAGTCGATGGACACGCCTTTAAAAGCATCCGATTCTCGACCTGCAAGAAGATTCCCCTGCATGACTTGCAAGCATTCCTGTGCATTACTTTCAATCACGGTTCATCCTTTGGGTGATTGTGTGGTTTGCGATCTCGCGGTCGTCAAAATGAATGGTTTCGGAATTTAAAATTTGATAATTCTCGTGGCCTTTCCCCGCGATCAAAACAAGATCGCCAGAGCGGGCGTTTTTTATTGCGTGTTCGATTGCCTGCCTGCGGTCGAGAAGGACAACGTAGTCCCGGTTTTTTCTGGACGTATCTGGAACCCCTTTGAGGATGTCTTCAATAATCCGCTCAGGATCTTCGGTTCGGGGGTTGTCGGATGTGATGATCGCGAAATCGCTCAACTCCAGAGCCACTCGGCCCATTTCCTTGCGCTTGCCTCGGTCGCGATCTCCTCCACAACCGAACACAACAATGACATTTTTTGCAGTCAGTGCCTTTGCGGCGGTCAGGGCATTTTCCAGGGCTTCATGAGTGTGCGCGTAATCGATCACGACCGAAAAATCCTGACCGCAATCAACGCGTTCGAATCTTCCCGGAATATGCGATATGGCCTGCAATCCCTGTTGGATTTCATCAAGTGAAAACCCCTGGGCAAAGGCCGCCGCCGCGCCGCTGAGGAGGTTGTATATATTGTGCCTGCCAAGTAGGCGGGTGTGCACGTCTAGGCTTCCTGAAGGAGTTTTGAGAGTGAACTGGCCTCCGTTATCGGAAAGCACGCAATGTTCCGCCCGGATGTCGGCTATCTGGTCGATTCCCGTGGTCAGGGTGGGGCGGTTGGTTTCTTTGACGATTTCTTTGCCCACGGGATCGTCGATGTTGATGACTTGCTGTTGCATGGCATGGTCTTGGAACAATTTCTTCTTGGCGTTTTTATACTGTTCCATGTCGATGTGAAAATCGAGATGATCCCGGCTCAAATTGGTGAAGATGCCCAAGGAAAAACGCAACTCAGCGACCCGGTTCAAAGCGATGGAATGGGATGAAACCTCAAGGAAGCAATCGTTGATTCCGTCTTCGACCATATCCGCCAGCAGGTGGTTGATGTCCAGAGATTCCGGCGTGGTCACGGATGCCGGCGCCTGAAAATCGCCGTAGCGGTAATTGATTGTGCCGATCACTCCGGTTTTTACGCCTCGCGATTGATACAGGGCTTCCAGAATATAAGTCAATGTGGTTTTACCATTGGTTCCTGTGATGCCGACCAGATTCATGTTTTCAGACGGATTCCCATAGTGCATGGCGCTGACCCAAGCAAGAGCCCGGCGGCTGTCAGCAACGCAAATAGCGGTCAGACCGTTGGACATGAGGCCCATTGCGCTTAATTGATCCATGGGCAGTTCGGTGATGAATGCTAAGGCTCCCCGGTGAATGGCATCCTGAATAAACCGACTGCCGTCCTGCTTGAGTCCGGGAATGGCGACGAACAAACTTCCCGGTTTCACGGTTCGGGAATCGAAAGCGATCGATGTGATTGCCTTGTCCAATGTCCCCATGACATTGAGAACGGGAAATCCTTTGATCAATTGCGATAGCTTGCTGATTCTTTGCTTGTTCACGTTGGCCGGAATATTTTGTGATTGAGTTAAATAATATACACGTTCAATTGTATTCATCAGGCATGGTTGAGGAAAAAGACCCGCTCGCCTTTAGCGGGTTCGTTGAGATAGCGCAATACTTCTCGGGAAATCTCCTTAAACACAGGACCCGCAACCTTGCCTCCCCAGTGACCTTTCCTGGGATTTTCAATCATGACCAGAACCACTATTTTTGGCGCGTCTGCCGGGACGAACCCTACAAAAGAAGAAAGATATTTATTTTTCGAATAAGAACCGGAAGCCTTGTCAAACACTTGCGCAGTTCCTGTTTTTCCTGCCGTTTCAAACCCAGGGACTTTTGCGGGCACGCCGGTTCCGTTTTTGACGGTGTTTTTCAATACTTCGATCATTTGTCGGCTGGTTTTTTCGGAGATGACCCGGCGGATTATTTTGGGCAGGAAGGTTTTTTCTACCACCCCATTTTTTAAAACCGCTTTTGTGACATGTGGCAACACCAGGTTTCCTCCATTGGCGATGACGCTCAAGGCGGTTGCTATTTGAATGGGGGTGACGCCAATCTCATGCCCAAAAGAAATAGAAGCGAGGGACAACCCGGACCATCGGGAATGGTCTTTGAGTTGTCCTGCGGATTCTCCTGGAAGATCGATACCGGTTTTTTTGCCGAAACCAAATTTCCGAATGTAGTTGTAAAAGTTTTGTTCTCCCAGCTTTTGCGCGATTTTTATAGAGCCAATGTTGCTGGATTTGGAGATAATGTTCTGTAAACTCATCCAGCCGAACTTATGGTTTGCAGCCTCCCGGATCGTTTTTTTTCCAATTCTGATTTTTCCGTTTTCACAAAAGAAAAGTTCGCTGGGGTTTTCGACCACGCCTGAGTCCAAAGCCGCCGCCGCCGTGATGGGTTTGAATATGGAACCCGGTTCATACGAATTGGAAATAATACGGTTTTTCCTTTTTCCCTTGGAATAGGCCTGATATTTATTTGGGTTGAACTGGGGGACGTTGGCCATGGCAAGGATTTCCCCCGTATAGGGCTCCATGACAATGGCCATACCGGAGTCCGCCTGGAATTTTTCCACCTGTTTTTTTAAATGATACTCGGCTATGAACTGGATGACTTCATCTATTGTGAGGACAACATCGCCGCTTTTTGTTTTGGGCCTTCCAATATCGCTGATGGACCGAATATTACGTCCACGGGCGTCTTTTTCTATCACTTTATGGACGGTGGTTCCTTTTAATGTGGAATGATGAAAATGCTCCACCCCGGCAAAGCCCTCATTGTCTATGCCCACGAACCCTGTGACATTGGCGGCCAGCTCGCGCTTGGGATAAAAGCGCTTTTGCTCGGCAATGAAACCGATGCCTGGTAAATCGAGCCGCTGTAATTTTTCGACTTGCCTTAGATTGCCTTTTCGCTTGATCCACGCGAAATGTTTTTTGGAATTGAGTTTTTTAAGGATTTCCTTGTGGTTCATGCCCAGGTGGGAGGCGAGCATGCTGGCCGTATGTTGTTTGTCCTTCACCTTCATAGGAGTGACGTAAACAGATTCCACCTCAACGTTCATTGCCAGGGCATTTTGGTTACGGTCAAAAATAGTTCCCCTTCCAAAAACAATTTTCTTGGTGGTCTCATACTGTTTTTTTGACAGGGCCACCAGATCCTCATGGCTTATTATCTGCAGGAAAAAAAGGCGGCTCCCCAGGGCGGCTCCCATAAACAAAAAAAGGCATGCAATCCCACTCAGCCGCACTTTTAGCTTTGCGCGGGCATCTTTTTTAAGGGCGGGGCTTTTTTTGCTCATGGTCGTCTCGAAAAGTCCAACCGGGTCCAGCGTTAAGCTGGCCACAGCTTTTAAATGAAAACGAGAACTCTCGTCCGTTTTAAGTGAGGTTGTTTATTTTAAAAAAACAGTTAAAATTTGTCCCTTTTTCGGGGACTGAAGGTCCGTGTGTTTTTTAGCCAGAAAAAGGATGCGGTCCAACGACTTCAGGCTTTCTCGTTCTACCAGAAGCAGGTTGTTGTTTCTCAACAAGAGGTGTTTTTCCTGAGCCAGGCTTTGATATTCGTAAGCCATTTTGACCATTTTTACATTGGGCCAGACAAATGCCATGCCTCCGACCATCAATAAAAAGGAACACATGATGATCAGCCAGAATTTTTTGGGAGACACATGAACCCTGGTTTTGGCAATTCGACCCATCCATTCAAGCATATATATTCTCCGCCACTCGCATTTTCGCGCTCGAAGAGCGAGGGTTTATCGCGATCTCTTCTTTGCCGGGAACAAGAGCTCGTTTGGTGATGATTTTGAGGGTGGATTTTTTGCCACACGCGCAAATGGGAATACGAGGGGGACAGACACAACTTTTTTCCTCGTACCGGAAAAAATTTTTCACGATTCGATCTTCCAGCGAATGAAATGCTATCGTGACCAGGCGAGCCCCCGCGCTGAGAACTCCCAGGGAATTCTGCAACGCGGTTTTGAGGTGCATCAGCTCGCTATTTACAGCAATGCGCAGGGCTTGGAAGGTGCGGGTTGCGGGATGAATCTTTGCAGGACGCTTGGAAAACAGCGTGCCAGAGAGGATTTCTGATAACTGGTGGGTGGTTGTAAGGGGGCTGATTGCCTGCGCTTTGCGGACCGCCCGCACGATCTTTCGGTAATAACGTTCTTCGCCAAAATCCTTGATGATGGATTCCAGTTCTCGGTCTGAGAGAGTTTCCAGCAGTATTGCGGCAGTGACTTCCTGGGTCGTGTCCATCCGCATGTCCAAAGGGCCGTTTCGCATGAAAGAGAATCCGCGTTCCGCGATATCAACCTGAGGACTGGATATTCCGAGATCCAGCAGTAAGCCGTCAACTTTATCGACATTGAATTTTTTGAGGAGGTTTTGTATGTCACTGTAATTTCCGTGTGCAAATTTCACCCGGTCGCCGAACGGAGCCAACCGCTTTTTTGCTCTCTGCAATGCAGAGGTATCCCGATCTATGCCAATGACCTGTATCCCCGGCCCGGTGTTTTGCAGAATGAATTCTGTGTGACCTCCGTCACCTATCGTCCCGTCCACGATCAACCCCGCCTCCTTCACAATAAGGTATTGAAAGACTTCCTTCTTTAATATCGACTCGTGGAATTTTGCCATTGCTTTACCGGGTTGTATTGACGGTGATTTTTTTTGAAAAATGTAGTCCGATCAGACCACCGATGTTATCCCGGATTCCTTTGCCCACTCTTCTTTGGACCAAATTTCAAAAGTATTCGACATTCCGATCAGGACAGCTTCTTTCTCCAGCCTCACAGCTTCGCGTTGAATAGCCGGGATCAAAACTTTTCCCGATTTCATTTCGCAAAGTTTCGCACTTGATAAAACGTCTCGCATTCTTTTCATCATCTCTTTGTTGTCAATAAAGGGGTCCCATTTTTCCCAATTGGCTTTGCTCTCGTCCCATTCTTTTAACGGGGAAATGAGCAGGTAATTTTCTTTGACACAAATGATAAGACTGGAGTTATACTTTCTATCAAGAATGGATTTAATTCTTGATGGGACATTGAACCGACCCTTGTCATCGATAACGATGGGAGTCGTTCCTAGAAAGTCATCCGATTCGATCATTTTGAAACAACCGTCTTGATGGAGGATTTATTGAGCTGTTCCATTGTCAGTCCAAATGAGACATAAATAAACATTATATAGCTGTTTTGAGACACTTTCTGACACATCCTAGCATATTGGATATAGCTGTCAATAAAAAAGGAAGCCGGATTTTTGGATTAAATGGTTGAAAATAAAAGAGTGCAGGGAAAACCTTTAGATGGTTGGAGTTTTAGCGTTTTTTCGATCAGTGGCGGGGACTGGAAGTTTAGCCTGGCAATATGTAATTTACATTTAATGTAATTTTTTGATTGAAAGAGTTACAGTTGTCTGGCGATGGCCCGGATGCAGGATTCATCTTCATCGGTTTTGGGAATGGAAGTTGTTGTTTTTCCCCGGGTCGATTTCAGGTGTGATTTGAGTGAGTAATGAAGGGCGATTTTTTTCTCTGAAAACAGCTTGGACCATTCAAGTAAATTGCTTTGACAAGAGGAAATTGCGAATGATAGTATTGTAAATAAGTCCTTATTTTCATAAATATTAAGCAATGGGTTACTACCTTATGCCTCAGAAAAAAACAAAATTTATTATTGGCAGTGTAATGATTGTGGCGGCTATCGGATATCTCATCACAGCCGGCATAAACTCCACATCGCAGTATTTTTTCACGGTGGATGAATTGATGAGCCAGAAGGTTTCCTATGCCGGAACGGGTTTGAAGGTCAAAGGAAATGTGGTCAATGGTTCTATTATCCGCGACGAAAATAATTATTTGAAAATCAACTTCTCCATTGAAGACAAGAGTTCAAACCTTAATGTGATTTATGAAGGCATTATCCCCGACATGTTCAAGGACGGTCAGGAAGTTGTGGTCGAGGGAACCCTGGCTCAAGATGGCGTGTTTCATGCGAACACTTTGTTGACCAGTTGCCCGTCCAAGTACGAAGCGGAAAGGGAAGCCGGGAAATCACATCCGGGGAATATTCCTTATCCCGGAACAAAGAAAGAGGCGAGCCCAAAATCAACTGGGTTCTTACCCAAAACCACAATATAATTTCCCCTTCATTTTTTTCTAAACTGAAAATCGGCACCCGAAAATAGTTTCTTCCTTTTCTGGGTGGAGCCGACGGTGAAAATCTTTTCAAATGAATGACATTGGCGAATTTACTTTACTGGTAGCGTTAGCGATCGCCTTGTATGGCTGTGTTTCCTATATCATGGCTGTTAGAGGCAACCGCATAGATCTTTATCTGAGCGCGGACAAAACTCCCGTCATCGTGTGGGTGTGCGTGGTCATTTCCTCCGCCGCGCTTTGGCGAGGGTTTATAACCAATGACTTCAGCCTTCAGTACGTTTGGGCATATTCCAATAAGGAGTTAGATACCTTTTACAAACTGGCCTCGTTCTGGGGCGGGCAAAAAGGTTCCCTGCTTTTTTGGACATTGCTTCTGACCACCTATATGTGCGTGGTCTATTTCCAGAATCGAAAAAAGAACATTCGCCTGATGCCCTACGCGATGGCCGTAATGTTCGTCATCATTATCTTTTTTCTGGTACTGCTCAATTTTTCCACCAATCCTTTTGAGCGCATTCCCCTGCCGCCGGAAGATGGCCGCGGGTTGAACCCCCTTTTGCAAAATTACTGGATGGTCATACATCCCCCTACTTTATATCTGGGATACGTGGGTTTCACCGTTCCATTTGCCTTTGCGATGGCGGCCTTGATAAGCAAAAACCTGGACGACGGCTGGATTCGCCTGACCCGGAAATGGACTCTCTTGGCCTGGTTCTTTTTGTGCATGGGCAACTTGTTTGGCGCGTCGTGGGCGTATGTGGAGCTGGGGTGGGGTGGTTACTGGGCCTGGGACCCTGTGGAAAATGCGGCTTTCATGCCTTTGCTGATCGCAACGGCATTTTTGCATTCCATTCAGATTCAGGAAAAAAAGGACATGATGAAAGTGTGGAACATGTCTCTGGTTCTTTTGACTTTCGTGATGACCATTTTCGGGACCTTCATCACTAGAAGCGGGTTGATTCAATCAGTGCATACCTTTGATGAAGCGACATTGGGTTATTATTTTCTGGCCTTTCTGGCGGTCATCATTGTAGTTTGCGTGGTCCTGATTTTGATGAGGCTTCCACTGCTAAAAAGTAAAAACGAATTGGATTCCTTTTTGTCCCGCGAGGCCAGTTTTCTGATAAACAATCTGCTTCTGTTGGGCATTGGGTTTGCTACCTTCTGGGGAACGATTTTCCCCATCATATCCGAAGCCGTTCGCGGCGTGAAAATCACTGTTGGACCGCCATTTTATAATCAGGTCAATGTCCCGATAGGTCTTGTCCTCCTGGCTTTGATCGGCATCGGACCCGTCATCGCCTGGCGACGCGCCACCTGGGCCAACTTAAGAAAAAACTTTCAAATCCCCATTATAATTGCGCTGATCACAGCAGGAGTTTTATTTCCTATCGTTCCCTTAACCGGGCGTTCGGAGATATTCACCTATGTGACGTTCATCCTTTGCGCCTTCGTGCTGACTTGCATCCTGAGAGAGTTCCTGAACGGGGCACGGGCTCGGATGAACTTAGAGGATGGGGGCAATTTTGTCAGCGAGCTTGGAACCTTGACCTGGCGCAACAAACGCCGGTACGGAGGCTATATTGTGCATATTGGCATGGTGCTGATATTCGCGGGCATAGCGGGGTCGCAATCGTATAGCGTACATGAGCAGAAGCATATGAAAATGGGGGAGAGCTTCAAGCTCAGAGATTACACCGTCACCTATGAAAAATTGACCGCTGTGGAAGCGACTTCCGTTAAAACGCGTGTCATTGCCCAGGTTGGCATCTATAAAGATGGCAAACGCGTGTGGACCGGGCGTCCGGAAAAAGAATTTTATAAAGGGCAAAATCAACCGGTTTCCGAAGTGGATGTTCTTTCTACCATTGTAGAAGATATCTATATTATTCTGGCGGATTTCAATGAAGATGAATCGGCGACCTTAAAGGTTTACCTCAATCCGATGGTCAGCTGGTTGTGGACCGGAGGTTGGGTCATCGCCTTTGGAACGATGGTTTGCATGTGGCCGGATCGATTGGAACAGAGGCGGCGACTGGAGCGGATGAAAAAACAACAGGCCATTTTTGCACCGGCCCAGGAGTGATACGATCATGAAAATTCAAAATGGAATATTGGCCATCCTGTTGGCGTTGGTTCTGGTTGTCGGGCTGGCCCAGAGTGCAAAAGCCGCGGCGATGCTTGGGGATCTTGAAAACGCGCTCATGTGCAAGTGCGATGATAAATGCGGTAAAGTGCTCATCAACTGCACCTGTTCAACATCGGATAAAACACGTGCGGAATTTTCCAAGATGCTCGATTCCGGGCTCACTGTGCAAAATATCATCGACATGCAGGTTGAGAAATATGGTGAAACGGTATTGTCGTCACCGACCAAAAGCGGATTCAATCTGACCGCATGGGCAATGCCATTTGTGGCTCTCCTGGCAGGCGGATTTGGTGTCAGTAAAGTCATAGATGCCTGGAAAAAGAAAGGCGATTCTCACGATCCTGTTGCCGAGGATGAAGATGATTCATCCGTATCCGCAAAAAATTCCAGCCGGATCCAGGACGAATTGGACAAGATTGAGTCATAGATGAACTTTGTCCACTTCATACAACTGATTCTGGTATTGATCATACTGATTGCCGTCGGTGTGCCCTTGTTTCGCGGGCTTTCCAAATTAAAATTATTCGCCCAATTGGACTTGTCTGGCGAAGAGTATAAGCACTTGCTGGTTCGCAAAGAAGAGGTTCTTCTTTCGATCAAGGATCTGGAATTCGATTGGAAGACTCATAAGGTTTCCGAGCAGGATCACCAGAAGCAGAGAAAAAAACTTGAAGAGGAGGCGGTCGTTATTCTGGAACGACTGGATGCGCTGGAGAAAGCCAAAAAGAAAGGCAAAAAATCAACCAAGCCCGCCAGCAGAGTTTGACTCCACAGAACGACAATCACGTCTGGTTCAAAGATCACCGGTGTCCCTTCTACTCTGAACTTCGTATCCGCTAAATTTATTTATGACAAACCCCGCTGACAGTCATGCCTTAGCCAAACCCGCCATTGAGGTTGTGAACATTCATAAATCCTTTGGCGTTGTTCAGGCATTGCAGGGGATCAGTTTTTCATTGGATGCGGGAGATTTTCTGACCATCTTCGGTCCCAACGGTGCAGGCAAAACCACATTGATAAAAATTCTTTCGGGTTTGACCAGAGCCACCGGCGGCACGGCCAAGGTGGCAGGGTTCGACGTCGGCAACAGCGATGCCCGTTTGCGCCGGGAAATTGGCGTGATTGCTCATGCTACCTGTTTGTATGCCGACTTGAGTGCACTGGAGAACCTGAAATTTTATGCTAATATGTACGGCTTGGACAACCCTGAGGAAAGAGCGGTCGAGGTCATTAAAGAAGTGGGCCTTGAAGAGCGCATGCACGATCGCATCGGGACTTTTTCCCGCGGGATGCAACAGCGTATTTCCATTGCACGGGCAGTCATTCATGACCCTTCAATTCTGTTTCTGGACGAGCCATTTACCGGTTTAGATCCGCACGGTTCGAAGGTGCTCAAAGAATATCTTCACTCCCTGCACACGAAAAAACGAACCTTGATCATGACCACTCACGACATCTCCTGTGGATTGGAAATGGGCGACAAGGTGGCGGTACAAGTGAAAGGTCGCTTTGCCCTGTTTGAAAATAAAGACAATTTGGACAAGCCTGATTTTGAGGAATTGTATTTTGAGACCATCAATAATGCGAACTAGAAAACTCGAAAGGAGAACAACGGTTTCTCCTGTTAGGGCTGAAGGTTCTTTCCTGATTTTCGGGACTTCATGAGTCAGTATCTCAACCAGATAAAAGCGATCGTCTTAAAGGACCTTGTCACCGAGCTCAAGACCAAAGAACTTTTCAGCAGTATGTTTATCTTTGCGCTCCTTGTCATCATCATTTTCATTTTTTCCGTGGACCTGAGTATCGTCAAGGCCAATGAAGTTGGCCCCGGCGTGTTGTGGGTGGCATTTCTTTTTGCCGGAACGATGGGGCTGAACCGTTCTTTTATGCTGGAGAAAGAAAATGGTTGCCTTGAAGGGTTGATCCTTACCCCGGCGGATCGAACCGCCATCTATTTTGGAAAATTGATAAGCAACCTGATTTTTTTGCTGGTCATGGAAATATTTATTCTGCCTCTGTTTATGATATTTTTTAACATCGACCTCATTTCTTTTTTAGGTCCGTTGCTGTTTGTGATTTTTATAGGCACCTTGGGGTTTTGCGCTATTGGAACCCTGTTGTCTTCTCTGTCATCGAACCTGAAAACCAGAGAGATCATGCTGCCCATTCTTTTGTATCCCCTGATCGTGCCGGTAGTGATCGCTGTGGTGCGAATGACCAGCCAGATTTTGATCGGAGAACCTTTGGGGACGATGATGAACTGGGTCGGTTTGACAGTGGCTTTTGATATCATATTCATCGGGGTTTCCATATTAACGATCGACCATATTTTAGAGGAGTAGTTGCATGGACAACCTCGAGTTTTTGTTTGCGGCCAACGCGTTTGTGTGGGCGGGAGTCATTTACTACCTGTTCACTTTGAAAAAACGCAACCTTTCTCTGGAACGGGACCTGCAGATGTTGAAAAAGCTCATCGAAAAGGAATCGAAATAATGACGGAAGAAGCGGCAGAAGAAACGCCGAAGGAAGGTTATGTCCTGATCTGGTTGACGGCGGCTGTTCTTTTTGCAGCCATCTCGGCGATCTATCTTTATGTGCCAACGGAAAAGACCGAAGGCGCCGTTCAGCGCATCATGTATTTCCATGTTCCTTGCGCCTGGCTTTCCTTTTTCGCCTTTTTTGTGGTTTTTCTGTGTAGCATTTTATTCCTCTGGAAAAAAGACAGGGAATGGGATATCTATGCCCACGCGTCCGCTGAGATCGGCGTGATTTTTTGTTCGCTGGTACTCATTACTGGGCCCATTTGGGCAAGACCCATCTGGGGCGCATGGTGGGTTTGGGATGCGCGTTTGACCTCCACTCTCATTCTCTGGCTGATCTACGTTGCCTACCTCATGCTCAGGTCGCAAACGGAGCCCGGTTCCATGCGGGCGCGTTATGCCGCTGTTATTGGGATAGTCGGGTTTCTTGACATCCCCCTCATCCATTTTTCCGTCCTGTGGTGGCGATCGTTTCATCCCCTGCCCAAAGTCATCTCATCCGAAGGAATTGGTAAAGGACTCGACACCGCCATGATGACGACCCTTTTGATTTCCCTGGCGTCGTTCACCTTATTGTATTTTGTTTTGATGGGGCAAAGAGTCAGGCAGGAAAAATTGAGAGACGAAATTGACCGAATCAAAAAAGAAAAACTTTATTCCAATTAAAAAATACGTCGCCCTCTTCGTAACCTTGTTTGTTGTGGGCCTGCTGTTTTTCTTCGAACATTTTCATGAAGAGCCCATTTCTGTGGGAGACGTGAAAATCAAAGAAAAGTTTGACCAGGAAAAATCTTCAGTGGGTTACCTTGCCCCTCAATTTACCTTGAGAAACCTTGAGGGGAATCGGGTCAGCCTGGACAGTTTTAAAGGGCAGGTCGTGGTTCTGAATTTTTGGGCTACCTGGTGCGTTCCCTGCCGAATCGAAATGCCGGCGTTTGAAAATCTTTATCGTCGTTACCGCTCAGAGGGAGTGACCGTTCTGGGTGTCAGCCTGGATAAAGGGGCCGATGAGAAAGTTAAAAAATTTGTTGAGGACTATCAGCTGTCCTTTCCGGTTTTAATGGACTCAGAAGGCAAAGCTGAAAAACTGTATCCTTCAGTGAGCATTCCCTTTACGTTTGTCATTGATAAATCCGGGCGCATCGTGGCCCGGGTGGATGGTGCCAAGAATTGGGAATCAAAAGAAACCTTCGATGCTATCGAATATTTGCTCAAACAATCGCCGTGATGGTGAGCGAGATCAGATTAATTTTCATGAGTATTAGCGCGTATGCAGAAAGGCTAGGGCATGTCGGTCGAACAGAAAGTTCAAGAGGCCAATGAAGGGTTTTATCAGGCATTCAACCGCGGCGACCTGGATTTAATGAAGTCCGTTTGGGCTCAAAATGATGTCGCGATTTGTATTCATCCCGGTTGGGAGGTCATTCGAGGTTTTGATGTCATCATCAAGTCGTGGGAAAATATTTTTGTGGGTTCCGAAAACCTGGAGATCAAACTTTCCGACATCCAAGTGACCGGTGCAGGCAAAATGGTCTGGGTCAGTTGTCAGGAAAATTTATTCGCCATGTCCATGTCCGGAGTTCAGGTCTCCAAAGTGCACGCCACCAACCTGTTCGAAAAAGTTGGAGAACAATGGAAAATGGTGTTGCACCATGCCTCCTCTGTTCCACAAATGTCGCGTCAGGATCAGATCAGCACCAACTGATTTTCTTTTAGAGCCTCACTTGAGTATTCTCCTCTCCTCCGTTGGAGGAGAGGATTGAGGTGAGGAGGGATTCATCTTTTTCGTTAATGCGCCGGAGCAAAACTCGCCCGGTGATGCTGAGGAGCGGTCAACCGTTCAACCATTCCTTCCAGCGCTATCAACCGCGCTTCTTTTTCCCGACGTTCATTCTCCCAGGCAACCAGCCGCGCCCGGTTTTCCTTCAGCTCTTTTTCGAGTTCCACGAGACGGTCTGCATTTTCATTGCGCGTGGATTGCAACTCGATGACCCGGCTCTGCACACCTTGCAGTTCATTGAGCAGTAAAGTGCTCAGGATGTGGTAGGCCACGGTTTCAGGTTTGCCTTCTTTATTATAAATCACCAGTTCGGGAAATACCCGCTCCACTTCCTCTGCGATGAGCCCGTACTGCACCGGGCGTTCTCCTTCCTGCACATCCGCTTTGTAGCGAAAGGCCACAGGACGCAGATTCAAAAGCCGATTGCTCACCTCGCCCAGGTCGCGAATGTCTTCCTTGTATCTGGCCGAAGACAAAACCGTGCCGAGCTGGCCGTCTGCCTTGACGAATACATTGACTCCACCCGCAACGTTCACGCCGGAGATTCCCGCGATAAAAACTCTCGTATGAACAGGAGCACTAAGAGCACCGGTAACCGTGCCGATGCGGATAGTATCGGTATCGGAAGTAGAGGCCAAACCATCGTCACCAATCCAGATGCTGTGGTTCCCTGTTTGGTTGTTGGTCCCCGCTCCTTCTCCGATGGCGATGTTATCTGAACCTGTATTTTGCGATAGCGCACCGATCCCTATGGCGGTGTTGCTATCGCCTGTTTGGTTTGAGCCTAGCGCACCTACTCCTATGGCTACGTTGGATATGCTGGTGAGGTTTCCTCCAAGCGCACCTACTCCTATGGCGGTGTTGGATGTGCCTGTGGTATTTGATAAAAGTGCATTGGCACCTATGGCAATGTTTTGACTGCCTCCGGTTATGGCAGGCATGGCATTGAAGCCAAAGGCGGTGTTGCCAAAGCCGGTATTTGCGGGAACATCAGGTAGAGCGCCGTCCCCGGCTGAAGTGTTACCGAGATCAAAGATGTTTATTCCCGTACCATCGGCACCGTCAGCACCTGCCGGACCTGTAGCACCGTCATTGCCGTTTGCTCCAGCAATACCTTGCGGACCTGTCGGGCCAGCTGGCCCCTGAGATCCAGTTGCACCTGGAGCTCCTGGTAAACCTGCTACACCCTGCGGACCGGGATTACCTTGGGGACCTTGAGCGCCTGCTGGTCCCGGAGCGCCGTCATTTCCGTTTGCTCCTGCAACTCCTGTCGGTCCCGCCGGACCTTGTGGTCCTGTTGGACCGGGAACCCCGTCACCCGACGGACCTGTTGGACCTGCCGGACCTTGTGGACCGGGAGCGCCGTCGGCTCCTGCTACACCCTCAGAACCATCGTTACCTGGCGGTCCTTGGGGACCGGGATCACCCTGTGGACCTGGATCACCTTGAGGACCGGGGTCGCCTTGCGGGCCTTGAGTGCCGCCCGAACCTGACGTGCCAAAAGTGGCGTGAAATTCGGCTGAGCGGTGTTTCTTGGTTATTATGGTCAGAAGGTAAGTGCCATCTTCCACAACCTCGCCAACGGGTATTCCCGCGATCACCTGCTTGCCATCTGTATCCGTTGACAGCACATCGAGGATCAGGTCAACAGGGATATGCTTTTTCCCGTTTCTTCCGAGTATCACGGTGGTTTCGCCATTGATGTGAAGATTTTCTCCGTTGATGTCGATCATAGTCTTCGCTTCATTGACCACTGAAAAGGTGATCACCGGCTTCTTTTTTTTCTTATGTTTTTTGCTATCTG
>CAYPQH010000021.1:0-18153 GCA_964412825.1 uncultured Nitrospinaceae bacterium | reverse complement strand
AAGGAGGATTGAATCTTATGAACCGACGAATTGTTCTGATGGTCCTGGTTCTCATGTTCGTTTTTTCCGTTCCGGCGTTTGCCGAAAAAGCCACCGCCTGCCACCCGCCCTATCAACCCACGAACATACTAAAACTCCTGCTCAACTACTCAGCCACGCTGGAATACATCACAGACGCGCCGGAGCAATGCCAAAAACCCTTCAAGCGGGATGTGACTCAATTGGTGCAATCGACCTGGTTGTTTTCCAAAGGGTGCAAGGACGTGACCTTCGAGGATTTTGACGAAGCGGAAAAAAAGCGCAACGAAAAAAGCGCTCCTGAACAGGGGAACTAAATTTTCTCCCAAGTGCAAGAGGTTATTTCAAGGGCGTCGATTTTATTTCGCTGACAGGCACATCCTTTATGTTGTCGGAATAATGAATCCCACCCTTTTTATCAATCCATTGGTGAATGCGCTTGTTGGTTTGTGGAGTTGAATTTTTTTTATTTTGTTCTGAGGCGGGGTTTTTATTTTCCGGGGAGTTTAATTTTTTGTTATGACAATGAGTGTTGCCGGTTTTCCTGTTTTTGTGGCATCCTTCGGCATTGGTTCCTCCTGAATGCGCAAACGTGTGCAGAGGAAGGAGCAGTACGATTAAAATTGAAAAAACAATTTTCACCATAACGGAAGCTTTTCAGTGTCAGGGTTACGACTCTCCTCCCAATGTGGTTTGGAACTTCTGCCCCTTGCCCACCAGGTTTTTGGAGGGGATGGTGACTTCCTTGCCGTGACAGGCTTCGACCTGCCCGATCACGTGGCTGACCACGTTGTGGGTCTTGCAGATTTTGTTCACGTCTTCCACTTCTTTGGTTCCTTCCACGATCACGCAGAACCCCGTGCCCATGTTGAACACTTCAAACATTTCCTGGTCACTCACTTCGCCCCGGTCCTGCATGAGATTGAACACCGGAGGAATGGTGGGCAATGGGTCGATCACGAAACGGATGTTGTCCTGTTCCACCCGGTTCAGGTTGCAGAACCCGCCGCTGGTGATGTGGACCATTGCTTTGAGATCGATCCCCGCTTCCAGCATGTCCATGACCGGGTTGACGTAGATGCGGGTGGGTTCGAGCAGTTCTTCTCCCAGAGTGCGGCCCAGCTTGTCTTCATATTGGTTGACGTTGGCTTTTTGTTCTTCAATATTTTCGCCCAGCAGGATTTTTCTGGCCAGGGTGAGCCCGTTGGCGTGAACGCCGCTGGACTCCAGGCCGACAATGAGGTCGCCCGGTTTGACATTTTTCCCGGTGTTGACGCGATCGAGCTTCACGTGTCCGATGCAGGCGCCGATGAGATCGATGCCTTTGATGATTTCCTTTATCTGCGAAATCTCGCCGCCGGATATGCTGATGCCGGACTGCCACGCGCCTTCCGCCAACCCTTTGCCCAATTGGTCGAATATTTCCTTATCGGTGGTCGAGCAGGCGATGTAGTCCACCATGCTGACGGGTCTTGCGCCAACGCAGATGACGTCGTTGACGTTCATGGCGACACAGTCGATACCGATGGTGTCGTATTTTCCCATCAATTCGGCGACGATTATTTTCGTCCCCACACCGTCCGTGCCGAAGGCGATGCCCCAGCCGTTGCCAAGGTCGATGACATTGGCGAAGTAACCGATGTCCGCCGCCAGAGGATAGCGTTCGTTGTATTTTCGGGTCGGCAGAACATGGTGCAGGAGGCTTCCAAGAGCGCCTTCGGCGCCACTGCTGTCAACCCCGCTTTCGGCGTATTGGGATGCTTCAGGTGATTCGGGTTTGGTCATGTTGAACCTTTGAGATAATAAATGACAACCCCTCCTGACGACAGGGGAGGCGGAAAAAGGTGTCTTGCTATTATTTGCGGCACACTATACCACTAATCATTGGGATCGTCAGTGCTGAGGTTTTAAAATTACGAATAAAATGCGAGGTTTTGAGAGCAGGAGTTTTAAAAATTGCGAATTAAAAATGGGATTCTGATGGGCAGGCGTTTTTTTAACTTTGTCCGCGAGAGTCCTGAATTCTGGCTCCCGGCGGGAGCTTTCGGGGAAATGTCAGGATCAAATATTGAGGGCAAAGCAGGATTTGGCCCGCTATAAACCCATAGTCCGGGGTGAGCAAATTCCCATAGTGCGTTAATATTTCATCCAGCTGTACGCTGGCGGGTTAAGGATACACGCCCATGGTGCGATAGCTGTTGTGAATTTTTTCGATGGCGATGGACATGGCGGCGATGCGGTAACTTTTAATTTCGTCGTTGGTCCAGAATCGTTCCCGGATGGCTCTCCAGGCTTCGCGCATGGTGTCGTCGAGCCCGGAGCGGACGAGGTCGATTTCTTCCGATCCTTTGCAGATCTGTTCTTTCAAGGCTTGGGGAATCGCATGCCCGGTGGAACTTTCGATAGCCAGAATCAATTGTTCGTATTTGCCTTCGTCATAGCGTTTTTGGATTCTGCCGAAACGGATATGGGACAGGTTTTTGATCCATTCAAAATAGGAAACCGTGACCCCTCCGGCGTTGAGATAGACGTCGGGAATGCTGACCACGCCTTTTTCCTGCAAAATGGCCTCAGCGGCAAAGGTGACCGGGCCGTTCGCCGCTTCCGCGATGATTTTGGCCTGGATTCTTGCAGCGTTTCCCCGATGGATGACTCCCTCCATGGCGGCTGGGATGAGTATGTCACATTCCTCTTCCAACAGGAGGGTGCTGTCTTGAACGAATTTCCCCGGCCCTGAATACCCTTCAAGACCTTTATTGGCCACTTTGTAGCGATAAATTTCCTCGACATTCACGCCGTTTGGGTCCGACCAACCACCATTGTATTCCAATACGGCGATGACCTTGGCTCCGTCTTCTTCCTGCAATATTTTTGCGGTGTAATAACCGACGTTGCCGAGACCCTGGATGATCACTTTTTTACCTTGCAAAGTTCCTTCCAATCTGGCGCTTTTCACGTCTTCCGGGGTACGAAAAAACTCCCTGAGACCAAACACCACGCCGCGCCCGGTGGCTTCCACACGGCCCTGTATCCCGCCCATTGAAACCGGTTTTCCGGTCACGCAGGCGAGATGATTGATATCGCCCGGACGGTAAGAATTATAGGTGCTGGCCATCCAGGCCATCTCCCTTTGCCCCGTTCCCATATCGGGAGCCGGGACGTTGGTCCCCGGTCCTATGTAATCCTTTTGGATCAACTCAAAGGCGAATCTGCGGGTGATTTTTTCCATGGATTCCCGGTCGTATTTGCTGGGGTCAATGAGCAATCCTCCCTTGGACCCGCCAAAAGGAACGTCGACCAGGGCGCATTTGTACGACATCAACGCCGCCAGCGCTTCCACTTCATTCTGGTTCACCTGGGGAGCGAATCGAATGCCGCCCTTGGCGGGTAGTTTGTGATCGCTGTGAACTGCCCGCCACCCGATAAAGGTTTCAATTTGTCCCTTGATCTTGACCGGGAACCTCACCTGATACACGTTATTGACATTCCTTATGTATTGAGCCATCCCATCTGGAATTTCCAAAGTCGCTCTGGCTAAATCAAAACTCAGGTTGACGCTGTCCTTGAAGCTGACTTCGTTGTCTTGGGGTGTTGTCATGTCCTCATCCTTTTCCAGGGTTCATTCCAAGCAAAATCCGACTTTCTTTTATGAAAAAATCAGAGCAATTGATTTACATTATCATGGCTAGTATAACCAAAATTTTTGATTTTGGCAGGGTAATTTCACCCTAAAAAGCAAATAACTTCAAAAAATTCATATAGATATGTATTTGGAGGGCGAGCTGGGGTATAATATGCCTATACCAATATAACTCAACCAATCGATTATTTTCGGGATTTTTCCCTCTTTTTGCTTTGATGTCATGAAACAGTTCACCCATCAGTTTGCCGTCACCACTCAGGGGAAAGGACTGGTCAATATCAACCGGGAAATTGAGAATTGGGTGGACAGGCAGGAAATTCTGACAGGACTCCTGACGGTTTTTCTCTGTCACACATCGGCCTCATTGGTCATTCAGGAAAATGCGGACCCGGATGTACTTCTGGATCTCAACGATTTTTTTGGCCGGCTGGTTCCCGATGGAGATCCCGCCCATCGTCATCAGTCGGAAGGGCCAGACGACATGCCAGCCCATATTCGCTCTGCGCTGACCCAGGTGCAGATTTCCATCCCCATCGTTCAAGGGCGGATGGCGCTTGGGACGTGGCAGGACATTTATATTTTCGAGCATCGTGATTCACCGAACCGGCGGAAGGTCGTTCTACATATTCTGGGCAATTGACAAGGAAACCCGATGGCGCAATTTAAAAATAATTTTACCGGAAAATGCCGACGATCGATTGGCGAGGCAGGGTGGTTGATGGGGATCTTTCTGTCTCTGGTCCTGCTCACTTCCTGCGGTGGGGAGGAAACCGCGGAAAACCCGGATGACACCTCTACCAAAATTCAACTGCGTCCTGAGCTTGCCGAGGGGTTGAAATTGGCCCGTGAGAAAAAATTTGAAGACGCGACGTCCAAAGTTTTCGAGTTCATACTAAAAAACCCTAAAGATGCAGAAGCGCTTGGGGTCATGAGCTATATTTTTTTAAAATCAAGCCGTTTTCATAAAGCCGGGGAAATGGCCAAAAGGGCTCTTGAAATCGATTCCTACCTGTCCAGACCCCATATTGTTCTGGCGCGAGTGAGTTTTCAGAGGTCCGGGTTCGAAGAGGCGCTGGATCTGGCAAGGAAAGCCCTCATCATAGATCATGATTCCCCTGAGGCGTATCAAGTCATAGGCGAAGTGTATTTAAGACAAGGAATGATCAAGGACGCCCTCACGGTTTTAAACGAAGCTGTGCGATTGGACCCTGAAAACCCGAAACTGATGAATATTCTTGGTTCCGGTTACATCAAGAACAAGCAATACGATCGAGCCTTGTCCACCTTGATAGCGCTTCAGGAAATGGACCCCAATAATCCTGGATCGCATTTCAACCTGGCAGTGGTGTACGCCAAAATGAAGCAAGGGCATAAAGCGATGAGACACATCTCCAAGGCGGAAGATCTGTTCGCTCTGGATGACGACAATAAACTATGGCTGGGCAAAACCCGGGACATCCGGCGCGTGATCGCAAAGGAATTTAAATTGAGACCCGAGGATATTAATAAAGGGACCGCAAGACATTGACTCCATGCCTTTTGGGACCTATTGGCGAAGTGATAAAGACACAGATGGAATTTTTTTAGATGCGCATTTCAATGTTTCCGAAAACGTCACGCAAAAATATTTTTTACTGGCTTTTCAGCCTCATGGGCGGGGCTCTGGCAATTCTATGTCCGGGCATGGCCCTGGAGGCTATGCCCAGTGTTCTGAGTTCGCTAAATACGCAACAAAGTCCCCCTTTTTCTCTGCTGTCGATTGCAGGTGAAAATCTTTTGGCGATCCAAATTCTTGCGATCCTCAGCCTGGTGATTGCTTTTATCAAAGTCCGAAAAATTACGATTGAAAGAGAACGCGGATGGGCTCAGGAAAAAATCAGAGAAAGAGAGTCTCGTTTCGATAAAATTTTAGACAATGTCATCGATGGCATTGTCACGACAGATGAAGATGGAGCCATCGAAATTTTCAACCCGGCCGCCGAACTGATTTTTGGCTATAGCGCGGACGAGGTGCGAGGGAAAAATATTGATTTTCTCATGCCCGTATCTTTTTATGAGAATGCCACATCCTTATTGGAGACCTTCGAAAATTCCGAGAGTTCCCTCACGCACGGAACTCAACGCGAACTGACTGGATTGAAGAAAGACGGTTTGACTTTTCCCATGGAATTTTCCGTGAGTGAAACTTTTATTGATAATCGGCGGACTTTCACCGCTGTGGTGCGCGACATTTCGGACCGAAAAATACAGGAAGAGGCATTGAAACAGGAGTCCGCCTATGTTCAGCTTCTTCACGATGTTTCCAGCGCTGCCAACGAAGCGGAAAATTTTGAGCAGGCCATTCAAATCTGCCTGAATAAAATTTGCTCTTTGACCGGATGGGCCATTGGCCATCTTTTTCTTCCCACGACAGATCTTCCGCCCAATCTGGTATCGACCAACATCTGGTTTTTGGACGACACTGAAGGTCTGCAAAAGTTTCGCGAGGCCACCGACGCCGTGCGGATCAATTATGGTGAGGAGCTTGCCGGACGCGTGTTGGCGACCGGTGAACATACCTGGGTTCGGGATATTACTAAAAACCCGTTGTTCCAGCAGGGGCGGTTTTCTGATGATATGGGCATCGCCAGCGGGTTTGCTTTCCCGGTGCTGATTGGCCGCGAGGTGGTGGGCGTCATGGAATTTTTTTCAACCTACCAGGTTCCTCCGGACCAGCGATTGCTCGATGTGGTGGTCCAGATTGGCACTCAATTAGGGCGTGTTGTAGAACGCCAGCGGTCCGAAAATGAAATCATACAGGCCAAAGAAAAAGCTGAGGAAGCCCAGCGGGAAGCCAACCACGCCAACCGGACTAAAAGCGAGTTTTTAGCCAACATGAGTCATGAAATACGGACTCCCATGAACGCCATCATCGGCATGAGCGATATGTTGGCGGAAACCTCTCTCAATTCGGATCAAAAACAATTGGTGGACGTTTTCCGTGGCGCCGGTGAAAATCTTTTGACATTGATCGACGATATTCTGGACCTCTCCAAAATTGAGGCCGGTCAAATCGAGTTGGACAATATTGACTTCAACCCCAGGGCTCTGTTGGAAAAAACCATCGAAATCCTGGACCTGAAGTCACAGGAAAAAGGTTTGGTCCTCAATTATCATATTGCTCCTGAAATACCCAACCTGCTTCACGGAGATTCTCATCGCCTGCGTCAGGTGCTGACTAACTTGATCGGAAACGCCATTAAGTTCACCGAACAAGGAGAAATTCTTGTACGCGTGGAAAAAAACCCGGAGTCGGAGAATTATTGGGGGCTGATGTTTTCTGTCATCGATACCGGAGTGGGGATTCCCGATGAAAAACTGGAATCGATTTTCGCCAGTTTTTCCCAGGCGGATTCCTCGACCACCCGGAAATACGGAGGCACCGGACTTGGGCTCACGATCTGTAAACGCCTGGTCGGGTTGATGGGAGGACAAATTTGGGCCAAAAGCGACGTGGATCGAGGCAGTACATTTTATTTTACGGTCCGGTTTGCCAAGCCTCTTGAACCGGAGAATACTCCCACAGTAAAACCTGAAAACCTGATGGGCGTTAAGACCCTTTTACTCGAACACCGTGCTTCTGTTCGAAGCATGGTCAATGATCAGCTGGTGGATTGGGGGATGAAAGTCAATTGTCTGCAAAATTCCCAGGAAGGTCTCAAGGAATTGAAAAAAATTGTGGACCGTGAAAAGTCTTACCAATTGCTGTTGATCAACAGTCGTCTCCCGACCATTGGCGGTTTCAGGTTTTTGAATAAAGTTCTGACGGATATTGGTTTACACATTCCAACGGTCATGATGATGCCCATCGACACCAGAAAAGGCGACATCGACCAGTGCCAAAAACTGGGGATCATCGACTACATGACCAAGTTTGTCCAGCCGGACATTCTCATGAATAAAATAAATGCCGCACTGGGCTATGAGTCCATTGCCGAAACCGAGGTGCCCAAGCCGGACCTGAAGAAAAAGCCCAGGACAGACCGGGGATTGAAAGTTCTTCTGGTGGAGGATTCGGAAGACAACCGTCTGCTCGTCCAGTTGTATTTGAGTAAAACGCACCATCAACTGGACACAGCTGAGAACGGAAAAGTGGCCATCGAAAAGTACAAGAAAAAGCGTTATCACCTGGTATTGATGGACATGCAAATGCCGGTGATGGATGGGTATGTGGCCACGAGAAAAATCCGCGAATGGGAAGAGCAACAAAACCGGACAGAAACACCGATCATTGCCCTGACCTCCAATGCCTTGAAAGGCGACATGGAAAAATGCCTGGAAGCGGGATGTTCGGACTATATTTCCAAACCGATTAAGAAAGACCTTCTTCTCGACGCTCTGCAAAAATATTCGCAAAAATCTGAAAAGCAGGGTGAAGTACGGGTCGCCCGGTAAACCGGTTCTTTAGATTTTGACACTTTAAGGAAATCGACGGGGACAATGAGCCCACCCCTCAAAATGCAGGGGAGGGTGGTTTTAAGTTGGGGAACTCATAGATGGGACGGGATTGAGAAACGACAACGAAGATCAATGGTCTTTTGATACAACGGTTCGCCATTTGGTACTTTTCAAATAGATGAGCATGTTGGGTGAATTCGTCAGATGGTTCACCGACACCACCTCCCAATAACGGCTTCCAAGGTCGGACAGTTTTTTTTCCAATTCCATGATTTCACCTTCTGAATTTGGAATGGATTCTTTTAAAACTTTGTAATTCCATTGGTATTTTTCAAAAACCGCGCTCATAAATCATCCTTCCTTAAATCAGTCATATAAAGTCAGAGTGAGATCAATGCTTAGCCTCTTTCAGAGGGATAATACAGAGGCCGACGCTTGTGTGATATAGGGGAATACGTTTCGATCACGAGTTCCTAAAGAACCCTGATTAGCCGAGAAACTCACCCCCAAGGCTACTGTAGCCTGTTTCCAGGCAGTCTGCTTCTGACGGAGCTGTTGATTGGTCCCCACCTTCCTATAGATCAAAAAAGCAATCACTGTGCCAAATCGGAGTCTTTGATAATTAAAGGTTTAAATTTTTTTTTTGGTTTTTCCCCATTCAGGTTTTTGTACAGTTTATCCACAGAAGGAAAATGAGCTGAAAAATGGTGAATGGGGGGCCTTTTGAAGGGTAAAACCATGGATCTATGGATTTTAAGCCAAAAAAACAAGGAGATATCGCATTCACTCCAATTTCGAAAATCCTTGGGTTTTCTCCCTGTGTGTAAACTCTATTTAAGGAACAAAACATTTATTTGGATGTTCAGCTCAAGATTTCAATGCGATGGAAACAAAACTTTGGCCTTGATAAGCCCAATTGAGGGTGATTAAATTCCTCAATGTGACATTTTTTGTTACCTGATCATGCAATCCGGCCTGTTTATCAACCAAAACTTGTCATTTTGGGGCCAATATCGTTCCTGTCATCACTTGCGTTTCTTCGCAACGCTTGTTTTTTTATGACTTATTTACCTTGGCATGGCTATTGCTATTATTCAGGGTGAAGTCCAAACAGGCAAAGTAAGCCTTCTATGAATCATTTGGAGGAGACGACGTCATGGCAAAATCATTATTTTTTCGCAAAGCCATTTTAAGAGTGCTCGAAATGATGCTCGGTGTGCATCATCCCATAGTGGCCAAATACCTCAATTATCTGGGCAGGCATTACAACACCAAAGGCAATACCGCCAAGGCGGAATTGTTTTACGTCCGGTCTTTACAAATCAGAGAAGATATTTTTGGTCCGCAACACCCCAAGGTTGCCGATTCCCTGAGCCGATTGGCCGGGTTGTATGATGAAATGCAGGATTTCAATAAATCCAAGAGCCTCTATCAACGGGTCGAAAAAATCAACCGTGAACATCCAACGGAAGCGATCGCTTGTTAGGTTTCTGGCATTGATTGAAATGGGCCGCCGGTCGGAGATTCGGCAAAAAATCTTTCCGATGGCGGCATGAACGAAGTCGCGTAAAAAGTTTTCTCAGTCCCTTTTCCAGCGGTCAAAATAACCCCAAACGCCGATACCTTTCCTTCCTTTCGACGGATCGACTGGAAATAGTCAATTCTCTCCATACTCATCAGCCCGGGAAACAACTTTCAAAAGCTCATTTCGCCAAAAATCCCTCAAAAACACAGGTATCCATAACCTCTCGGTTTGTCGTATCATTGTGCGTCCCTCGATTAACAGAAATCATTTGGATTCATCTAAAATGGAAGATATAGAAAAGCTTAGGAAAGCCGCCCAGGAAAATTCGAATGACCCCGAATCTCACTTCGAGTTGGGCCAGGTCTGTATGCATGAGGCAAAGAACCAGGAGGCGATGGAAGCCTTCAAGAAAACCATTGCTCTCAGCCCCGGTCATGCCCGGGCGCATTTTTTTCTGGCGAAGGTTTTTGACGTGTTCAAACGTTACGATGAGATGATCGACTCGTTTCAGGAGGCCGCCTGGCTTGCGCCTGATTGGGCGGAAGCGCATTATAACCTGGGCTTGGGGTTCCTCCTTTTGGGGAGGCCAGAGGAGGGGATTGACCCCTTCAAGGAGGCGATTCGAACTCAACCGGATATGGCGGAGGCGCACAACGGGCTCGGTGTGGTTTACGGGATGACCGGGCAGGTTGATCTTGCCGAGGAGCATAGTAAAAAGGCCATCGAATTGGAACCCCGATTTCAGAAATAGGTTTCTTCCTGTGGTCTGTCGGCCTGTTAATATTTTCCGCGAATGAGGGGCCGGGCCTGGGTTTCGTAAAACGCCTGCAATTGCCGATGCAGTTCTTTTGGCAGGGGCGAAAGATCGCTGGCGGCGCAATTTAATTTAGCCTGTTCAGGCGTGGTCGCTCCGGGGATCGCGACCGTGACCGCGTCGAAGTCCAGAACCCAGCGCAGGGCCATTTGGGCTGACGACATTTCATTCGGGATCAGGGGCTTGAGGGCGTCAGTCAGCTCCACGCCTTTTGCAAACGGAATGCCGGCGAAGGTTTCCCCGATATTGAACTGATCCCCGTTCTGGTTGTAATTCCGGTGATCGTTGTCCGGGAAAGTGGACCGGGATTTGAATTTTCCCGACAACAGGCCAGAGGCCAACGGCAGGCGGACGACCAAAGCCACGCCTTTCGCTTTGGCCTGATCGAACAATTCTGTGATCGGCTTTTGCCTGAAGATATTAAAAATGATTTGCAGGGAAGAAACGCCTTCTTGCTCCAGGCAGATTCTGGCCTCTTCCATGGACTCGACACTCAGCCCAAACCGTTTGATTTTCCCTTCCTTTTTTAACGTTCGCAACCATTCAAACAGGTCGCCCTGTTTTAAAGTCTCGGTGGGCAGACAATGGACCTGGATCAGGTCCAGGGCATCCACTCCCAGCCGCTTAAGAGAGTTCTCCGTGTGCAAACGAAATTGTTTCAGGGAAACGTTTTTATCGCCTCCGGGCTCCGGGAAGCGGCCAAGTTTGGTGGCGATGAACAGTTTGCTGGCGTGCGATTTTAAAAACCGGCCGATTCTGGTTTCGCTCAATCCCTTCCCGTATACATCGGCGGTATCGAAAAATGTGACCCCCGAATCGACCGCCTGAGCCAGAATCCGCTCTGCCATGGCGTCATCCAAATCCCCCCAGTCGGCGCCCAACTGCCAGGTGCCCAAACCAATTTCAGAAACCGGCTCTTCACTGCCGGAAAAATTTCTAAATTTCATATCCTCTCCAAAAAAATCTCACGGAGCGTTCATTCTGTCTGGGTCCCGCAGGTGAGTTTAATTCTCCCAGGCTTGCCACCTGTTAAAATAAGAGTTGGCTTTTGGGGCAGGCTGATTTTTTTACGACGCTTTAAAATGTTATGATCGCAAAACCCCGGCAGTATGACATTGATTTGATCACGGAAATAATTTTTTGGAAAATTTTGAGATGAATGATTGGCGGCAAATATTATGGTTCTCGCTTTGTTTGACCGGCGTTTTAGTTTTTGTTCCCAACGCCATTGGGGAAGAATCCGGGTTTAAGCAATATCGTGAAAACGTTTTAACGAGGATTGAGGCTATGAAAACAGCGCTTGCAAAAGATCCTGCGGACGCTAAGGCGCATTTTCAATTGGGGCTGTCTTATATGGCTATTGGGCGGCACAGGGAGGAGGTTGCCGAATATCTTGAAGCAGTTCGTCTTAAGCCTGATTTCGTCGATGCTCATTTCAACCTGGGTCTGGCCTACGATTTGTTGGGAAACGGCACCCTCGCCACTCAGCATATGCTGAGAGCCAGGCAGCTCTATTCGGATCTGAGGAACCACCGGGGGACACGAACCTCGCAAAGATATTTGAGAACGTTTGAGAGTAAATATGGCTTTGAAGCGCAGGCCGGGAAGCTCAGGTCTCGGAATTCCGACCGACGACCGGCAGATCAATAATGAGAGTGGTGCCTTTTTCTCCATTGCTGTCTGCTAAGATGGTTCCACCATGCTTGTCCACCACGGAATGGCTGACGGACAACCCCAATCCGGTTTTGTCCTGATCGGTAGAAAAAAAAGGTTCAAATATTTTTTCCAAATATTCCTTTTGAATGCCTTTGCCCGTGTCTGAAAATTTGATTCTGAGGAACCCTTCGTTGTTTGGTATAGGAGAAACGCTCGGCGTGGCTTTTTTAGTGTCGGCATTCGTGGCAAGGAACTCTGTGGAAACGGTCAGCGTTCCGTTCTCTTCCATCGCGTGTTTGGCATTGGAGGCGAGGTGAACGAACACCTGTTGCATCAAGTGGGTGTCCAGTAAAGAGTTTGGCAAGTCGGAGGCCAGGTTCTGGTGGACTTCGATGTTGTCGAATTCCCCTTGGTTTTTCAGGTTTTCCAGAGCCTGCTCAATCACTTTGTTGATATTTGCAGATTCGAGTTGCACGTCTCCTTTGGCGGAAAATTCCGTCAGTTCGCTAGTGATTGCTTCTATTCTTTTGATCTCCACTGTAATGGAAGCCAGATCTTTCAGGATATTTTCATCCTCCGAGCAATCCATTTCCATGGCCTGGGTGGTCCCGAAAATGTTGTTGAGCGGATTGAGGATTTCGTGACACATGCCTTCGGCCAGACGTCCGATGCCGGCCAGTTTTTCCGATTGGAGCAATTTTTTTTGCGCCGCTTTCAATTGTTGCATGGCCTCTTCCAAACGCTTGTTTTTTGCGAGCAGTTCCACGGCGGCCGCTTTCATTTTAGCCCGTGCGGACTCGTGTTCCTTTATCAGGAGTTGCAACTGTAGATGGGTTTGGACTCTGGCCAACACTTCCTCCGCCTGGAAGGGTTTGGTGATGAAATCCACCCCGCCCACATGGAACCCTTCCACAATGTCTTGGGTCTCGTTGTTGGCCGATATGAAAATCACCGGCACCTGTTGGGTGATTTCGTCTTCTTTTAATTTTCGGCAGGTTTCGTATCCGTCGATTCCCGGCATGCGGATGTCGAGGAGAATCAGGTCCGGTAAGAATTTTGGCGCCAGCTTCAACGTCGCCTCGCCACTGAGCGCGACCGCAATTTCCAACTGCTTCGATTCAAGCGTTTTTCTGAGAACGTCAATATTGGCAGGGGTGTCGTCTACAATGAGGACTTTCATGCCCTTGAGGTCGAAGGTTTGGTTACTCATAAGTCACCTGCTCTAAAATGTTCATAATTCCCCCCATATCATATTTGATGACACACTCTTTGAGGTGCGGTTCCAGATCCTTCCCGTTTCCATCCAATTGACAAATCTCCGCCAGAATTTTTTCCAATTGCGTGATGTTGCACAGTTCAGCGCCCTCCTTCAACCGGGAATGGATTTCTCCGGGAATAATAAATTTTGAGAAATCAGGAGCGGCGGTTGCTTGATCTTTGACCCCTTCATCGCCTGAATTTTCATACACGTATTCGATGGCAAGGGCTTCCTGAACGCAGTCGAGGACGGTTTGCTTGCGGAAAGGTTTTAACATAAATCCGTGACAGCCGATTTCTTTATATTTTTTCTGCTCATGTTCCAATACCGATGCGGAATGCAAAATTATTTTCACACGATCCTGGCCGAATTCTTTTATGATCCGTTTGCAGGCCTCGACGCCACCCATGCCCGGCATGCGAATGTCCATTAAAAGAATGTCCGGCGGGTTATTTCGAATGATTTCGATGGCCTCTTTCCCGTTTTCCGCAATCAGAATTTCCATCCCGACGCTCGACAGGAATTGCCTCAACACCTCCCGGTTTTCCCGGACATCATCGCAAACCAGGGCTTTCACATGGAACCCTGGGGCCAGACCGATGATCTTACCTTTTTTGTCGATCTGTTTTTTAACGCCTGATTGGGCTTTCGGCAAGTGCAGAGTGAAAAAGAACGTTGATCCTTTTCCGGGTTCCGATTCCAGGTTCAGGTCGCTGTCCATCAATTGCAGTTGTTTCAGTGAAATCGCCAACCCGAGTCCGGTACCGCCTTTTTTATGACCTTCTTTATCCTGCCTGAAAGCTTCAAAAATTTTGGACTGTGCTGAGAGAGGAATTCCTTCTCCCGTATCCATCACGCTGAACAGGTATTGGTGATCTGCAAGAATATTCAGCGTCAGAGTGATTTTGCCAGTCCCGGTAAATTTGACTGCGTTTCCCAACAGATTGGTCAATATCTGCCGCAATTTCACTTCATCGCCATGCACCAGGCAGTTCTCTGCCGGCAGGCCCTGAATCTCAATGGACAGGCCTTTTTTGTCGCATCGGGTCTTGAACATTTCGATGATGTCATGAATCAAACCTTTCAAATCAAAGTCGGCTTGGTTCAACTCCATATGTCCGGCCTCGATTTTGGAAAGATCGAGGATGTCATTGATCAATTTCAGAAGATGAATGCCACTTTTATCGATGGTTTGTAGAGCCCGCCGTTGTTCTCCGGCAATGCTTTTTTCATCTAAAAGAATTTGCGAAAATCCCAGAATCGCGTTTAGGGGAGTCCGAATTTCATGGCTCATATTTGCCAGGAACGCGCTTTTGGTCTTATTCGCGTCCACCGCCTCTTTTTTTGCCACTTCTGACTCGAGCACCGCCCGCTCCAGGTCCTTTTCATTCTCAATGCGTTGCATGAACTGTCCAAATTGACTGCCCATGTCCTCAAGGAGGCGGATCAAATTTTCGTCCGGGTCTGCCTGGTCTATTGTAAAAACCTCCATCACGCCCCAAAGTTTTTCTTCAGAAAAGATCGGGAATCCAAATGCGCCGTGCACGCCAATCTCTTTGGCCAGGGAGGCTCTGGGGAAATTAGGGTCCAGGGCCACATCTTCAATCCAGGATGGTTTTGCGCTGTCCCAAACCCTGCCCGGCAGGCCTTTCCCTTTTTCAAAATTTAGTGAAAAAGTTTGTCGCGAAAATTTTTGATAGGCTTCTTGGCCCAATCGGGTTGAATGAGCGCCGAGTTTGCAACGCAACATATTGGGCTCCAAACCTGCAGACCAATAAAAAGCCAGGTCCCAAGTTGGATGGTCCGAGAGGGTTTGCAGAATTTTCGCAACGCCTTCATCTATAGCAGATGCTTCAGCCAGAATTTTGGTCAAATCATGTTGCATGGTTCTTCGAAATTGCTCCTGTTTGTTCTGAGAGATATCCCGAACAATTCCAGTAAATAATGTACGCTTATCCGTATTCATCTCACTAATGGAAAGATCCATAGGAAAGGTGGTTCCGTTTTTTCTAAGCCCCACCACCTCCCTGCTAATACCTATGATAGAAGCCTTTCCAGTAACCTTATATCGCTCCAGATAGCCATTGTGCTCGCTGTGGTAGGGTTCTGGCATCAACATCTTGATATTATTCCCCAGGACTTCTTTTCCCTGATAGCCAAATATTTTCTCCGCAGAAACATTGAATTGCTCGACAATGCCTTTATCGTTAATCGTGACGATGGCGTCGAGAGCATTATTCAAAATAGCCGTGGTATGAAGTTGGGTTTCCCAAAGACTTTCACTGAGGCTTTCTTTCGCCAGATTTGCGTTTTTGAGATCCGCAATCACTCTATTCATCTTCTTCTGGTTCTCGATATAATCGAGAACCAACCCTATAAATGGAATCAAGTAAGCGATTATCTTAAGGAAATGGGCGATATTGAAGTGGTTGTCAAACAATGTGGAGGAACCGAACGCCATATGGGATTCCACGACGACTTCTGGAATGAGGGCAATGACCAAAGACGCCGTCAGCAGGGACGGGTTCTTCTTGTACAGTTTCCAGAAAAATGGCCATGCCAATACAAACATGACTAACGGAACCGCATCATAGGGGCGGGTGATCAGGGCGTCGGGGAATTGGGTGATCGGCAGATTTTCATGGGTTGCGCTATAAGTAATCAAAAAATATGCCAGCCCGCCGAAAAATAAACTGACGCAAATTATTTTTGTGATTCCAGTGCGAGTGTCTGAGGTACGGAGCTTCAAACAAATCATCGCACCCACGATGAGAATGGCCGCATTGAACCCGCGTGACAGCGCCCAGGTGAAAGGAATGAGATTGCTGTTATCCGCTACAGCGTCGATCAGGCGCATGGCCGCCAGGGTATGAAATGCGTCCATCGTGCCGGAACAAAATAAGGCGATGCCAATGATCGGGGTGGTGACATCTTTGTTGATCGCAAAATGGGTGAATGCCAAAAGAATGGTGAGAGCCGCCACACTGACCGCGCTCCATTCCATCAGTCCGTGCTCAAGGGCTCCAGTGAGGGTGTAAAACATTTCATCGACCAACGCCGCTTTTGAAATATCCCAGGAAGCCAGTTCCTTGACATTAAAACGATGAACCTCCGAGCTAAAATCAAACCCCGCAAGATTGAGCCCATAAGGCAGAGCGCAAATGACCGCAACAACATACAAAAAAGCTTTTGGAAACCTGAAACCATTTGGTTCATTTTGCATGCTCATATCCTTGTGCAATGCTAAACCTCGAAAGGGATGCCCCTTATTTTCATTACTTGAAGGAACAGGGTTGGCGTTTTTGCTTAAAAGAAGGTTGATAATTTGATGATAATATAAATTACCATTATTGTAAATGTTTATTTGATTATCGGAATAAATGTTTTTGTCAGGTGTTTGCAGGCGGCTTTTTTTATTGCCCTGGCATATTATATTATTTGACTTTTTATAGCATTGTGATCTGGGTGGCGATTTTAAAGTCAAGCCTTCTGAGAAGGCGACCCTATGATATTTGGATTGGGGAATAATTGCGGAAAAATACTTCCGAGTTTCTTGAGAGATATTGTGAAAATATTAGACGGACAGATTAGGCCTAAATCATCCCTATAAGCTCGCAACTAAGTGTTGTTTATTTTTGAGGTGGGGTAAAAGTTTTTTCTTCGCATAGATTGTTTTTTATGAGGTTGCAATGTTTTGAATGGAAAGTTACCATTAAAAGGATATGGAAAAAGATTTCGAACCTCTGAAAGCCCGTCTGCGCATTATTCGTGATCGTCTCGATCCCGATGAACAAGCCTATTTTGGCCCCCTGATAGAAAAATTTACCGGGAGCACGTCTGAATTTCAGCGCATCATGCGCGATCTGGGCAAGTTTGGCCCTAAAATCAGTGATGAGTCCATATTTGGGGTTTACCGGGAGGTCCAGCATCTTTTCGAGACACCTCGACATAAAAAATAAATTCGTTCAATGAAAGTCAAGGCGGTTCATATCGTGGTGCAGGGTCGGGTGCAGGGGGTTTGGTTTCGCGGAAGCGCCCAGTCTTTCGCCAGTGAACGGGGTCTTGGAGGATGGGCCAAAAATTGCCCGGATGGAACCGTGGAAATTCATGTTGAAGGAGCCCAGGCGCTGCTGGACGAGTTTGTTAAATGGTGCGAACAGGGGCCGCCGGCGGCAGATGTGACCCGGATTGAGGTGACCCCGGCTCCTGTCAAAAAAATGGAAAATTTTTTTGTCCGTTGAGTTGGGATGGAAAACGGATTAAGAGACACCCATTAAGAGGTGCTGTTTTTTGGCTTTCACAATCGCCAACCCTGATTTCAAGGGCTTGGCTCAAGCTCCCGCTAGAAATTTGAGGCGTCCTTGTGATCAAAATTGAAAACCTGGTGAAAAAATATCAATCCCTGCTTGCGGTGGATGGCCTGAATCTGGAAATCCCAAAAGGCCAGTTGTTCGGATTTTTGGGGCCCAACGGAGCGGGAAAAACCACCACCATCAAACTTCTAATGGGTCTGTTGAAACCCACAAGCGGTTCGATTTCCATTGGCGGGGTCAACATCCATGAAGACCCGGTACGGGCCAAAGCCATGGTGGGTTATATTCCCGACCGTCCTTATATATACAACAAGCTGACGGGCATGGAGTATCTGGAGTTCATCGCCGATTTGTATTCCATGGAGAAAAAACTGGTTCGCTCCCGCGCCACGAAGTTTCTGGATTTTTTCGACCTGAAAGATTTTGCCAACGAATTGATCGAAAGCTATTCCCACGGCATGAAACAAAAACTGATCATCTCAGGCGCCC
>CAYPQH010000020.1:14927-18409 GCA_964412825.1 uncultured Nitrospinaceae bacterium | reverse complement strand
TGATCCTGACTGCGCTTTCAATTTTAGTTCTGATTTTTTTCATACTCCTTTTTGGCGTCGTGGTTCTGCCTGCCTTTTTTGGCTCACCCTGGCATCCCCTCATGCCCGGAACCATCCGGGAAATTCTCGATTTTGCGGAAATTAAACCGGGTGAGAAAATTTACGATCTGGGCTCAGGCGACGGGCGGGTGTTGATCCAGGCGGCGCGTCATTATGGTGCGGTTGGCGTGGGGCTGGAAATCGATCCTTTAAAAGCCTGGGTTGCCCGAAAACTGGTTCGGTGGGCAGGGGTTTCTGGCCAGGTGCAAATTGAACGGAAAAACTTTAACGACTTCGATTTTAAGGACGCCGACGTCATTTACGTCTACCTGACCCATCAGGCGCTCGACCGGCTGATTCCTAAAATATTACCGTATCTAAAGCCATCCACCCGCATCGTTTCTTACCGGTTTTGTCTTCGCAACCGGCAACCCTGTAAAGCTAACAACAAACAAAATCTTTTTATGTACCGATTGGATAAGGGAACAAAAGTGGATGGATATTCTTGAAAGAGGAATAAAGAATACAGAATTTAGAAGCTGGCGGCGTTTGCAGTGAGTTTTCAAGTTTGAAAATTTATTCCAATTCAACCAATCCTTCCCAGACATAGGCCAGGCGGTCGCCGGATTTCACCACCAGCCAGGCTTTATCATTGAATAGAACTGTGGTCCGCCTGACGAGGACAAGCCGGTCTCCCTTGTTCACTTTTTTCATTTCCGGGAAAACCGCGCCCGGCCCTTCTTTTAGAGACACTCCGTCGATGCGCACGCGGACATATTGTTCCAGGTTCACTGGTTTGGGGCTTTCAACCCTGGGAGGCAAAGGTGTTTTTACGACAACGGGAGGACGGGGTGTTGGAATATTCGCAGGAACGGGCTCAGGAATTTTGGCAACCTCAGGAGGTTTGGGCACATCCAGCTTGGCTACTTTAGGATTCACGGTTTTTTTGAATTCGGCTATTTGAGGAGGTTTGGGCGATTCTGCAAGAGGCGTTTTCGGTTCTTCAAAAACATGTTGTTCCGTTTCAAGGGATGCCACGGATGCGACAACGGAAGCCGTCCGGCCAAACTTGACAAAAATTGGATTGGCCACAAGATGATCGACAGGGCTGGCAATCACATTCACCCGGTAATACACCTGCTGGCTCATATCGACATTGGAATCGATCCACTTGAGTTCATAGGGAAGGACAACGCTTTCCCGTTTAACAACCTTTCCATTGCGAATGAGAAAAACCCGGACTCTTTTTTCTTTTCCATCACTGGAGTGAATTTTAAAAGATATCTCGGGGAAATCGGTGGCGACCAGTTGCTCGCCCAAAGTGGCTTTTTTCCCAGTCGCAACATCTTTGACGGTGAACTCGTCCAGGGAAAGACGTTCGGGACCGGGCTGGCGCACGGAATACATCCTGCCTTTGCGCATCGCATCCAGGACGGCTGTCCGGGTTTTTTCCCGGACCAGAAACACGGTGCGCGTGGCGCCAAAAATCGGCCCCGACTCTCCGGCGCATTGAAACCCATTCGCCCCATAGCCCCATACCGGTTGACTGCGTCCGCCCCGCAGGTATTCCATGAGAACGTGATCCCAAACGTTTCCGGGTTCGATTACGGCGACCGGTTCATCCGCCACCGCCTGAAACCCTGTATAGTTATGAGACAACACCAGATCTTCGGGATGGGCTTCGGTTTCTAAATTTATCGTTCCCCACTCGCGTTTTGCACCGGTGGCTTCCAAATTGTTCCAAAACACCATCGCGCCTTTGGAGACGGCAAAATCGATCACTTCCTGATAGGGTTTGATCCCTCGATCGCCATGATACTGGTCGAAAAGAGAGCTTCTAAAGGGATGGTTGTCGAATAATAAAAGCACAAACAAAATGGCTAAAGGAATGGCCACCTGCCGATAATAATTTTTAAAAATCATCACCACGGTGACGATCAGAAGAAAACCAAACCCGAAGACGGCGTTGTACAATTTTCCAGCGTATTTCCTTGAAAAATTGCTGTCCAGAATCGGAAGTTGCTCAAAATCCTCGCCCTGATTCAAACCGATGATGGAAAGACGTTTGTCCCAGTCATGTGCGGTGAGGTTTTTCTTGAAAACACTGCCCGTCCAGTAATAAAAGGGAGAAACGTCTGTACCCGGAATCAGTAACGTTTCCCGGAATTGTTTATTTTTATCATTGATGTTGGACAGGTAAACGTCAGGACTGGTGTTGAGAATAGACCGTCCTTCATTGGTTTTTTTTAAAATGCGCTTTAGAGGAAAGATACCGTATTGGATGGAGTCTCTTGCCCGGTCATTGTATAGGACAATGTCGATGCCGGCTTGTTTTGCCATTTCGGCGGTGTCCTGGACATTGGAACACCCCCGGCTGTACATGGTTTTTACGTCCGCGACTCCGTCCAGCTGAATGTATTTTGCAAATGCGGGAGTGGAGACGCCCGACACCATCATCGCAACGATAAATAAAGTAAACCGGAACACAGGGATAGATTTACCCAATCGTGGCAAAGACCAAAAAAGAAACGGCCCGGATAGGGAACCGCCATCAATTTTTGCACTAGTTTTGTTCACCGATAGATTATTTCCGCGAAAGATTTAATAATTTCAGTGTAGGGATATTTCTGATTTATAGTATCATCTAATAAATCAAAGCTAAAGGCAGGTTTTGAAAAAATAGTTTGGCAATCCTTATTTTTCGATCTCAAGGCTTGCAGTTTTCGTCCTGCCATGCAATCTTGAGCCCCCGGTGAGTACCGGTTCCGGGAAATATGCTTAAAACTTAATTTATGATATGATTGGCGTGTTGATAATTTATAATCCTCCCTACAAAACCCGAAACACACAGGACAAAACTCGATACAGGGTTTGTTGTTTTCTTCATTTTTCCTGAGTTAAGGAAATTTTATATGACCGCCAAAATTTTGGTCGCGGACGATAGTATCACCATTCAAAAAATCGTTGCCATGGCCTTTGAAAATGAAGACGCCACTGTAGAGGGAATTAACAATGGGAAAGAGGCTCTGGCCAGGCTCAAGACCTTCAAACCCAATATCGTGTTGGCGGACATCGACATGCCCGGCCTCACCGGTTTCGAGTTGAGCAGGAAGATCAAGGAATCCAACGAATTTAATTCTATTTCCGTTTTGTTACTGGCAAGCGATTTTGAAGAATTCGATGAAAATCTTTTTCAAGCTTCTTTGGCCGACAATCATATCACCAAACCTTTTAAGTCCGAGGATCTCGTCCAACAAGTAATGGCATTGCTGGACAATGCTTCCCCGCCGACTGTGAAGAACGAAGAAATCGAAGAGGTGATAGAGCTTTCCGTAGCCGACAGGGTGATTGAAGACATCCTCATGGACCTTAGCGATGATCAACCAATGGATTCGCACGAAGATATCTCCCTGGAAGAAGAGGAAGCGATTCTGAACCTTCCT
>CAYPQH010000020.1:2409-14827 GCA_964412825.1 uncultured Nitrospinaceae bacterium | reverse complement strand
GGATTCGCACGAAGATATCTCCCTGGAAGAAGAGGAAGCGATTCTGAACCTTCCTCTCGATCAAGAGCCAACAAACTTTGATGATGAAGATGTCGAACCGGAGGAATTTGCCACCGGTCGGGATTCGCACGAAGATATCTCCCTGGAAGAAGAGGAAGCAATTTTAAACCTTTCTCTCAATCTAGAGCCAACGAACTTTGATGATGAAGATACCGAACCGGAGGAAACAGATCTTCCGGTCGAGGTCGTCGCCACCAATGACGATCCGGCAGAAAATGAAGTGGACGATCCAAAGGAGGACCTGGATGAACTGCTCCTCAAGGTTGAAGAACTTTCCAGAAAATCAGAGGAAATTTCAGAAAATGGACACCATGAAAAGCTATCGCCTATGGAAGCCATTGATGAAATGCTAAAAGAGGTCAGTGCCTTGAAAGAGGACTCCTTGTTTGTTTCCAGCGAAGAAGAAAATAATGTTTCGAAAACCACGGAGCCTCAATTTTCCACCGATCCCAGTCATGGCGAGATCGTTTTAGCGGAAGTCGATTATATCAGTGAGGAAAATGCAGAAACATTGGCAGCCGCATTTGATGAGATAACAAATGGGAATAAAAATCCTTTCTCCGAGATGACCACAGATTTGCCCGAACCTCAGGAGTCCTTTTTCCAAAAGGATGCGGTCGAGTCCGAACCTGAAAACCCGGCTGAAGATTTTTCCGACCCTTTATTATCGACCCCACAAGAAAATTCCTTGCCTAATTTAGAAGAGTCACCCTCCCCTATTTCTAACGGAGAGCCATCGTCATCAACGGAAAAAAACGTTGGGTCTGAAGATCGTGAAGTGGACATTGAAACATCAGAAAAATCGCCACTGCCCGAGGAGAGTGTATTGAACCAGTTTATGGAAAAAGAAATCAGAAAAATTTTGCAACAGTCCCTGGCTCCATTGATTGAAAAAGAAATTTCAGGGCTTTCCGAAAAGATTTTGCGTGCCGTAGAGGAGAACGTGAGACAAGTCACCCCCGGTATCGCCAAAACGATCATTGAAAAGGAAATCGACAAGATCAAAACTATGGAAGAGGGTTGAACGACAACCCTTCCTGACCGAGCGGTGCACCGGACCAAATATCGCAGGATCACGGGTTTCCCTTAAGCCCCAGGATTTTTGGTCTGCCTTCTTAGGCCTTCCTTTGTTAAGGCTCATAGTCCCGTTTAACTTTTTTAAGACATCCATGAGCTCAACACCAACGGAGGGTGAGGGGTGGTGAAGGCTTGACTTTAAACCCTCTTAGCCACGTTCTGGGTAGATGGCTTTGCCTCAATGCAGGATAACGAACGACCTTTATGATTCAACTCGATAAAAAATACGACCCTAAGCAAGTAGAAGAACACTGGGGAGCTTTTTGGTTAGAAAACCGGCTTTTTCACGCCGATGAAAACCTGGACAAGCAAACCTACACCATCGTCATTCCCCCGCCCAATATAACCGGCTCCCTGCACATGGGGCATGCGTTCAACAACACCCTGCAGGATATTCTGGTCCGCTGGAAACGCATGTCGGGCTTCAACACCCTATGGCAACCGGGAACCGACCACGCGGGCATCGCCACTCAAAATGTGGTGGAGAGACAATTGCACGCCGAAGGAACCGACCGGAAAAAATTAGGCCGCGAAGATTTCATCAAACGGGTCTGGAAATGGCGCGATGAATCGGGTGGAACCATCGGCAACCAGTTGCGCAAACTGGGATGTTCCCTGGACTGGGAGCGCGACCGCTTCACGATGGATGAAGGCTTGTCCAAAGCCGTTCGGGAAGTGTTCGTCACCTTGTACGAAGAGGGCTTGATCTACCAGGGAGATTACATCATCAACTGGTGCCCAAGGTGCCATACCGCATTGTCTGACCTCGAAGTCGAATATGAGGACCAAAAGGGCCACCTGTACAACATCAAATACAAGTTCAAGGATGAGGACCGATACCTCACCATAGCCACCACACGGCCCGAAACCCTGCTTGGAGACACGGCAGTGGCGATCAACCCCGCGGACGAACGCTATCAGGGGTTGCAAGGAAAAACCTTGCTCGTTCCTCTGATAGGACGGGAGATCCCTCTCATTGAAGACAACTATGTCGACCTCTCATTCGGCTCCGGCGCTCTCAAAGTCACCCCGGCACATGACCCCAACGACTTTGAAATCGGCAAGCGTCATGATCTGGAATCGATCAATGTGATGAACCCCGACGCCACCATGAGCGAAAAGGCAGGCCCTGATTACCAGGGACTGGACCGTTACGAGTGCCGGAAAAAAGTGATCGCGGACCTTGAAACTTCCGGGTTGCTCGTGGGAATTGAAGATCACCAGAACTCTGTCGGCCACTGCTACCGTTGCCAGACTATCGTCGAACCTTATCTTTCAAAACAGTGGTTCGTGAAAACCAAACCTTTAGCGGAACCCGCGCTTGAAGCCGTTAGAAATGGGTCCATCAAGATCGTCCCCAAGTTTTGGGAAAAGACTTATTTTGAGTGGATGGAAAATATTCGTGACTGGTGTATTTCCCGGCAAATCTGGTGGGGTCACCAGATCCCCGCATGGCATTGTTCGGACTGCAAAGGAATCACCGTCGCACGTGAGACGCCGGAAAAATGTAACCAATGTAAATCAAAAAATATTGTTCAGGAAACCGATGTCCTGGACACCTGGTTCAGTTCTGGCCTGTGGCCGTTTTCGACATTGGGATGGCCGGAGAAAACCGAAACCCTCGAAAAGTTTTATCCCACGTCCGTTTTGTGTACGGGGTTCGATATTCTATTTTTCTGGGTGGCCCGGATGATCATGATGGGCCTGAAAATGATGAAGGACGTTCCCTTCCATCAGGTTTATATTCACGCCCTGATCCGCGATGCGGAGGGTTTGAAGATGAGTAAGACCAAGGGCAACGTCATCGATCCTTTGGTCATGATGGACAAATACGGGACCGATGCTTTGCGATTCACGCTGGCGGCATTCGCCGCGCAGGGACGCGACATCAAACTTGCGGAAGAACGCATCGAAGGCTATCGAAATTTTTGTAATAAACTTTGGAACGCATCCCGCTTTGCGTTCATGAATCTGGAAGACTATCAGGGCACCGCTAAATTAAATCCTGACTTGCAACATTCGCCCGCAGATCAGTGGATTCTCAGTCGGCTCAATTCAACCAGCCGGGATGTGAACACGGCATTGGAAGAATTTAAGTTCAACGAAGCCGCATCCACCGTTTATAAATTCATCTGGAACGAATTTTGCGATTGGTACATAGAATTGTCCAAGTCCAGTTTATTGAGTGCAGGACCCCAAAAACAGGCCGCGCAAAATGTTCTGGTTCATGTTCTCACGGCCAGTTTGAAACTACTGCATCCCTTCATGCCATTCATTACGGAAGAAATCTGGCAAAAACTACCCACGGGAGAAAACGAAAAAAGCATCATGTGCACCGCCTTCCCAAAGTTTGAGGCCGATAAAGCAGACCCTGACATTGAACAGCGATTGGGGCTGATGATGGATATCGTCACCAGTGTGCGTAATATCCGTGGAGAGATGAACCTCAATCCGGGGATCACTTTACCTCTCATGATAAAAACAGACGACGCCGAAAAAACCCAGATCATCCTCGACAATACCCGTTCTATCAATGAGTTGGCCCGTGTGGAGCTTGGCGATGTCAACGCCCTGGTGGTCAAGCCCAAGGTGGCCGCATCTTCCATTCTCGATGGCATGGACCTCATTGTTCCTTTGGAAGGCATGATGGATTTTGCAGAAGAAAGGGCCAGGGTAGAAAAAGAGTTGAAAAAAATTGAAAAAGACCTACTATTTTTAGACAAGAAACTATCCAACCAGAATTTTGTCAAAAAAGCACCTCCCGAAATTATCGAAAAAGATAAACAAAGAAAGCTGAGCCTGTCTGAGAAACAAACGAAACTGAAAGTTCATTTGCAAACAATAGAGCAAGCGATCTCCTGAATCAGCTAAAATTTTTCAAGAGTTGATTCTCCAAACTAAATCATTTATGGATGCCAAAGTAGAACTCGAAACACGAGAGGAAATTTCTGAAGATTCCAAATGGAATCTTTCAGGCCTTTATTCTGTCGGCGATGCGTGGCAGGAAGAATTCAACGCGCTGGAAAATGACGCGAAAGAATATGCCCTGCATCGAGGCAAACTGGGCACCTCTGCCCAGGCTTTGAAAGCCTGCCTGGAGTTTGACTCGACCGTCTCGCGCAAACTGGATAAATTATACACCTACGCTCACCTCAAAAACGACGAGGACAAAACCAATTCCTTCCATCAGGGAAACTATGAACGCACCGTCCGGTTGGCGACCCAACTCTCCCAGGCCGGCAGTTTCATAAAATCCGAAATCATGGCCATTCCTGAAACCGTGATGAATGAGTTCCTGCAAAGCCAGGAACTGGAATTTTTCAAATATCATCTGGAGCGAATTCTACGCTATCGAAAACACACCCTGTCGGAAAAAGAAGAAGCGCTCTTGGCGTCATCTGCTGAGATGGCGCGGGCCGCACGGGAAGGTTTCGATATGCTGGACAACGCCGATTTAAAATTAGGCGTCGTTAAAAATGTAGACGGAAAAGACATCACCATTACCCAGGGCAATCTCCAAAGCCTGATGCAAAACTACGACCGCAGAGTCAGGCAGGAAGCGTTTGCAACTTTTTATTCCGCCTACGAAGGGCACCAGTTCACCTACGCTTCCCTGTTATCCAGTAGCGTTAAAAAAGATTTGTTTTACGCCCGGTCCAGACAATTCCCTTCGGTTCGCGAGCAAGCCCTTTTTGCTGAAAACATTCCCGTTGCGGTGTACAATAGACTCATACAGAGCGTTCATGAAAATCTCGCCTCCCTCTACAAGTACTTCGATATCCGCAAACGCCTGCTCAATCTCGATGAACTGCATGTATACGACTGTAGCGTTCCGTTGGTGAAGGACATCCACTGGCACATGAGTTACCAGGAAGCTTCGGAAAAAATTTCTGCAGCGCTCAAACCTTTGGGCGACGATTATGTCCAAACAGTCAAAAAAGGCATGCTGGAAGACGGCTGGGTGGACCGTTATGAAAACAAGGGTAAAAGAAGCGGGGCCTATTCGTCCGGTTGTTATGATTCCAATCCCTTTATCCTCATGAATTATCGGGAAGATAATATCAACAGCCTGTACACCCTGGCCCACGAGGCGGGGCATTCGATGCATACGTTTTACTCGAAAAAAAATCAACCTTATTTATACGCCGATTACACTATTTTTGTCGCCGAGGTGGCGTCCACGTTCAACGAAGCCCTGGTCACCCGCTATTTGCTGGAGCAGGACATCGACCGCAACATGCGGATTTATCTGCTGTGCAGGGAGATCGATAATTTCAGGGGGACGTTGTTCCGACAAACCATGTTCGCGGAATTTGAACATCTCATTTACCAGGCGGCGGAGAACGGAGAGCCTCTGACGGGAGACGCCTTCAAAAGTATCTATTCCCGACTGTTGAAGTTGTATTTTGGCGAGAACGTGGTGTTAGACGATTGCCTGGCGTTGGAATGCTTTCGCATCCCGCATTTTTATTTTAGTTTTTATGTTTACAAATACGCGACCGGCATATCCGCCGCCTATGCTCTGGCGGACCGTGTCATCGGGGGTGGCGCTCAGGAGCTTGACGACTATCTGAACTTTATAAAATCCGGCGGCTCAAAATACCCGATAGATTTATTGAAAGGGGCGGGAGTCGACATGACATCTCCCAAACCGGTGGCGACGGCACTGGAAAAATTTTCTGAGCTGGTGAACGAGTTGGAAATATTAACCGCTTAACAATTTAGAGGCACATCATTTTGAAAAATTCAGGCCAATCCCGACGTCCCCCCGGAAGATCCGGTGGGAACCAAAACGGGCTCCGCAACAAATCTTCCAGGAACTCCACCAACACCCGACACACCTCTCGACCCAACAACTCTCAAAGTAGCAGGGCGAAAGCGGTTGAACAATGGATGACGGCCCCCTCTCAGACACTCTCTTCCCATATATCCATCATCAACAAGCGCAACGAGGGCAACAATACTTCAGGTAAAAATGGTGGCGGAGGGTCTTCGGCCAAAGGCAATGGGCGCAACAGACCCAATCGGGAAAACTCCAGGAGAAATGAAAACTCTCCCGGCCGCGATCCAAGAAAAAATAATTCCGGAAACAGAACCCGGCATAATAATGATGCCCGCAGCAGAGGGCACTCCCGCCCAACCAACGCCTCCGCACCAGCACAGGCACCGACACAGGCACCGACACAGGCAAGAGGAGATCAAAAAAAAGTCGCCAACCTTGAACCCTTCGACCTTTTTTGCGCCTATCACCTTGGCATCGGCCCCAACAAACAATACAAACCCGCCAATATAAATGAAGTGGCCAACCGTTTTAGGCAGGAACCCGGGGTCATCCGTCAGGCATTGAAGGAATATGGCATGGACTCCGCCTCCCTCCTGGACCGGGATTTCGATATGGCATTGGCCCAATTGGACATCCAGGTGGCTCCCGAAGGCGTGGACCGGCTGGAGTTGGCGAAAACGATTTATGAAGATTATCTGGAAGCCCCCTACCAGAAAAGAGATTGGAAAAAAATTCTGGACGAGGATCGATTGGAAAACCGCAAGGTTTTTGGCGGCTAGAGGAAGAGGCAACGGTCTTATTCCATACGTCCCCGATCAAACTTCAATCCCTCGCGAACGATCTTATCCTGAATGTCCAACGCCGTTCCATTTCGGCATTTTAAACCGTTCATTAGAATCGAAAAAGCAAATCGTTCCCCGTCTTTGGATTGAAAGTAACCCGACAGAGCGCTGACGGATTTCAGAGTTCCCGTTTTCACACGGGCTTTTTGCGAATCCGCTACCTTGTTCATTCTCTTACGGACATTTCCATCCAACCCCATCACGCCGAGCGCCGATATGAATTCAGGGTAAATGCTCAAGTCATCGTGCACATGTTCCAATACGCTCACGATTTGATTGGCCGTCAGACGGTTTTGTCGGGAAAGTCCAGAGCCGTCGACAATACGATACTGATCCTGCGAAAACCCCAGCGACCGCATGTATTTGGAAATGATTCTCAAGCCATTTTCTGTGGTCCCCGGAGGTCCGAATTGTTCCGCACCCAGGGTTTTTAAAATCTGCTCCGCGACCAGGTTATTGCTGAACTTGTTCAACCCTCTGAGTGCCAGGGCAAGCGGTTCGGACTTATGATTGACGAGAAGCCTGGCACCCTTGGGAACGGTCCCCCGTTCTAAAGCATCGCCAACTAACTGGATGCCCGCCCTAACGAGATAGTCTTTGAACACACTGAGGGTATAAAGAGTGGGATCGGTTATGTTGACATAATAGCGCGCCCGCCGACTGTTTTTTGAGATTCCCCCCGTTACGGAAACTTCATCGTAATCTCCCCGGTCCAGTCGATTCAAAATCAACCGGCCTCTTTTTTTAGCGGGCAAAGTCTGGCTCTGATTTTTTACTTTAATGTATTGCGTGTCCGGGTCCACAACAACCTGTGGTTTGTCACCCGCGCGATTTCCCGGCGACACATAAACGGTGACCGTGTTGAAGTTGAAGGAGAGCGCTCCCAAAGGAGCGTTGTATGCCTGGGCTCCGCTTGCTCGCCCCCATGTTTTGACCCGAAGCACAGAGTCAAAAAAAGAACTGTCGGCGATGATATTGCCGACCACTTTGTGAATGGGAATGTTCTTCAACTCATTCACCAGAAGCCACATTTGCTCCGAGACCAGTTTCGGGTCCCCGTAACCCTTGATGTATAAATCCCCGAAAAGCGTATCGCCTTTGATTTTTCCTGTGGTGAACAAGCGCGTGGAGTATCGGTAGTCAGGCCCCAGATATTTGAGCGCCGCGGCTGTCGTGATTAGTTTTTGATTGGATGCCGGAACGAATAAATGATCTTTCCGGGTTTGGTAAAGAATTTCGCGCCGGTCCAGCGAATAAATTTCGACTCCGTAACCCTTGCTTTTCAAACAGGGGTGAGCGAGTATCGTATCGAGCGCCTCATGGAACCTCTGGACGCTGTCTCCCGTAGCCCCGGCTTGCGCCAGGGAAACCGGGACGAAAAATAGTGCCAGGGTCAAAAAAACATGCAGGTACTTTGTTAAGATTTTAAAACCTCTTTTAAATTCGATTGATTTACGAAATCAAAATTTCGTCACCTCACAACAGTCAACAGTATAAATGAGATCGTCTTTTTCAGAAACAGTTTTCGTCAGGTCGAAAACCAGGGAAAACTCGTTTCACTATTTAGTGGTACAATACTTTTTTTCCTCATAGGGAGTCCACGATGATTCAGTTCACTCACGTTAAATATGGCATTCTCATTGCGATGGCAGCCATTTTATTTGGCGGCTCAATGGGGCTTTCGTTCGGTTGTTGTGAAGACGATGTAAAAGGGTTTCTAAAAACACAAGCGGATTCTGTTGCCCAGGAAAAATATGGCGGAGTGCAGGAGAAAATGGACAAAGTCACAAAAAAATCCTGGGTCTATATGAAACGGGCGCATCTGCATTCACAAACCATGGGCGTGATCGCCATTGCCTTTTCTTTGCTTGTCGCCTGGCTCAATTTTAATCCCAAAATTCAATTGGGCGTTTCCCTGCTGAGTGGGCTCGGCAGTTTGGGATACGGAGTTTTCTGGCTGCTGGCGGCTTTGCTGGCTCCCTCAATGGGCGGCACGCACCAGGCGAAGGAAGCGGTGGGCCTGGTTGCGCAGGCGTCGGGAGCTTCATTTTTCGTGGCGGGAGTGACCGTGTTCGTGGTTCTAGGCTACAAAATGTTTGTCAGCAAGCAAATAGATTCTCCTTAAAAACTCCTGACGCATGCATTTAATTTTTCCAGGAAAGCGTAAATTATGAATTATGATTTGGTAGGGATTGGCAACGCCTTGGTGGACATAGAGGTGCGGGTCGAAGATGCGTTCATCGAGAAACATTCCCTGATTAAAGGCGGCATGAAATTATCCACCTCGGATGAACAAACGCAGATGTTGAGCTCGCTTGGGGACCAGTCAACCAAAATTTCCTCAGGCGGGTCCGCCGCTAATACCGTTCACGGGATCAGCGTTTTGGGCAGTAGCGGCTATTATCTGGGCCGGGTGGCAAATGACAACTATGGCCGACATTACTCGGAAGACATGAAAGTTTGCCGGGTCGGGTTTCCCGGTCCCGATGGCGAAACAAACGGAACCGGAACCTGCGTTGTCCTGGTGACTCCCGATTCAGAACGCACCATGCTCACCCATTTGGGCATTTCATCTTCCCTGCATCCTGACAATGTCGATGCAACCATCGTCCAGAACGCCAAAATGACTTACATTGAAGGCTATTTATGGACAGGAGAGGAAACCCGCAAGGCCGCATTGAAAATGGCCGAACTCGCGAAAGCAGGCGGCATCCCGGTCGCGTTTACTTTGAGCGACGCGTTCGTGGTCAACACCTTCAAAGAAAGTTTGATCGACTTCATCCGCTGGAACGTGGACATTCTTTTCTGCAACGAAGTGGAAGCCCTGGCAATGGCCGATACAGCCGATATCGAATCTGCCTTCACAACTTTAGGGGGCATGTCCAAAACGGTGTTCATGACGCTTGGGGCAAAAGGCTCCTGGGTAAGAAGCCATGATCGGGGGCAGAAAGAAACCGTAGGTGTCTTTCCCGTCACTCCGGTGGACACCACCGGCGCGGGGGATTTATATGCCGCAGGGGCGCTCCACGGCATCCTCAAAGGTCTGAACTTGAGGGAATCTGCCATCCTGGGGTCCTATTGCGCCGCTCAGGTGGTGACTCAGATGGGGCCGCGCATGCCCCTCAATGCCCATACGGACGCTCGTAAAATTCTCGCTGAATACAACACACTATAAGGCCCGCCAGAAGCTTCACCCCATTGACGAAGGCTGGCTATTCAGGAGCCACCTCGGTCCGATGAAAGCTGGTCCAGACATCACAATGGCCACGAGTGAATGCCTCAAACCCCATCAACCGGGGCTTCCACTTTTTTTTTAACATGCGAAAACATTCCCGGGACACCGCCTGGTAATACTCTCCAAACAAGCGTTCCGGGTCCTGGGTCCGGGATCGCGCTTTCACATCCAAAAACGATATTTTCTTGAGCGCGGCTTTATTGGCCCGCTTGGAAGCCAGATAATATTTCAGGACTTCCAGCATTTCCTTCTTCGTCCCGGGTCGGTGCAAATGCCCCGCGACATACACATCGAAATTTAAATTGAGAGCCTGTTCAATTCCTTTGATCTGGCTGTAAATATCGATGGTGGCAAAGTTTAAAAAAGGCACCGATCTTGGCGTGGCGACATCCACAACCATCAACACTTTTTGTCTGGGAAGGTGGATCATGATGTTGCCTTTTCCATGACCTTCGCCGGGATAAATCAGATCGATCTGGGTGCCTCCCAGACTCAGGCTGTAATTTTTTCCAAAACTGATTTGTGGGATGGGACGATGCGGGTCTTTATAGCGCTCCAGGAGTTTACGGGTTTCGATATGAGCGATGATCTGAGCTTCGCCTGCAAACAAATGGGCATCGCCAATATGGTCTAAATGGGCGTGTGAATAGATCATGTACTTTGGAATTTTTTCAGTGACTTCCCGAATGGCTTTTTTCAGCAGAGGTCCTTTGCCTTGAATGGGGTCGATCACCACCACTCCCTTGGACGTGGTGATGAACATGGTGTTGTATACCCCTGTGGTAAAAAAATAAACATCGGGAGCCAGGAGTTTTAAAAAGTATCCCTTTTCTCCCAGGTCCGGCAAGGGCTCATAATATCCGTCAGGAATAAAACTACGGCCGGAGGAGATTTTTTTCACCTTTTCTGAAATTTCAGTTTTTCCCTGGGCTATATTGTTAATTTTTGGAAATTGCGAACAACCTGTAAATAAAACGGCTGTTACAAAAAGGCCAACAAAATTTCTTAGACGAGAGAAAATCGCTTCCTGGGTTTGCGGACAAGAATTTTTCTCACCGCAGTTTTGGGGGATGACTTTCGGGCTTGAGGTTTTTATCGGGACCCGCCTGTTGCTCGCATCTTCCTCAATTCTTCTATGGATTGGAACGGTCCTCCGGGTGAGTTGGTCTGAAAGCGGGATTATTTATAGTCGGATTGCGCTGGAAGCATCGAACCCACTTTTCCGATCAAATCCTTGCCAGTCAGTGCATTCACCAGTTTGAGCGCATTCGACCGGTTTGGGGATGCCATCAATTGAGCGGCTTCCGGAATATCGGTCAACAGGGAAAGGACCGCTTCCGCATTTTTCACGCGTTGATTCTGCGCGGCTGTGTATTTTGGTTCATTGGATTTTGACATGGCCTCTTTGGCAGACACCAGCGCCGCCGCATGACCAATGACAAACAACTCCGCTTTTTCCGGTTCGGTCATTTCTCTGTTGTTGGTTATATTTTCAGGAGTGTATCGGTGCCGAACCGTTCCCTGCGAGTATTTGACCGCTTCAAAATTGGGGTTGATCGGGTGACCGGCTCCCAACATTTTAGCCAGCACATCTCCCGAAAGATCGGGGTGAGCCAAGCCGTGGCAGGTCATACAATTTTCAACCACCTGATATTTCATCTCCGGCCAGATCAAACCCTTAGCCGTCGACATCGCAATTCTTTCCTTCCTGTGCCCCGGGGTTTCATCTACTCGCTTGACCCCTTCTCCGCCATAGTTATCATGGATGGCCAGATACTCTGAGGAGGCACCGTGGCAACTCTCGCAGGACGTCCCCGATTTAGCTACAGGCCGGGCTTCAGCGGCTTTTTGTTGCAAAGTATAATGACAAAGATAGCAGGTTTTATTTCTCTTCATTCGCTTCGACCCGGCCACATTCGCCAGGATCTTTTTGGGAGACGGTTTAGAGGAATCCTTGGGTTCCCTGTGCACCGTCCTGAAGGAAGTATGATGTTTGGTTTTTTTCCAAATTTCATACTCACCTTCATGACACTCTTTACAAGATTTTGCCCCTTTAAAAAAACCTGAGGACGTGATTTTTGTTTCGGCCACCACCTCTTTTTGTTGTATTTCAGGCTCTGCCTTCACGACCGGTTTTTGCACAGGCGCAACTTGAGGAACCGCCAATATTTTTTCCTCTGGAACCACTTCAGGAACAAATTTCGGTTCGGGAATTTCAACCGTCTCAGGCTTCACCACAGGCGGTGTTTCGGGAACCACCTTTTTCATCTGCATTTCAGGCTCTGCCTTCACGACCGGTTTTTGCACAGGCGCAACTCGAGGAACCGTCAATATTTTTTCCTCTGGAACCACTTCAGGAACAAATCTCGGTTCGGGAATTTCAACCGTCTCAGGCTTCACCACAGGCGGTGTTTCGGGAAC
>CAYPQH010000020.1:0-2309 GCA_964412825.1 uncultured Nitrospinaceae bacterium | reverse complement strand
TCGGTTCGGGAATTTCAACCGTCTCAGGCTTCACCATAAACGGTTTTTCGGGAACCACCTTCTTCATCTGCAATTCAGGCTCTGCCTTCTCAATTGGTTCTCCCCTGTACAAGACGGGAGGAGCCACCCTTATTTTATTTTCGGGAACAGCTTCATAGGGAGTGTCTTCCTCGACAATTTCGTAAGCCTCAGGTTTCCACCAGGGAAGCTCTTCGGCGACATCCCCTTTATTTTCTATAATTTTCCTTTCCGGGGTTTCAAAGGTTTCTTCAAATTCATCCTCTTTAAACCAATTGTCCCAGAACCAGGCAAACGTCCTTTCTGACAAAGGTTTTGTCTGTGTTACGAGGTTTTTTTCAGTTCCAAATAAAGAAACCGCCCTCACTTTATTGTCCGGGATATTTAAAACCGTATTGGCTTCGAGAGTGCTCAGGGCTTGGCCGAAAACCGATTCTGCAATCCGTTTGTCAGAAGCACCCGATTTGGCAAAAACCGGGTCTGTGATGAACCCAGATACCCCGGTTTGCAGGCAGGAAAAAAAGAAAATGAGTGCTAAATAGTGCGTCGCGTTGTTTCTGTTCATTGTATCCTTTAAACTTTATTGAATTTTCTCTCATGAAGTCCATCAAGTGTAACAAACAATCAAAATGTAACAAGTGAAATCAATGTAACTATTATAATTAACCCAAAGGCCTGACGACCAGGCTTCAAGCCACCCATTATCTATTAGAATTGATAGAGTAGTTCCACGCGCGTTCCAAACCCATCGTCCCGGGACTCCTGGAAGGTGCGATGGGCGTCCACTTGCAACTGAATCCGCTGGGCCAGTCGCTGGCGAAATTCGAAGCCAATCGCATAATCATCAAAGCCATTTCCCCCAATGTCCTTCCTGCCCGCGATTTCCAAGGTCAGGCTTCGCCTGTGATTGTCCCAGAACGCCTCATAACCCAGGGCAAAACCGGCCACGTCATCGGTAAAACTGTTGAGCTCGTTTTCAAAATTCCCCAGACTCGGGGCAGCGAACAGGATGCCGAGAGCGCCTAAAGGACCGCCAACCACAGGCTCGCGACCCGCTTGCGTGAAGTTTCCAGCGGAAACAAAGGTATTGAAATAAACGATGTCATCGGATTTATGCGGGGTGAATGAAATCTCGGAGGATAGCAGGACTCCACTGCCAACTTTGACATTATTCCTATTTTCAGCAACGGAGGCGTTGACTCTAAATGCGGTGTTGAAGTGGCCGATACGCTGGATAGCGGAGGCGCCGACATAATAACCGTCGCCATTTTGTTCTTCGTCAGGAATATATATCGCATCCAGATTGAAAGTGCTCACATCGGTATCCACGGAGTTGAAAAACCCGAAGAATTTGGCGGAGTCATTGTCTATTGCGTTATTCCGTCCAATTCTGTTCCAGCCATAAACAACGGAAGTTCGCAAGTTGGCGATAAATGGAAGCCTGACATTATTTCTGACGAGGCCAACAACGTCCACTTCATCGTTGATCAGAATTCCTTCCTGATATTGCAGGAGCTGTCTTCCGACGGTGAAACCATAGTCCAGTTTTTTTACGCCCGCCTTGTCGAGCCCGGGAAAGAGACTTCCCAAATCGCCCTCAAAAAACAGGGTTCGAATATCCAGATTGAACTCTCCCTGACTCCCTCCGCGATTATCATTGAACGTAACACGGGAGAAACTGTCCAGCGTGTTTCTATCCAGGGGCCTGAAACCTATGAGTATCTTCTCGGTTCCCGTCAGCTGGAGGTTTCCATAGAGGTCCAACCGGGTTCCCCACTCGGCGGAGGGACTGTTGACTCCGTCATCGAAGGTATACACAGCGGAACGGACGGTCGCGAAGACCCATAATTGCGGTTGCCACACAGCTCCCCAGGGGGTTTCGAAACCTTCATCAAGTTTACCTGTGCCAAGAAAAAGATCCCCACCTTCAAAAATCAGCGGTGGACGATTGCCCGTATCCGATGGGGCTTTGAGCTGAATATGTTCCGTTGAGAATTGAGTTTTCTCCCTGGTTTCTCCTAAAGGGTACAACCACCCGGCAAAAACCGCTGTTGCCGAGCAAAAAATCAGGATTGCCACAAGAAAACAAATCGAAATAAAGTTGTGTGGGGTCAAACGGGCGTCAAGCGGTCTTGTCATGTGCAACCCATCCTCCAGAACGTTAATATGGATTATATAAAAAAAATTAATAGTTTTCAGGGGGTGATGAAGGAAGCCTAACCATCAATAGCGATGGTGATTTCCTTTTTATAGAGAATCTCATGGCCCGCCGCCACGCCATCCACGACCTC
>CAYPQH010000019.1:7297-18469 GCA_964412825.1 uncultured Nitrospinaceae bacterium | reverse complement strand
AGACAGGCGGCTATTTGGAAATCCAGGGTTGTTTTGTCTGCGGGGGCGGGGCCTGCCACCTCGGCCTGATAAAACCAGACCAGAGCCGAGCCGCAATCTCCACGCGTTTTATAAAGTTCCCCCACAGTTTGCGAAACCTTGGCGCGGGTTTTCAGGTCGATATCTTCATTTTCAAGAAATTTGGCGTATTGGGCGATGGCTTGCCGGTGGAGTCCAGCCTCTTTCAGCTTGTCACCGACCACTCGTATTTCCAAAGCCCAGGGTTTTTCTTCTTCAGTAGAAGAAGTCATTTTGCCGACCAATTTAAAAGCCAATACAAGGAATGCCACCATTGTAAGGACGGTCAAGGCGATCACAAAAATTTTGATAGAAGGGCTGACACCATCCTTTGCTTTATCGGTTTTCAGGGGATTCATATTCCACGCCTTTTTTCTCTCACTTTGAAATAGCGAACGATGGGTTCGACAAGAGGTCGATCGGTGCGTATTTCAATGATGTCGATTCCTATCGAATTATAAAAAGTCTTCATTTTTAAGAATTCCTGCTCACCGAGTTCAGTGAATTGTTTGACCATTTCCCTGTCCGCCGTGTCTATCAGGATAGACTCGCCTGTTTCCGCGTCCTGCAAGTACGCCAGCCCCACATTTGGGAGGTCCTGCTCGCGCGGATCGACAATCCTGAGAGCGATGAGGTCGTGTTTTTGCCGGGCAAGTTTCAGCGTATTCTCATAACCTTGGGCCAGAAAATCGGATATCAAAAAGGCAACGGTTTTGCGTTTCTGGATAGTTACCAAATATTCCAGCGGAAGGTTCAGGTCGGTGCCTTTGCCTTCGGGGTTAAAATCCAATATCGTGCGGATGATATTCCACACATGCGCTTTGCCTTTTTTCGGCGGAATATAATGTTCAATGATATCCGAGAATACGATCAGCCCGATTTTATCATTATTTTTAATGGCCGCAAAAGCCAGTATAGAAGCGATTTCAGCGGAGATCTCGTTTTTACGTTTTCCGATTGAGCCAAATTCTCCCGAAGAACTGACATCGACCAAAAGCATGGATGTCAATTCCCTCTCTTCCTTGAACTCTTTGATATAAGGTTGACCCATACGGGCGGTGACGTTCCATTCGATCAAACGAATGTCGTCACCCGGCTGATATTCCCGGACTTCGCTGAACTCCATGCCCTGTCCTTTAAAGGCCGAAACATATTCCCCCGTCATGATGTCATTGGCCAGATGATTGGTTTTGATCTGGATGGCCCGAACTTTTTGGAGCAATTCGGGCGAAACTTCATTTTCAGGGACTTCTGTTGAAAGAGGCTGGAACCAGTCCAGAAAATTTGTGACGAAATTCAAACTCATTCGTGAAATTGTTTCTTCAAATCGGTAATTTCGGAAATAAAAGAGGGACCGAGGTTTTCAATAATAATTTCAATTTTGCGCATTTGATGCAACAGAGTCAGGATAATAATTCCCTGGGGAAAGGTGTCGTAAATGACAAAGTGTTTTCCCGCAGGATACATGAGGAAGGGGCCGGATCGTTCTTGCCGGAGCTTGCCCAGTTCAGGGTTTTTGGAAAGCCGAGCAAACACCCTGTAAACGGTTTCCATGTATACATCGGCAACACCCTCGCCCCATTCTTTAGCAGAGCGATTATAAATATCCTGTAAATCAAGGGCCGCGCGACGGGAAATAAAATAATCCGCCATCAATTAAGCCCCGTCGAGGCTATCGTTTTTCTTGAGCAGGCCCATATCCTTTTTGAAATTCCCCGTCGATTTGAAATATCGACCCGATGCCATATCCCGATAGCCCTCCAGAATGGCTTCTCTCAAATAAACAGAATCGCTGTTTTCCATGTCCCTGCGGATCAGATCACGAACATACTCGCTTGGTGTTTCATAGACGCCGTTTGCTCCCACCATACGTTCAATATGGTCCGCTAAAGGCTTTGATAACCTTGTGTTAATACGATCTGAGGCCATAGTATACCCTCCCTTTGATTTTGTTTGCTCCTGCACGCACCTTAACATTTATCTCCATATTGGTCAATTTAGTCGCGTTATTTGCGACAATATTGGGTGGGTTCACACAAAATTGGGTTGACCGGGGGATGGGAGCGGAGCCATTCCATAAAATTTGTGACGAAATTCAAAATGAAAACCTATAGCAGTTTAAACGTGACCTGACAGACAGGGGAGGATGTTCTTGAGTTCCGAAAGACTGCTTTCGGACAAAATATGAGTGTTGTATTTGGATCGATCCCAGCCATTCAATAATTGACACTGTCTGCCCGGTTCAGTCGTAACTATTATAGATAACCTTTATTTAAGGAACTTCCACCGTATCGAAGATTTTTTTCAAGATATCGTCGGTGGTGAGGTTTTCCGCCTCGGCTTCATAGGTCAGGATGATCCGATGCCTCAGGATGTCTCGTCCAATGGATTTTATATCCTGCGGAACCACATAGCCCCGGCCTTGCATGAAAGCGTACGCTTTGGAAGCCCGGTTCAGGAATATGGAAGCTCTGGGGGAGGCCCCAAACTGAATGGTTTTTGCATAGGCTTCCAGGCCATGGGCTGCCGGGTCTCGTGTTGCCGCGACCAGATTGAGGATGTAATCCTGCAAATTGTCGTCGATATAGATAGAATCGAACACTTGCCTGGCCTTGAACAGATCCTCCGGTTTGACGACCGGGTTGACTTGAACTTGGTTGTTGGAGGTGGACATTTTTTGCATGATAATTTTTTCTTCTTCCCTGGAGGGATATTCAACTATCAACTTGAACAAAAATCGGTCCACCTGCGCTTCGGGAAGCGGATAGGTTCCTTCCTGTTCAATGGGATTTTGCGTGGCGATGATCATATAAGGTTCTTCAAGCTTAAAAGTCTGACCTCCGATGGTGATCTGCCGCTCCTGCATGGATTCCAGCAGGGCGCTTTGGACTTTGGCCGGGGCCCGGTTTATTTCATCCGCCAATATGATATTGGCAAAAAGCGGTCCCTTTTTAATGGAGAACTCGCCTGTCTTGGGTTGATACACCTGTGTCCCCAGTAAGTCCGCGGGCAGTAAGTCCGGGGTGAACTGGATGCGCTTAAATTCGGCGTGAATGGCCTGGGCAAGGGTTTTGACGGCGGTTGTTTTGGCAAGACCGGGAACACCCTCCACCAGAATGTGTTCGCCGGTCAAGAGGCCGAGAATCAGCCTTTCGGTCAAATATTTCTGCCCGACCAGAACTTTGCCCATTTCCTTGAGGAGAGTGGGGATAAAAGCGCGGGCCTCTTCGACTTTGCGCGTTATTTCGTCAATATTCTGCGACATGGGATAGAATTGCCATTGTTGTGGTTTATTTTGGGGGCGGGATAATATTGTCCCAATGGAGGGTCAAACGTCCAACCTGTTGTTATTATAAATAATAATTGTCAAAATAAAAAAAAAATGTATTAATAAAATTAATCCATATATGGTTGAAATTCAAGTCAAACGATAATCGCTCTTTACGTTCAATAGTTTTTCCTGTCTGGATGGGAAATTAAAAATATTTGGCTTTACAATATCGCAGACTTTCTTAGAATGCATGGCTCAACAATTACATTTATTAGCCCTTTAAAACCAATTTGATTCCGAAGGAATAGAGAGCATGGCCGCAAAAACAGAAGAAGACATAGACAGCCTGATCGAACAAAGTTTGAGTGCGGATAAAAACGAACTCGATCTCCGAGAAAAAGAAATCGACGATGAGGATTTGATCGCTGTCGTGCAGTCCGAAAAAGTCAAAGGGGTGACCGCCGCCTTTCTGGAGTTCAACGAGATTGGCGACGATGGGTTGAAAGCTCTCCTGGATTCGGAGCATATGAAGCACCTCACCGTGCTCAACATGTTCAAAAATAAAATCACCGATGTGGGCGTGAAAGCGCTGGCGGCTTCAAAAACTCTCATCAACTTGTCAGAACTCATTTTGAGCGACAATCAGGTGGGAGCCGAAGGAGCGCGCGCCATTGCCGAATCCAAAACCCTTGCCAATCTGATTTCGTTGTGGCTTGGAGAAAAACTGGGAGATGAAGGGGCAGAAGCCATTGCGACTTCGAGCACCCTCACCAAGATCAATCAGTTGTCGCTCTACCGGAACAATATTGGCAACGAGGGGGCGATTGCCATCGCAAATTCCAAAAACCTGACTCAATTGACCGAACTCAATTTGAATTGGAATTATGTGGAAGGGGGGGGCGTCGAGGCGCTAGCCCAATCCGACAACTTGAAAAATCTGACTCAATTGACGATGACTTTTAATGACATCGGCCCTCGAGGTGGAATCGCCATCGCCAATTCTCCGGTTTTAAAAAACCTGACTCTGCTCGATCTTTATGAGGCTGAAATTGGGGACGAGGGTGGCCGGGCCATTGCCGAATCTACAACCCTGGAGAATCTCGAAACACTGGTTTTGATCCGAAACGACATCAGCCCGGAAGTTGAGGATATGATTCGGAATTCCAAAAGCTTGAAAAAGCTGACGAGTGTGTTGTTCCGCCCAATAAGGGAAGAAGTCTGATTTTTAAAACCGGGTTCGTCTAAAAGGGTCCCCTGTGCCACAGAGCCGGGGCGCCCTTTTTTTTTGATGAAAAGTTTTCTGTTGTGATTATAAATGACAAAATATTATCTCAAAAATTGAGGCGATAGAAAAACCATGTTCATTGGAGAGCACCCGGACCTCTTGGATCTCTGGGTATTTAACGAAAAGAAAATTTATGTCGTCGGGAAAGACGGTATCCCTCAGTATTTTGACGGCGAAGAATGGTATCCCGTGCGTACGGAGAATACCAATCCCCTGATGGGAATCTGGGCGGCAGATGAAAAAAATATTTACGCCGTGGGTATTGGCGGCGTGGTGTTAAAGTACGATGGCAAAAACTGGATTCAGATGGAAACCGGGAGCTATGACTCCTTGAACTCGGCCTTTGGATTTGATGCCGACAATGTCTTTCTTTTTGGCGTTGGCGGACGTTTGTTGTACTGGGATGGAGACAAGTGGGACTACCGGGAACCGAACACCATCCACGATATTTTTGGGATGTGGGGGGCGGATATCAATCATATCCACGCTATCGGTGGCGAAGGCATTTATCGCTATTATGACGGCAAAGAATTTCATCGACGCGAGGAGCTGACGGACGAGACGATTTCTCTTTTTGGTATATGGGGAACCCGGACGGACAATGTTTACGTTGCCGGATCTCACGGGACCATCCTCCATTATAACGGCGAGGAATGGACGACGATGGAATCCGGGACGGACGAGTATCTCTTGAGTATCTGGGGGACTTCCGACGATGACATTTTCATTGTTGGGGACAGTGCGGTCATCTTGCATTATGACGGAAAAAAATGGGAGAAAATGGAATCCCCAAGGTCGGAAGATTACCTGACCAAGGTGAAAGGCCTCAGGCCGGATTGTGTTTACGCGGTAGGTGATAACGGAACCGTCATCCACTATGATGGAAAAAAATGGAGCGATATGTCGCTTGGACCGGTTAATTAGACTTTTCTGAAAGACAGTTTCAGTTATTGAATCGCCTAATCTATCCAAAGCGGACAATCATTTGTTTTCTTCAAAATATGTTGAGAGAAAGGCTAATGTTTAGAAGAAATATTTTAGTATTTTCAATTTGTTCCCTGTCATATGGATGCGCTGGCTTTGGAGTGTTTGAGCCGAGCGATCCCATGGATAAACTTTACCAAGCTTGCTCTGTGCTTATTGATAGTGAGCGTCATTTCCCTGCTAGCCGTTTAATCGGGCTAGCTATAATAAAATGTAAAAAGACGAATGATACTCCTTGTTTGGCGCAAGCTTATATAACCTCTGGTGTTTACCATCGGGCTATGGATCGTTTTCCACATTTAGAAAAGAGGTATAGTGATTGGTTGATGGGGAATAAAGGTTTGCTTATTCAGTATCAAAATCGACATAAACTTGCTAAAGATTTTTTTGAAAAAGCAGAAGTCTTGGCAAATAGCGATGAAAAACTCTTAAAAAAGATCGAACTAGCAAGAGAAACCAGCCTTGATAATTTTGGTATGGAATACCACAAATTTTGTTATTAAAAATGATCTACTAGAGAAATAGTAATCTAGATCCAGGTCGTTTGGCCCAGTTTATTAGCAGGTTGTTGAAAAAGCCCATTCAAGGCACTATTTGTTTGATGTCATGCTGAGCCTGTCGAAGCATGAATCCATTTTATAGCTTTTTGTCCCCCTTCGACAAGCTCAGGGTGACACCCTAAAATCTATGTCAATTCTTACCGATAACCATCTACTGTCCATAACCGGATTTGGCGAAAATAATATTTTTGTCGGCGGAGCGGAAGGAACCATGCTTCATTATGATGGAAGCAAATGGGACAAAATGGAGCTGAACGGTCGCTACACCATCAAAAACATGTGGGGCAGTGCGTCGGATAATTTATTTGCGGTGGCGACGGACGGAGTCATCCTGCGCTTCGATGGCTCTTCATGGTCTCCTGAGGACATCGAAAAACTTCCACCGATGACGGGGATATATGGCCTGGCCGCTGATGAAATTTATGCCTGTTCCCGATTGGGGAAAATTCTACGTTACGATGGCGAGACTTGGAAATATACCAAAACCGGAACCGATACCGACATTACCCGGTTATGGGGGTGCAAGGAAAGCGGGATGGTCGCCGTAGGTTATGACGGCCTGGTCCTAAGGCAGGAAGGCGACCAGTGGGTACGCATGACGTTTGATTCGAGCGCGGAGTTTTATGGAGTATATGGATTTGGCCCCAAGGAGATTTATATCGTCGGTTCCGATGGAGCGATATTTGAATTCAATGGCGCCGATTTGAAAGAGTTACCATCCGGGACCATGGAGTTTTTTCTGGATGTGTGGGGCCCGTCCAGCGACATGGTATTCGCCATCGGGGATGAAGGCATGATCATGTTTTTGGAAGGCGACCAATGGACTCGCATCGAATCCAATACCCAGGAGTACCTGACCGCCATTTGGGGAACCTCGGAAGGAAATATATACGCCGTGGGTGATAATGGCCTGATCCTCCACTGGAACGGCGAAGACTGGAAACCGGTAGACTGATTTTCCTCTCTGATTTCTTGACACTCTCTCAGGGTAAATGATAGAGTCTCATGATTAACTTATTGAAATAACAGGTATTAAAATTAATAAAGCCGATTGAGGCTATTTGTGATCGACGCAAAGTTCGACGGAATTGCGCTATACAGATTGCATATTCAGGCGACTATATTAAACCAATTTTCCATTTTGGAAGTGTCATGTATCAGCCCTCTCTAGAAGAATTCAAACAAAAAGCCAGTCAAGGCAACCTGATCCCTGTTTACAAGGAAATTGTCGCCGATTTGGACACGCCTGTATCGGCTTATATGAAAATCAGGGGAGGGGACTATTCGTTTTTACTGGAAAGTGTGGAAGGCGGGGAAAAGTGGGCGCGGTATTGTTTTCTCGGTTGCGATCCCTCCTTGATCGTTCGGACCAAAGGGAATACTTTTAGTATTCAGGAAAATGGCAAAGAAGAAACGGGTGAGGTAGACGACCCTCTTTCCGTTATCAAAAAAATATTGGCTAAATATCGGCCTGTGCCAGAAGAGGGTTTGCCTCCATTCACAGGCGGGGCAGTGGGGTTCATTGGCTATGACATGGTCCGTTATTTTGAAAAATTGCCCGATCAGACCACCGATGACCTGGATGTTCCCGATTCTTTATTCGTCATTACGGACACGTTGCTTATTTTCGACAACGTTTCGCACACCATTAAAATTGTGTCCAACGCATTTGTCGAAGACGACGATCTCGATGGTTTGTATGCCAGGACCCTGAAAAAGATTGAATGTCTGGAAGACAAGCTTCGCGCCAACGTACCCATTGCTAAACAAGCGAAACTCAATAACGCCAATACAGGCGTTGATTATATTGAGTCCAATTTTGAAGAAAAAGCCTTCAAGGAAGCGGTCCTCAAGATCAAACAATATATCGTCGAAGGGGACGCCATTCAGGTGGTGTTGTCCCAGCGATTGAAGTGCTCAATCAGTGAAGATCCGTTCGATATTTATCGTGCATTACGTACAGTTAACCCCTCTCCTTACATGTATTTCCTGAAGTTTGGAGACTTGCAGGTAGTCGGCTCTTCTCCGGAAATTCTGGTACGTTTGGAAGACGACAAGGTGGAGGTTCGCCCCATTGCCGGAACCCGAAAGCGTGGACAAAACGAAGCGGAAGATTGCGCTCTGGAAAAGGACCTTCTACAGGATGAAAAGGAACTGGCAGAACACATCATGCTGGTGGACCTTGGGCGCAACGATCTTGGGCGGATAGCCCAAACGAGCACAGTTGAAGTGAACGAACAATTCATAATCGAACGTTATTCCCACGTCATGCACATCGTTTCCAACGTCAGAGGATTATTAAAACCGGGACTCGATTGTTTTGACGTCTTGAAAGCCACGTTTCCGGCAGGCACACTCTCCGGGGCGCCCAAGATAAGGGCGATGGAAATCATTGACGAACTGGAGCCGACCCGCCGGGGGTTGTATGGCGGAACCGTGGGATATATCAGCTTTAGCGGCAATCTGGACACAGCCATCGCCATCCGTACGCTTTTGATAAAAGACAATATCGCCTATCTGGGCGTTGGCGCGGGAATCGTCGCGGATTCGGTTCCCGACAATGAATTTGAGGAAACCATGAACAAGGGCAAGGCCCTTCTGAAAGCCATCGAAATCTCCGAGAGAGGGTTGTTCCGATGATCCTCATGATAGACAATTACGATTCGTTCACTTACAACCTGGTGCAATATATGGGTGAGCTGGGGGCGGATATCGAAGTGCATCGAAACGATGAAATCACGATAGATGAAATTGCATCTCTGAAGCCTGAAAAAATTGTGGTTTCTCCAGGGCCCTGCACACCGGATAAAGCGGGCGTGTCTGTCGATGTGGTGAAACATTTTGCCGGGAAAATTCCCATTCTCGGCGTGTGTCTTGGGCATCAGTCGGTGGGTGCGGCATTTGGCGGAGAGATCATAAAAGCCGGGCGGTTGATGCATGGGAAAACGTCGATGATCCATCACGATGGAAAGACCCTGTTCAAAAATCTTCCCAATCCTTTTGAAGCCACGCGCTATCATTCTCTGGTCCTGAATCGAAAAACTCTGCCGGATTGTTTCGAGATTTCCGCCGAAAGCGATGATAAGGAAATCATGGGAATCCGCCACAAGGAACTATTGGTTGAAGGCGTGCAGTTTCATCCCGAATCTATTTTGACCGTGAGTGGTAAAGAATTGTTGGGAAACTTTCTTCACTTGTCAGCAAAAACCAGCGCGTGAAGATCCAGGATGCGGTCACCCGAGTCCTGGATGGGATCGATTTGACCGAAGCGGAAATGGTCTCCGTGATGAATCAAATCATGGAAGGGCAGGCGGAAGATTCTGCATTGGCGGAATTTCTCACAGCGCTCAAAGAGAAGGGGGAAAGTGTTTCCGAAATCGTAGGGGCCGCACGAGTCATGCGCCAGAAAGCCGAAAAGCTGAAAGTCACCTCAGATAATATTGTCGACACCTGCGGGACCGGTGGTGATGGCGGTACGACTTTCAATATCTCCACTGCCTCGGCGTTTGTGGTTGCCGGAGCGGGAATCACCGTGGCGAAACACGGCAATCGGGCGGTGTCCAGCCGGTCCGGCAGTGCCGATGTGCTGAAATGTCTGGGAGTTAATATCGAAGCCGATAAAGCGGTGGTGGAAAAGTGCATCGAGCAGGTGGGCATGGGTTTTCTGTTTGCGCCTCTGATGCATGGAGCGATGAAACATGCCGCGCCGGTCAGGAAGCAATTGGGATTTCGAACGATATTCAATTTGCTCGGGCCTTTGACCAACCCGGCCAACGCCCATGCCCAAATCATTGGCGTATTCGATAGAAAGTGGGTTTCGCCCATTGCTCATGTCTTGAAAGACCTGGGGTGCCGACATGCGTTTGTGGTCCATGGGGAAGACGGGCTCGATGAAATCTCATTGATGGATGTGACCCATGTAGCAGAGTTACTGGACCGAAAGGTTAAAGAGTACAGCATCAGTCCGGAAGAATTTGGTTTGCAGCGTTGTTCCCCTGAGCAGGTTAAGGGCGGGTCCCCTCAAGAAAACGCGGAAATTATCACGGCTGTTCTGGATGGCGAAGCCGGGCCAAAAATGGATATCGTTTTGTTGAATGCGTCTGCGGCTATTTGCGCTGGCGGAAAGGCAGGTTCGATCAAAGAAGGATTGGAAATCGCAAGAGAATCCATTATTTCGGGAGCGGCGAAAGAAAAATTGCTCCGACTTTGCGAAGTGAGTCACTCCTGATCGGTAGATAAAAAAACATGGCCAACATACTAGATAAAATATTTGAGCATAAAAAAGAGGAGCTGGATAGCACCCGGCGAAAGACTCCTCTGTCAGAAATCAAAGGGAGAATCGGGCAGAAAGATCCTATTTTGGATATCTGTCAGGCGCTTAAACCTGCATCAAGTACCAGGATCATTGCCGAAATAAAGAAGCGGACTCCTTTTAAAGGCGAGTTGCGTCCCGATTTTGACGGCCTCGCCATTGCCAGGGAATACGCAGAACACGGAGCCGCCGCAATCTCCGTTCTAACGGAATCCAATTATTTTGGTGGCAGTATCGAGTTTTTAAGTCAGGTTCGGGATGAAGTGAAAATCCCACTGCTCAGGAAAGATTTTATATTCGACCCCTATCAAGTGTACGAATCCCGCGCTTTTGGCGGGGATTTTTTTCTGCTGATCGCAACATGGCTGGGTAAAAATCAAATGCAGGATTTACTTGAGTTGGGCAAGGAAATCGGCATGACCGCTCTGGTGGAAACTCATTGCGAAAAAGATATGGAAAAAGCCTTTTCTGTGGGCGCTTTTCTGATTGGCATCAACAACCGGGATTTGAAAACCGGAAAAACCGATCTGGATATTTCCCGCCGGTTGATAAAAATGGCGAAAATGGTTCCAGACAATCTTCTGGTTTGTGAAAGCGGTATTCATGCATCCGGCGACATTCAGGAATTGGAAAAACTCGGAGCGCACGCATTTTTGATCGGCGAAAGTTTGATGAAAGCCGATAACATACCTGAAAAACTGGC
>CAYPQH010000019.1:0-7197 GCA_964412825.1 uncultured Nitrospinaceae bacterium | reverse complement strand
TCTTCGTTATAATCGGAAGCAAAGAAACCTTTTTCCTGGGCTTTGACCCGCATTTTGGAAAGAGTGGTTCCAATTCCCATCAGGTCGATGATGATATGAAGCTCTTCAGTTTTGACATTGATTTGGCGGTCTGGACCGTTTTCAGAAATGTCGTCCACTTTCAGGTTCATATTGTCGAGGGCGGTCAAGGTGGCCTGGTAAAGGGGTTCCACTGATAACTGAAACGATTTGACGCCATGTCCCTGGAAATCAATTTCAACTTCCACTCCATCTGCCTCGTGGGTGGTTGCGCAACCGATGGCGAATAGCGGAAGTGTTATGAACAAGATGAGGGCGATCCAGCGAAAATTTTTCATTTTACACCTGGGAAGTTTATATCTAGAAACGGGTTATATTAAATTCCTGGGCAAGCGGAAAAACGAATGCCCACAATATTGGCATTCAGATAAATACTTTTGAGATATTAATTCAAAAACTTGCAAAAAGACACAGATATTTGGAAAATGGTTAGACTAAAGCAAACGGTTAAAATTAAAATCTGCGGCATGACCAGCATTGAAGATACTCTTCTGGCCGTGAACGGAGGAGCCGATGCGGTGGGTTTTATCTTTTACAAAAAAAGCCCACGTTATATTTCCGCGAAAACGGCGAAAAGCATTATCGCGACTCTGCCACCTTTTGTTGAGACAGTGGGTGTTTTTGTCAATGAAACGGTGGACCGAATCAACCGCATCGCAGATTCCTGTAACCTTTCGGCCGTACAATTACATGGAGACGAGTCCCCCGCTTTTTGCAAAAAAATTCGCCGCAAGGTGATCAAGGCGGTCCGGGTCAAAGGGAAGGAGTCTTTTAAGGGAATGTCCTCTTATAAGGTGAGCGCATTTTTATTGGATACTTATTCCGATCAACAGCAGGGGGGAACGGGCGAGACATTCGATTGGCGACTGGTCAGTGAGGGAAAAAAATACGGCCCTGTGATACTTGCGGGGGGATTGAACCCGGCTAACGTAGCGCACGCAATTCAAAAGGTCAAACCCTATGCGGTGGATGTTTGTTCCGGGGTTGAAAGAATACCGGGATTCAAAGATCCCGCCCGGTTGCAGGCATTTATCAAGGCTGTAAAAGCCAGCAAGTCATAACGATGTTGAGCGTAATCAGGTATTTAAGGAAACAGCAAAGATGGAGCAACCCATGAAGCAAGCGCAGTTGCCGGATGAAAGAGGGCATTTTGGTGTTTTCGGTGGCAAGTATGTGATCGAGACCTTGATGCCGGCTTTGAAGGAACTGGAAGAGGTATTTGCATCTGCCCAAAATGACCCGTCCTTTCAAAAGGAATTAAAATATTACCTCAGGCAGTATGTGGGCCGACCCACACCCTTGTATTTTGCCGAGAATTTAACTCGTCAACTGGGAGGGGCAAAAATCTATTTGAAGCGTGAGGATCTCAATCATACCGGCGCTCATAAGATAAACAATACGATAGGAAGCGCTCTATTGGCGCTTCGCATGAATAAAAAACGCGTGATCGCCGAAACCGGAGCCGGTCAGCATGGAGTGGCCACCGCCACCGCCGCCGCCTTGTTCGGGTTGGAATGCGATGTCTTCATGGGGGAGAAGGACATCAAACGGCAGGCGCTCAATGTATTTCGCATGAAACTGCTTGGTGCCAATGTGATTCCCGTCGCAAGCGGGACGCGTACGCTGAAAGACGCTACGAGTGAGGCGATTCGCAACTGGATCACCACGGTTGAAACCACGCATTACATCATCGGGTCCGTTGTTGGACCTCACCCCTATCCAATGATGGTCCGAGAATTCCAGAAGATCATAGGAGAAGAAGTCACCGGGCAGATCATGGACGTTGAAAAGCGAATGCCGGATGTTTGCGTCGCCTGCGTCGGTGGAGGAAGCAATGCGATGGGATTGTTTTATCCCTTCATCGACCATGAAGAAACCCGATTGATCGGCGTGGAAGCGGCGGGCCTTGGGATCGAGACCGGCAAACACGGCGCTTCTTTGAGCGAGGGCAAGGCGGGAGTTTTACACGGTATGATGAGCAATCTTTTATACGATGAAGACGGGCAGATTAAAGAGGCGCACTCGGTTTCTGCTGGGCTGGATTATCCCGGAGTTGGGGCCGAGCACAGTCATCTCAATAAAATTGGCAGGGCGCAATATGTTCCCATCACCGACGATGAAGCCATGGAGGGTTTTAAACTTCTTTCGCGGGCCGAAGGCATCATCCCCGCCCTCGAATCCGCGCATGCCATCGCCTACGTCAGCAAACTCGCGCCCAAAATGAAGAAGGATGAAGTCATCGTGATTTGTCTTTCCGGTAGGGGGGACAAAGACGTGAACCAGGTTGCTGATATTATGGGAGTATCTTTGTGAGTCGCATTCAGAATTGTTTCCAAAAGTTGAAGGAAAAAAAACAGAAAGCTCTGGTCGCGTTCATCACGGCGGGAGACCCGGATTTGCCGACCACGGAGAAAATCTTTTCCATCATTGAAAAAAGCGGTGCCGATATCATAGAACTGGGAGTGCCGTTTTCCGATCCTCTGGCCGATGGCCCCGTCATTCAGGCCGCTTCTCAGCGAGCATTGGAAGGCGGAACCACCTTAAAAAAAATCATCCAGCTGGTGGTTGAAATTCGTAAGAACTCCGAGCTCCCCATCGTTTTGATGACCAGTTACAATCCGGTTTTTGCCTATGGACAAAAACAATTTGTCGATGACGCTCTTCAAGCCGGAGTGGATGGAGTGATCATTCCCGATCTTCCCCCTGAAGAAGCCGGTGAATTTGACTCGCACGCAAAAAAACAGGGTTTGGATATGATCCATCTTCTAGCTCCCACCAGTACCGAAGATAGAATTCGTTTGATCGCCGATGAAAGCCGGGGGTTCATCTATTATGTTTCCCTGACCGGAACGACGGGAGTCAAATCCGAAGTGAGCGACGATCTGGAGTCCAAAGTGCAGGCGATTAAAAAAGTCGCTGAATTGCCCGTTCTTGTCGGATTCGGTATCTCTGGTCCCGATCAGGCCAAAAAAGCGGCGGCTGTTTCCGATGGAGTGATCGTGGGAAGCGCTATCGTTCGCCTGATTGAACAGAATGCTTCTTCTGCTGGACTGTCAGAGAAAGTCGGTGACTTTGTCGCTAGCGTGAAACAAGCGATTTCCAATTCCGGTTGACCTCGCGTATCCATTCATGAGCCTCAAAATATCGGTCATCATTCCCGCCTTCAATGAAGAGTCCTCGATTGGCTTGGTCTTAAACGATCTTCCCCAGGAAAAATTGCACGAAATTATTGTGGTCGATAACGGCTCGACCGATAACACCGCTAATGTAGCGCGGGAAGCAGGCGCCCGGGTGGTCGAAGAGAAACGCAAAGGTTATGGATCGGCTTGTTTGCGCGGAATCGCCGAATTGAATCAACCGGATATTGTGGTTTTTCTCGATGGAGATTACAGCGATTACCCGGAAGAAATCATCGATCTCATCCAGCCGATTCTCAGTGAAGAAAAAGATTTTGTAGTGGGGAGCAGAATGATATTGCCCGAAAGTCGCCTGGCCCTTCTGCCGCAGGCGCGTTATGGAAACCGGCTGGCGGTCTTTTTGATGCGGATATTTTTTAAGCACCGTTACACCGACCTCGGACCATTTCGGGCCATTCGCCAAGAGTCTCTGAAAAAGATTGGGATGCAGGATCAAAATTTCGGCTGGACGGTCGAAATGCAGATCAAAGCTGTGCGCAACGGATTGAGGATATGCGAAATTCCGGTGCGTTATCGGGAAAGGGTAGGGGTGTCGAAAATCACCGGAACCGTTTCGGGAACGTTGAAAGCGGGAACAAAAATAATTTATACCATTTTTAAATATCTGATAGTCTGAATGTCAGGCATTTAAACCCAAATAACGCAGGAATAGTTTTAATGAGAACCCCTGTTTTAAAAGTGTGCAAGGTTGCGGTCATCGGGTTATTACTGGTTTCTTTCGCATTCAGTTCACCCTCCTTGGCGGTGGAAGACATCAAGACCCTTGTCCAGAGTCGTCTCAGCATGGACGGGCGAGTATTGGATTTGAGCCGGGTGGTGATCGGAACCAGAGGAGCGAAAGAGCTCGCACAAATGGAGCTGTTGTCTTCAGTGACCACTCTCTTGCTACAAGGAAATAAAATCAAATACAAAGGGATGAAGGCTCTGGCGAAATCCCCTCATTTGGAAAACCTTCAACATCTCGACCTTTGGGGGAATTTGATAGGAGACATGGGGCTCAAGGCTCTGGCGGAATCTCCTTATTTGAAAAATCTGGAATCTTTGAAAATCTGGAAAAATGAAATCGGGGATGAGGCATTTGTTTTCGTGGGCCGCTCAAAAAACTTTCTTAACTTAACCACGCTTTTATTGAACGATAATCTCATAACTCCCGATGGCATTTCAGCATTTTCTAAAATTGAAACTCTGTCGAAACTCGTTACTCTGAATTTATTCAGCAATGAAATTGGGGATGAAGGGGCAGTGGCTTTTGCTAATTCCAAAAACTTCCCCAATCTCGAATTACTTTACATGGGGCAAAACAATATTGCCGATCAAGGAGCGGAAGCGCTCATGGACAGCCCGTTTTTCCCCAAATTAAAAATTCTGGATCTGGTTAAGAATCAGCTTTCTCAGAAAATTCGCATCCAAGCTTTTAAATATAGCAAGGAAAAGGAAACTCAAGTCATTGTTCGATGAAACGCAAAACCCCAATGTTATAGGATAAAAATGACCGTAGCCGAAATCGCCGCCAAAGCCAAAGCCGCTTCCCTCAAGTTGGCTCGTCTTTCAACTCAGGAAAAAAATTCAGCCCTGGAAAAAATGGCCGAGGCTTTGGAGTCCAATGAGTCGTCTATCCTGTCTGCGAATGCGAAGGATCTGGAATATGCACGCAATGAAAATATTCCGGGGCCGCTGATAGCCCGCCTGGCTGTGGATTCTGCCAAGGTACATAACATGGCCAAAGGAATTCGCAGTGTGTGCCGACTTCAAGATCCGGTCGGGTGTGAAAAGAGCGCGACGGAGCTGGATGAGGGGTTGATATTGCGTCATGTCACTTGTCCCATTGGCGTTATCGGGGCGATATTTGAATCCCGCCCCGATGCTGTGCCGCAGATTTCTGCGCTTTGCCTGAAATCCGGAAACGCCGTTATTTTGAAGGGCGGGACCGAAGCTCAAAACACCAACAAAGTCATCGTTTCCCTTTTGGCGAAAGCCATCGGACAGGTGGAAGGTGTGCCCGAAACCGCGATCCAAATGATCGAGACTCGGGCGGAGGTTGCGGAAATGCTCGATCAGGACCAATACATCAACCTGGTCGTGCCACGCGGTAGCAATGCCTTCGTCCGCTATATTCAGGAGAATACCCGGATTCCAGTATTGGGCCATTCGGAAGGTATTTGTCATGGCTACATAGATGAAGGTGCGAATGTCGACATGGCCGTGCGGGTGGTTCTTGATTCCAAACTGCAATATCCCGCCGCCTGCAACGCCATGGAAAACTTGCTGATCCATCAGGATATCGCGGAAAAAGTGGTGCCTCTGCTGGTAGAAAAATTCAAAGAGCAGAAAGTGGAACTTGTGGGGTGCGAAAAAATTTGTCAGCTTGCGCCGCAAATCAATCGGGCGAAAGAAGATGAGTGGGACACGGAATACAACGATCTGAAACTGGCCGTTAAAATGGTTGCAGACATTGGTGAGGCGATCGAGTTTATCAATTTGCATAGTTCCGGCCATACCGACACGATTCTGACCGAAGACTCCGGCAGGGCGGAGATGTTTCTGAATGAGGTGGATTCTGCAAGTGTGATGTGGAATGCTTCTACAAGATTCGCCGATGGGTTTCGCTACGGGCTTGGAGCCGAAATTGGCATCAGCACCAACAAAACTCATGCGCGTGGTCCCGTTGGGTTAGAAGGGCTGGTGATCTACAAATACAAACTCATCGGTAAAGGTCAGACCGTTGGGGATTACTCCGGTGATGGGGCCAAAGAGTTCACGCACAAATCAATCGCCCCCGATAAAGACCGCCCAACTTCCTGTTGACCAATACCGAGAAACGATTTGTCTGCCGTCAATCCAAGTGCCAAAAACTGGATCATTTTTTCCCTGCTATTGGCCGGAACACTGGTCACTACTTACCTCGCAGGCGGGTTCCTTTTTTCTATTTCCCTGATCCTCATTCTGGGGACGCATGAGTTCGGCCATTATTGGGCCAGCAGGATAAACAATGTTAGAGCCACGCTGCCTTTTTTCATTCCTGCGCCGCCAATTTTTATCGCCGGGACATTCGGGGCTTTTATCCAGATAAAAGAATTGATACCGAATCGTAAAGTTCTGATGGAAATTGGATCAGCGGGACCGATCGCCGGTTTTATCGTGGCGGTTCCCACGTTGGTTGTAGGTCTTTTCCTGTCCGAAGTGACGGAGGCCGAAGGAACCGTTCAGGGGTTGACTTTCGGAAGTTCGATTTTACTAACCGTTCTTTCCAAAATGATTTTAGGAGTGACGCCGTTTTCCGAGGGAGTCAATATCCAGTTGCATCCCATTGCTTTTGCAGGTTGGATCGGTTTGTTCGTTACCGCTTTGAATCTTTTGCCCATCGGTCAACTCGATGGCGGCCATGTGATTTATTCGCTGTTCGTAAAAAGACATAAAATGTTTTCCAAACTTTTTTTTGTTCTGATGATTCCTCTTGGCTACTTCTGGCAGGGATGGTGGTTCTGGGCCTTCATGATTGTTTTGATGGGGTTTCGACCCGCTCCCCTGGTCGATGAATCAGTGCTTCCAGATCGCCGGCACAAGGTGCTGGGATACGTTTCGATCCTCATCTTCCTGCTGACCTTCATTCCAGTGCCTTTTTCCATGACCTAGGGTTTACTCATTTAAAAATAAATAGTTATGAGACTTTATCCGTTCAGGAAGCCTTGAATTCGTCTTAAGGATTTTTCAATTCTCTATTTATCTAACATATTGATTTTAAATGATTTATTTTGCTATAGAAATGGGCGGTTTCAAGGTAAACCTGTAACCTATTATATTTAAATGATTTATTGGATTTTTAGAGCCCCATATCGTCCTAGAATTGTATTGACAGGATATAGGCCATATGATAAATTTTCTACATCTAAGGGGTACTGAGCCTTTGTCCTGGTATCAGGAC
>CAYPQH010000018.1:0-18520 GCA_964412825.1 uncultured Nitrospinaceae bacterium | reverse complement strand
CTGAATTCGTTGCCATGCGGTCATTGCTTCCACCGGAGTTTTCTGGCTGTCAAAAAACTGAGTCCGCCCCTCGATTTGCAAGGGAAAATTGGTGTGATTGCGCAAAATCGTCCAAACCTCCATCGTCCCGGTCTCGGTCCGGTCGCTTTGCGTTTGTTGAACGGAGATTTTATAGCGTGTGACCACGTTGCCCGATTGTCCGGCATTCACTTCGGCAGTGGTGGGAGCGACCCTGACGCCATCGCAATATGTGCCCCCGACCATTTCGTAGTACAAGGATGTGTCGATGATGTTGACGGAATTCATCTTGATCCCTGGCTCCAGGGGTTTTTCCTGTAGAATATTCACACAGGGATCGGTAGTGGCACACCCGATCATGAACAGCCCCGCAAAAATCACAGTGAAACCGGTTTTCATCATTCCAATCATGGTTGAAGCCTCCAAAAAACGTAATTATTTGTTCCAGCCAAAAAGTTGATCATCGCTGGTGAATATATCCTCTGGCATTAGCTGGTTGTCCGTGAACGCTTCCTCTGGCGGGAGCTGGTCGTCGGTCAATATTGGGTCCAGCGTCACGCTGGCGCGACCGGACCCAGGCGAATCCTGATCGACCATTGACATTCGTAATCGTGGTCTTTTTATCCAGTTTTACTATGCGACGCCCATTGGGTTTTAAAAATTCCGCCTTCAAGTTCCGATGGCCATCCGCAGATTTCAACGTGACCACATGAACCCGGTCGGGAAGATTGTCCCAATAGCGAGTGTCCGCTTGCGTTTGAGTGCGCCCAGCAACCGCTTGCTGTCCCAAACCGACCAAGCCGATAATCCCTGCAACAATAGCCACCACTCCCGCGTCGTCGCCAAACTGCGGTGACATAGCCAGAGTGTGCAAAGACAATTGCGTCAGGGTTTGTCCCATGACCTGATTGGTTTCCTGAAAACTGACCTTGCCCGCCAGAATATGATCCACCTGCCGTCCACCCCGGGTGTTGGCCTGCCAGAAAATATTCTCCATAGGAAACCCAGTAAAAGCCGATCCGTCAGTCGCAAACCGAACGCTATCTTCGCTAAACCCATGCCCTTGCACGAAACCAAGGGCCGCGCCGCCTCTACCCACTGCCATTTTTTGCGGGGCATTGCCCGTTTCTCCAATCAGCAATACATTGTGGTTTCGAGGTGGCGCTATAAAGTCGGGCCGATATTTTTTCACCTCTTTAAAGGATTCCTCGGCCATATCCCAATCCCCAAGCATCAAAGACGACCATCCTTCCAGAAAAATCAACAGGGCAAAGTCGGCCTGATAAATTTCCTCCTCTGCCATCGTATCTTGCAGAAGACCGCCTTTAAAAGAGGCGCGGGCATTTTCATAATCGCCTTTCAGGATATACAGCAACCCCCGGTAGTAATAAGCCATCGCCCGCTCATAAGGCTCGCCTTTAAAATCCTTACGTCCCTCCTCGTACCAGAGACTGCGGGCTTTGGCGGCATTTTCATCGTCGGTGTACACCGACTCAATGTTGAGCAGAGCAATGTCAAACGACTCTTCAGCAAGGTCGTACTCTCCAAGTTCCATCGCCGCCAAACCTGCCTTCATATGATTGAGCACCAGATTGCGCCGACCCTCATGCAAAATCCGCATGTAATGATAATGAAGCAGAGACGGCTTATCCTCAAGATAGGCGGTCATCACGCTTTCCGGAACCTGGACGATTTCGTAATCGGTGGTCGAAGCGCACCCCGAAACCAACAGGACACACAGAACCCAGGGAGTGAATCTGGCGGATAAAAATCGAATCACGAAACAACCCCTATCTATAAATAATGTTGTCGCGGGCTGTTTTCTTGAAGTCATAAATCCCACTCCAAACAATCAATCCCGTCTCCAGATCGACCATCTCATAAATGATCTGGTGCATGCGACTGGCCATTCCTGACACCGTATCGACGGCGTCCAGAGTCGTTATCCGGCCTCCAAGACGAAAATCTCCACCCAGCGTTGAGCGGGAAGCCGTAATCGTTCCTCTGTCTACAACAGGAACACCACCCGCGCCATCGGCGCCTCTTTTCAAAGCCCGCTCTTTTTCCACCATGTCCGCGTAATGCCGACCCACAAAAAGCATGCGTCCATTGGAGGCCCGATTCAAGTTAACCCGTAACCGGTCGGTGATGATATTTTTATTGATGCGTGAGGAACTTTCATTCCTGAAATATTCGGAATCGATGATGATCCTTGGCGGCACATTGCGATTCGCCAAAACGGGCGTTGCCAGCATATCGCCCATCATTTTGTCCGTCATGCTGGCCACGTCCTGAGATTCCAACCCGATTCCCGCCACCCGGCCTGGAGAATTGACATCCTCATAAACCGTCGGCCTTCCCGGCGAGCTGTCGACACCCGTTTGTTGAACGTAGGGCGGCGGCGAGGCACAACCGATCAACGAAACGAGGGTTAATAAAATTATTCCTGCGCTTATTTTCATCATCATTGCCTCCAGAACAGTTGCTGATAATTTGGTTTCGTCTTCATTGACAAATATGGGTTGAATCCAAGCCACTTGCCATCCACCCATTATAAGCAAATTTACATCAAAATTTACATATAAATTTTTAAATCATTGATTTTTCTGTCTATTATATCCGCCTCCTCCAGGAGTGAGGATACGAATGCGGTCGCCGGGCTGGGCTTCGATTTCGTTCTTGCCACCCAGATCCATTCGCGAACCGTCTCTTTTGAGGAAAAGGTTTTTCCCTAAAGCTCCCGGTTCTCCGCCTTCCATGCCATAAGGGGGGTGAACTCGTCTTTCGGAAAGAATAGCAACATTGAGGGGTTTTAAAAACTCAATTTCCCGGATCAGGCCGTCGCCTCCACGAAACAATCCCCTGCCGCCTGAACCGTGGCGAATGGAAAATTCCCGCAACAAAACCGGGTATCGGCTTTCCAGAATTTCCGGGTCCGTAATGTGGGTGTTGGTCATGTGCGTGTGTACGCCCGATTGGCCATGCCACCCCGGCCCCGCCCCTGCACCACCACCAATGGTTTCATAATAACCGAAATCGGCATTGCCAAACGTCAAATTATTCATGCATCCCTGTGATCCTGCGCACACGCCAAACGCTTTTAAGATGACATCGGTCAGGCGTTGCGAAGTCAACACGTTTCCCGCTGCCACGGCGGCATGTGCCGACGGCGCCAGCAGGGACCCGTCTTCTATGAGAATGCGGATTTTATTCAGGCATCCCTGATTGAGAGGAATGTCGCTTTGCACGAGACATCGCAGGCAATACAATATCACCGAATGCGTGACCGCGCGGGGAGCATTCAGGTTGCCCGCAACTTCCCTTGCGGTGCCGGAAAAATCGAACACCGCGCTTCCTTCTTTCTGATCGATGGTCAGGCGAAGACGAATGGGACTGCCATCGTCCAGCATTTCTTCTGCGGTGAGAACGGCCACTGATGCCAAATTTTTGGATCGCGCAAGGTTCCGCAAAACCTCGGCAACCGACTGCTCGGCATGGTCCTGCAAATGCCGCATATACGCCTGCACCACCGGCAGGGAATAACGCCGGACCATTGCGTCGATCAGTTCGATGCCCTTTTGATTGGCGGCGACCTGAGCCTTGAGATCGGCAATATTATCCGCCAAAGCCCGGGTCCCGATGACCGGATATTTTTTAGATTGCTGTGACGATGCAGTCAACAAATGGACAATGCCCTGTTCCTGAAATTCGCCATTTTCGACCAGTTTAAATGAAAGGATGCACACGCCCTCTTCCTCAAGGGTTTTGGAAAATGGCGGCATGGACCCAGGCGAGATGCCGCCGACATCCGCGTGGTGGCCCCGGCTGGCGACGAAAAAAATCGGTCGTCCGTCATCAAGAACCGGCGTGATGACCGTGATGTCCGGCAAATGACTACCTCCTGCGATGGGGTGATTGGTCACCCAGACATCGCCCGGCTGAATGTCGCCTCCCTGAATTTCCATCTGCCGCTTAACGGCCTCGCCCATTGCGCCCAAATGGACAGGTTGATGCGGCGCGTTGGCCACCAGGTCGCCTTCGGGACCAAACAACGCGCAGGAAAAATCGTGACGTTCCTTGATATTGGTGGACATGGCCGTGCGCTTGAGAGCGCCGCCCATCTGTTCGGCAATGGACATGAAGCGATTGCCAAAAATGGCCAATTGAACCGGGTCCACTTCCTCTTCCACCACTGGCTCCGGACGGGAAGCCACTTCGATTTCCACATCGCCAAACTCAGTAACCGTCGCCTCGCAACCGGGCTCCACCAGCAGGGTCGAGGTTTGATCGATCATAATAGCAGGACCTGAAATTTTTTCTCCCGTCCCCAAAGATTTTTGTAAAAAGACGGGTGTGATTTCCCATCTTCCGGAAAAATAACAGCGCGCATGAGAAGCGGGTGCGGTCGGTGCAGTTTTTTTAGAGACCCGGATTTTTTTCAATCCCTGCGACTTGCCCGCCAACCGTACCCGTATATCATCCACTCGAATGTCCCGGCCCAAAATCTCGAAACCAAACTCCCGTTTATGGGCTTTCAAAAATTCCGTCTTGAAATCCGTCCTCGGACTTTCAAGAACCATCATCGTGGTATCTGTTCCCTCGTAGCGCAGATTCAGGTAGCGGCGGATTTCCACTTGCAGGAAATTCCCCTGTCGGTTCAATTCCTCTTGAGCCCGTTTGGACAAATCATCCAAACGTTCCAAAAGACCGGGCAAAGAGGATTCTTGAAGAACCTCGGAGGCGGGTTCCTGTTTTTCCACCACCACATCCGCCAACCCCAGACCATAGGCCGATAATATCCCGGCAAAGCGGTGAATATTAATTTTCCTGATTCCAAGAGACCGGGCCAGGGCCGAGGCATGTTGCCCGCCCGCCCCGCCAAAACAGGCCAGGACATGCTCCTTGATATCATGACCACGGGCAATGGAAATTTCACGGATCGGACGCGCCATGTTTTCATTGGCCACAACGATAAAACCCTCGGCAACTTCCTCAAGCGTCATCGACGATCTTTTCATCGCTTTCAAATGAGTGTTGATTTCATCGGTGAGATCCTGAAACGCATGACGAGCGGCGGCAAGATCCAACGGTTGATCTTCTTCAGGCCCAAAAATCCGAGGGAAAAATTGCGGGAGCAAACGCCCCAACACCAGGTTGGCGTCGGTGAGCGAAAGCGGACCTCCATTCCGATAGCACACGGGGCCGGGATACGCCCCGGACGATTCCGGGCCCACCACAAACGCGCCATTTTTGAAAAACAAACGCGACCCGCCTCCCGCCGCCACGGTACGGATGGCGAATTGCGGAACCTGTAAATGCACTCCCGCCACTTCCGTTTCGTGCGACCATTCATACTCGCCGTCAAAACGGGAAACGTCTGTGGACGTTCCTCCCATGTCAAAACCGATTACCGGTTCTCTGGATTCCTCGTCAAACGCCGTCATCGCATATCCAACCACGCCTCCCGCAGGCCCTGAAAGAATCGCCCGGCTTCCGGTAAAACTCTCCGCCCGGCTCAGACCGCCGTCCGACTGCATGAAAAACAAGTCCGGGGCACGACCTTGACGAAAACCGGAACGAAACCCTTCGATGTATTTTTGGATGAGCGGTGTGAGATAGGCATCGACGCAACAGGTTTGCCCACGGTCCACCATTTTAATGCGTGGCATGACCTGGCTGGACAAGGAGATCTGGGTAAAGCCCATCTCTTCCGCCAATAGTCCTATCTGCAATTCATGAGCCGGCCAGGTGAAAGCGTGCAGAAAAACAATCGCCAGACTCTCGATGCCCTCTTTAAGCAGTTTGCCAAGTTCCTGGCGTACTTTTTCAAGGTCAGGAGCTTTCAGGATCTCCACTCTGTCCCCGGTCAATCCTGTTGCGACAGGGTTGCCGTCAGCGACGGGGACTTGATGTGCCAATCGGACCCGTTCGTCGACTTCAACAATTTTTTCGTATAAAAGATCCGGTTTTTTAATTTCCAGATCAAAAATGCGGGGTCGGTTTTGCTTGCCGATTTGCAGTAAATCGTGAAAACCTTTTGTAATGATAAGGGCTGTTCTAGCACCCTTTCTTTCCAGCAAGGCGTTGGTGGCCACAGTGGTTCCCATGCGCACCCATTCAATCTGGTTTACGTCAACGCCCTGGGTTGTCAACGCGCCCTGTTCTTTCAGGATTCGCTGGATGCCTTCGAGGGGAGCGTCGTCATAGCGATCGGGATTTTCGGAAAGTAATTTGAGGACTTGGTAGCCAGGCTCGCCAGGCACTTCGGCGTAGATATCGGTGAACGTTCCGCCACGGTCGATGGAAAACCTGAACCTTTTAGGGTTTGTCATGTCCTGAGGATAAACAAGAAAGGCGGGTTTTGGAAAGGGGAAAATTAAAACGCCATCACTTTGAGATATTCACTGACTCTTCTGACGTGACCGAAAAACAGAATTCCTCTTGAACCGGGAATTCATCCGGCAGGATGTCCACTGTCAAACCTTCATAGGAAACGAACATTTTGAGCTTGGATTCAGAAGCGATAGATTTGAGGTAATTTTGCGTCTGGGAAAAAATATCGGCCAGTTTAAAATCGTCGTACCGGGGGTCATGGTGGAAAAAAGCGATTTCTTTTACGTTTGCGTCCACTGCCAGATCGACTCCGATAAATGTCGAGCTATGGCCCCAATCCCTTCTTTCCAACCCATCGCCAAACGTGAACATCGAATCGAAAATGAGTAGATCCGCGTCTCGGAAAAATTCGACATAGGGTTGCAGTTTTTCAGCATTCAAATCTTTGTATTCGGCATCGGTGGCGTATACCACCGATTTTCCCGCGTATTCGACACGATAAGCATAGGATTTTCCGGGATGACACATCTCTTTCCAGCGTATTTTTACGTCACCGATCATGACTTCAGACTTGCCCTCCAAATCAGGAAAGTCCAGGGTAGACTGATAGGCGTCAAATGGCACTGGAAAATATTCGGGGGACTGCTGGCCTTCCAATCGCTTTTTAATATTTTTGTGGGGGCTGATGATCGTAAAATGGTTTCCCTTAATACGAAGGGGCGCGAAAAATGGCAAACCTTGAATGTGATCCCAATGGGTATGGGAAAAAAACAGATGCGCCCTGCCTTTACCCTGCCCAAAATCACCCTGCATGAGATCCTGGCCCGCCTGACGAATTCCCGTGCCGCCATCAAAAATAAGATTTTCTCCACCAATCTGCATCTGGACGCAGGGAGTATTGCCGCCAAAACTACCGCGGATCTCAAAGGGCAGGCTGTCAATGAAAGACTTTCTGGCATCGGCGTCCTCCAGATCTTCAGGTCGCGCCCGTTCCAAAGCTCTGGTGAGCTTGTCTTCCATTTGCGCCAAAGTGACCGGAGTACCAATGGAACCACGCACTCCGCAAAAAGTAACTTGAAAAGACTTTTCCATTCAACCTTCTTCGCTCCTTCAAAATTAATTCAGGCCTTCATTAACAGTTCTGTGTTGTCCAGTCCTTCCACTGTGCTCTCAATAATGTCTTCAACTTCATCCGGGAAAAGGCCCAGCTTTTCATAAATTTCGTCGGTCAGGGGTATTTCAGGGGGAGTGCCGATTCCATGAGTCATCCCTTCATTGACAGCCACCTGGTTGGCGATACCCACCAGTTGAGCAATATTCAGCCCGGAGCCATTCAGGGACAAGGGGTCGAAATGATGTTCCACAGCATTAATGACGACGGGTGAAATTGGCCAATATTGGCGAATGAATTCCGCTCCCAGTTCCGGGTGCGCGATGCCGAAAGTTTCCATCTCAAGCGTTTCCAGAGAGGCCTCTTCCGGACCCATGGATTGAACGAATGCGTAGTATTCATCAGGAATCAAATGCTCAAAAACCACGATGCCCAGATCATGCATCAAACCGCAAATATAGCTTTCCTGCCTTTCTTCTTCCGGAAGGTTCGCTTTTTTGCATAAGGCCTGGGTCAAGCAGGCGACGGCCATGGAATGCATCCAGAACTTGTATTGATCCAGGGATTTGAACTTGCTGAACACATTGGTCAATTGGAGAGCATAAGCCAGGTCCAGAATCATTTTCACACCCAGTCGCATGACCACGCTGGATAAATCCTCCGCCGGCTCCCGACCCCCGCCATATAAAACACTATTGGCCAACTTGATGAGCCTCCCGGACAAAACCGGTTCTGTCTCTATAAGTCTTGCAATCTCCTCAATTTCGCTTTCAGGGTCGTTGATCAGAGTTTGCAATTTTAAAAGGATTTCCGGGAGAGGAGGCAAATCTCCTTTTTCCGTAAGAAGTTTTAATATTTTGTCTCTTGTCATAAAAAGTCCAAATCACCAGATGGCGCCTGCAAAGGACGCAGATAAAATAAATTCACTCGTAGACAGATGCCAATAGTATAACGATAATCCTTTATTTTTCAAATAGTTAAAATATATCTCGGTTTTACAACACTTCACACGGCATCCATCCTGTTTGCCTGCGTTTTTGGCGACATTCACAAATCGAGCCCTCCCCAGTTCGGACCCATTTTACGCATCCCCCATCCTCCTCAACTCCTTTCATTCGTGGGGACCTTCCCATAGACTGGAATGAAAGAAACTGTCTTTATTGCAGAAAATCATAAAAGGTCAGTGAGGCACACTTTAAAGTTTTTAGGTGAAGGGACACTTGAAAACCATGGCTGTCCAGCATATAGTGATTGAGAAAGTTTTTGCCCAGATTCGGTTGCTAAGGAGATATCTCTTCGATGGACCGGAACGTAAAATTTCATTTTGGATTTTTACTCGGATTTTGTATTACTGAGTCAGAATTTTTTAAGCGGAGAAATCACCATGCGACTTCCTATTCTGGACAAACTGGATAAGGAGCTTGAAGACGCCAAAGTAGAATTAAAAGTCGATATCCCTAAAGCCTTGAAAACTGCCATGGAGCACGGTGATTTGAGTGAAAATGCCGAGTTCAAGGCCGCCAAGGAGCGACAAATGTTCCTTGAAACCCGTTTATCCCAATTACAAAAAAGAATCAGCGATGTCATGGCTTTGAATGTTGACCGTATCCCAAGAGACCGGTCTGGCCTGGGAAGCACTCTGTTCTTAAAGGACCTGAACACAGGGGGGGAAACCCAATATCACCTTGTGTTCCCGGAGGAAGTCAATCCTGATGAAGGAAAAATTTCAACCGCTTCACCGGTCGGTAGATCGCTGTTGGGAAAACAGGAAGGCGATGAGGTTGTGATCGCTATTCCCGGCCAGCAGAAAGAGTTTGAAGTCTTGAAAATAATCACCATTCATGAAAACAGCGGCAAAGACGAAGGATAAAATATAACATGGCAGGCAAACCATTAATTTCTTTCGATGAAATCGCCGAGGACAGTCCATTTTTTATGGACACCGAGTCCCTCCCCGATTGGAGCGCGGTTTTCGAAAATGAAAATTCCCTGCAATTGGAAGTCGGTTTTGGCAACGGTAAGTTTCTCATTGAAATGGCGGCGTGCGAACCGGACAGCAATTTTGTGGGCATGGATTTTTACCACAAAGGCATTCGCAAGGTCATCACCCGCATCAATAAACTACAGATGAAAAACACCCGCATTGTATACGGAGACGCGCGCGAAAAGATTTCTCTGCTGTTCGAGGATGAAAGTCTGGATAAAATCTATATCAATTTTCCAGACCCCTGGCCGAAAAAACGCCATTACAAACGCCGCTTGATCAAACCCCCTTTTGTCGATCTTGTGTCCCGCAAATTGGTTTCTGACGGTGAAGTGCATCTAGCGACAGACAACGAACCCTATGCATTGGAAATCCTGGAATTTTTTGAAGCGCATCCGCAATTAAAAAATAAACTCGGGGCGGGAGTTTTCCGGGGGGACAGAGGAAACCTGCCCAAATCCAAATACGAGAACAATTTCATCAACCGAGGGGATAAAATCTATTACCTGGATTTCGTCAAATGTTCTTGAATCGGTACATCGAGCAAACGATTTAAACTTTTGATCCCCCTCGAATCATTCCAAATATTCGGAGAAAAAGTTGCCAACCGAACGCGTATTAATTGTAGACGATGAAAAAAATATAGTCAGTTCGCTCAAAGATATCCTCAATGACGAAGGCTACGAGGTTTCTGTGGCGGGTGATGGGCTGGGCGCTTTGAAAATGATTCAAGCCGACCCACCTGACCTGGTCCTGCTGGACATATGGCTCCCGGGGATGGACGGAATCGAGGTGTTGAAGACGGTCAAAACCTACCACCCTGAAATTGAAGTGTTGATCATGTCGGGGCATGGCACCATCGACACCGCCGTTCAGGCGACAAAACTTGGCGCTTTCGACTTCATAGAAAAACCATTTTCCCTCGATCAACTGACCGAGTCGGTCGAAAATGTTTTCAAACATAAAAAGAATCACCAGCGAACTTTGGAGGTCAACTTACTCAACCAGAAAGATCTGCCGCTTTGCTTCGAAATGATGGTGGAAATAAAAATAGCCACCCAACAGGCGTCAGAAAACGATGAACCTATTTTACTGCTCGGTGAAAAGGGAACGGGGAAAGAATTCATCGCGCATTGCATTCATCGGCAAAGCCGCCAGAGCGGCCACCCCTTTATCAAGCTGAATTGCGAAGTCCGGCAATCGCTTGACATTCAATCCCATCTTTTCTCCCCAACGAAAAAGAAACCGGGCCGATCGAAAAAAACCACCAAAACGCTTTTAGAAAATCAGGGTCCTGTGGTTTATCTGAGCAATGTGGAATCATTGAGCAAAGATCTCCAGGAAAAACTGGCCCAGGGACTGAAAGGTGAGTCGGAATGCGGGTTTATCCCCGCCCGATTGATGATCTCATCCTCCAAAAACCTGAAAATGCTGGCCGCCGGAGGGCAGTTTAGTTCTGACTTGCTGGATTGTTTTAAAACCACCATCCTGGAAATCCCGCCTCTGCGCAACTATTCTGAGAAAATTCCCATCATTGTAAAAGACTATTTTGAGGAGTGCGCAGAAAATGGGGACTTCCAAGTCCCGGTTATCGATAAAGACGCACTGGCCGCATTATGCCGCCATGACTGGCCCGAAAATGTAAAAGAACTTCGATCCGTACTCGATAAAATCCTGATAACCGGTTCCACCTGCAAGAAAATTTCCATGCAGGAACTGCCTCCGGAAATTCAAAATTCCATAGGAGCGATCAACCCGGGTGACTCCGGCCATTCGGACACTTTTCAGGAAGCGGAACTTTCCTGGGAAAAAGGTTTCATCATCCATCACCTGAGAAAAAACGGGTGGGATATGAAAAAAACCTGTGAAGCCCTCAAAACAGATAAGAAACTGTTTCAGGAAAAACTAAAACGTCATGCCATTCGACTTCCAAAGCCCAATGGCAAAGAGCCTTCCCAGCCTCTCCTGCTACAAAGGACTCTCAAAAGAAGCGTGGTGCTTTGCGGAAGCGGTCTCCATTCAGGCATCAAAACCGGCCTCATTTTACAACCCCTGCCGCCCGGTAGCGGCATCATTTTCGGCGACATATCCACGGGAAAAACCATCCCCGCCCAGTTGGAAAATGTGCAATCGACCGATTACTCCACCTGCCTGAAAAAGGGCCTGGCGTCCGTCGCCACCATTGAACATATTATGGCCGTACTCCATATGTACCGGATCACCAACCTTCTCATTAAAGTAGGAGACGAAGCTCCTGTGATGGACGGTTCGGCTAAAGACTTCTGCGCTCTGATCGAGGACGGGGAATTCGAGGAACAGGATGGGCTCTACGATGAAATCGTCATCGACAAAACTTATACCTTTGGCTCGGAGGATGAAGGCGGCCCGGTGATTTCCATTGAACCCGCTGAAACCTTTACCGTCAGCTATCACATGAACTACCCTGAGCCCATTGGCACGCAGGATTACACCTTCGTGTTCAAGGGAGAGTCGAGTTTCAAAAATGAAATTGCCCCGGCCCGGACCTTCGGGTTCATGGAGGATGTGGCTCAATTGACTAAAATGGGGTTTGCCTGCGGCGGCAAGCTGGACAACTTCATTCTTCTGGGAGACAAAAAAGTATTGAACACCAAACTTCGGTTTGAGGACGAGTTTGCCCGCCACAAAATCCTGGATATTTTAGGAGATTTTTATCTTTTAGGAAAACCCATCCGCGGCCATATCAAAGCCCACCTGACGGGACACACACAAAATATCGGCCTGCTCAAAATAATCCAGGAAAACTATTTACAGGCCGTCTGACCCCACTACGTGGGGAGGAAGCTTGGGCCTGACGCTACGCGAGGCCCCCCAGAACCTATCGGTATAGGGGCGACTATCTTCAAAAATCCAGCGCGCAAAAACTTTAGCATCCAGAGATATCATGCGGGGGAAATTAGAAATCCGCCGACCAGGGAGTTTTAAATAGGCCGGCGGATCGCAAAAAGGGATGGAATTCAAACTTTCATTCAAATCCCAATATTAGAGATAGGATGATTGGCGAATTTATTCCCCAATTCTGGAAAATATATAGATGTTTTCACACCTCCTCCATTTCCTAGTGGTATCACATGTAGTACTATTAATTCATGTCGAGGGCAGATAAAGACCTTATAACAAATGAAACAATCCTCTGGGTTGGAGGATCGAGGAATGAAATGGAAAAACTGGCAAAAAAATCAAAATACCAGGACCTTATTTATCCATTTGAAATTCGGCCTCTGACTATGGAAGATGGCGGAGGATATCTCATCTCGTTCCCAGATATCCCCGGGTGCATTTCGGACGGTGAAACACCTGAAGAAGCCATTGAAAACGGAAGAGACGCTTTGTGGTGTATCCTCAAGGTCTATAAGGATGAGGGGAAATCGTTTCCGAAGGTGGCAAGCGAATACAGCGGGAAGTTTGTCCAACGAGTACCCAAATTCATACACGCAGAATTAGAAACAACAGCGGCAAGAGAAGGGGTTTCCATGAACTCACTTGTTCAGTCTTTTATTTCGCATAGCTTGGGAATGTCGGCTGTTGAGCAAAGAATAAGTGCGAAAAAACCAAGAGTGATTAAAAAGACAACTAAAGGGAAAGCAAAAAATAAAAAAGCTTAAACCGGATACCTATGCGACAATGCGGTAGGGCATGGAGATAAATATTGGAAAAAATAAAACTCAGAAAATATACACTTGCGGGTGAAAATAATCCGTATTATGTGAAAATCACGACTTCGGTTGACAGGTTTGCTAAATTGATTCTCTCAAAGCAGACGTTTTCATGCCGACTCCGACAGGCAGAAATCGGCCATAAACGGACATTTGGCTAAGGAAAGTTTAGCAGAAAGTATCTCTCTTAGCTTTTCACCTCAAATGCTCCACTTTTACCTGACGGGGTACTACCGGGTCAACTTCCGACCTGGCCCAATTATTTGTGACAGTCTTTTAGTTAGTATTCCACTTTTGGTTTAACCGTTTCAGGCGCTGGAGGCTGATAATTCAGCGCACTTTTACTACACCGATCATTTCTGGGTGGATTATGCAAACATAAGTTGTTGATTTTTCAAAAAACCGAGAAAACGATTTCCCGTACCCCAAAATACCTGACTGAAATTTATTGCCATAAATGCCAACAAGTTGATGGGGTGTAGAATCTCTATTAATCCAGTTTACGACATCTCCAGAGTCAACGGTCACATCCGATGGCTCAAATTGGGACGCTAACATTTCAACAATATGAACTTTGGGTGTATTATTTGTAGGTTTAGCTGTCTTTGAAGGGGAACACGATATAAATAAGGAAATGAGGGTCAGTGAAAAGTATTTTAAAAACTTTTTCAATTTGTTCGTTCCCACGGCCGCCAGGGAGAGGCGAAGCAGAGAAGAAGGAGAATAGAGCCTTGCTTTAGGTATGTGATTCATTAACATTATTTACCCTGCGTAACAATTTCTTCAAGCCAAGTTGTGAAATCATAAGCTACGGAGCGTAACCCACCACCCTTGTTTTTACCAGATTTGGGATTTATTTGCAATAATCACCATTTGGATTTATAGCGTTTGTAAACAAACACAAAATTGATATTAAAGAAATTTTCTTGTAGTAGTTGCTCCTGCGGAGGCAGTGAGTTATGCGCGAAGAGGTTGTCCACAAATCCACAGGATCATGAGCTTTCAAGTTTGACAAAAAATATCAGCTACGAGTTTAAATTCCATTTACAGTTTTTGGATTTACAAATGCAGGTTTTCGCAGATTCACACATGAACTCAAATCATTCCCGGGCAAGAGAGGAGCTGGAAAGAATATCTGAAGTACAAAATCAAAGCTGATAAAAAGAGGAAAAAATAAAAATGAAACAAAAAATAGAACAGTTTCTTTGGTGACTTGGAATGCAGTTTGCGATTACAGGCACAATCTTATGGGATAGGCAAATCAGACAGGAACAGGTTTGTTCTGAAAAGTTCCCTGAACTGCAATCAATAACCTTTTCCTATTCCTCCAAACCTCACGCCGATCATTGATTTACTTGGATATTTAATGGTAAGCTCGACTCACAGTACGGGGAATAATTTTTCATTGCGCGGGAATATTTTCTTTTTTTTCATGGGCTTTTCTCTGAATAAATCAACGACTCCACAGCAAACGGACGCGATATCCGACAAGGTTTTTCATTTAAAAGCCGTACAAGCTATGGAGAATAAAACCCACTGGTGGGATTGAATGGGATCGAAAAAATTCAAACTCGCGGTGCTGGTTTCGGGACAGGGAACAAACCTGCAAGCCCTTATCGACCAAATTGAACAGGGAACCCTCAGCGCCGAAATTTCCATAGTCGTCAGCAACGTCAAGGACGCGTTTGCCCTTGAGCGGGCTGAAAAACACGGGATAAAATCCGTCTTTCTCGATCCCAAATCCTGTTCAGACAAACAGGAATTTGATCGTGCGTTGATTGACCTGTTGCAAACCGAAGCCGTTGACCTTATTTGCTTAGCCGGGTTCATGCGGATTCTCGGGGAAGCCTTCATAAATAGTTTCAGAGAAAAAATCATTAACATCCACCCTTCCCTGCTTCCGGCTTTTCCGGGGTTGCACCCGCAACAACAGGCTCTCGAACATGGCGTCAAATTTTCGGGATGCACGGTGCATTTTGTCGATGAAGGAGTTGACAGCGGACCAATCATCCTGCAAAGCGTTGTCCCCCTATACGATTCGGACGACGAAGAGGCGTTGTCCCGACGCATACTGGAACAGGAACACATTATTTATCCGAGGGCCGTTCAACTGATGGCTGAAAACCGCCTCACCGTATCGGCAAGAAAAGTCACACAAAAGAAAAATTAATCTCACTCAACTCTGGTGATCGTTTTGAACAAAATACTCGTTTCCCTCATCACTCTGGTTTTTGCGGGCAGTCCCCTGAGTGCCACAGCCAGTGAAGAGCAAGAGGCGCTCGATGCCATTCAAAAGCAATACGAATCCGTTAAAACCATCACCGCCCGATTCGTACAAAAATCGTATGTAAAAACCATGAATCAAACCCTGGAAGCCAAAGGCGAAGTGCAAATCAAAAAACCGGGAAAAATGAAGTGGGTCTACAACGCTCCTGAGCCTCAGGTATTGGTGAGCAACAATAAGATTCTCTGGTTGTATATTCCCGACGAAGGACAAGTGACCAAAGTTCCCGTAGAAAGTATTTATTCCTCCAACACCCCGGCCCTGTTTCTTGCCGGCAAGGGAAAATTAACCGATTCCTTCGATGTCATGAAAGTATCGACAGATAAAGGTCTGATCACCGTCGTTCTCATCCCCAAAGAAGAAGACAACAGCGTCGATCGGCTGGCGTTAGTGGCCAATAGCAAAAGCTACCAAATCGTCGGATCAACCGTGTATGATAAATTGGGCAATCGAACAGAAATCTATTTCAGCGATATTCAGGTGAACAACAAAATTTCGGAATCAACTTTCCAATTCGAGATCCCCGAAGGCGTCGAGTTGCTGGACTATTCCTCGAAACAATGAACGACCTTGGCCGCAAGCGGACAGGGTATCCGATAAGGATTTTTATCTAAAAGCCGTAGCAGGCTACGGGGTATGAAACCCACTGGTAGGAATAAATCGAGAACCATCCCATAGAAAACCTCTAGCAGTTCGATATTTTTCTACTTTGAACCCATTTTCAGAGATGACCTAATGTTTGAATTATCTATGATCAGCCCGGAAGCCATATTTCAATTCGGGACTAAAATGCTGGCCTTTCTGGGCGGTCTTGCCGCGTTGATATTTGTCCATGAATTGGGACATTTCTTAGTCGCCCGCAAATGCGGCGTGGTGGTGGAAAAATTTTCCTTAGGCTTCGGTCCCAAAATTTTCGGCTACACCTCGGGAGGAACGGAATACCTGCTTTCTGCCATTCCGCTTGGCGGATACGTAAAAATGAAGGGGGAGGATTATGAAAGCGATTCCCTCAATCAGGAAGGTTCTTTTGCCAGCGCTTCCGTCCAACGCCGTCTGGCCATTGCGTTTGCGGGTCCGTTATTCAACATCCTGTTTGCCATAGCCATCTATTGGGTGGTGTACCTGTCTGGCGTACAAACCTTAGGGCTGGTCACCGGAACCATCCGGGCAGAATCTCCCGCTCTTGCCGCCGGTCTGCAAATAGGCGACAAGATTGTTAAAATCGACGGAACTCCCGTTAAATATTGGGATCAATTGCAGAAAATCGTCCACACCTCGCCAGGCAAATCACTCGACTTTCAGATCGAGCGCGAGTCCTCCCTGTTAAACTTTGCCATCACTCCCGTTTCAGAAGAAACCACCGATCTTTTCGGTGATAAAAAAACCGTCGGCCTCATCGGCATCACGCCCCTGGTACAAAACATAACCTATGTCAAAAAAGACTCCGCCGCCGATAAGGCTGGATTGAAAGAAGGAGATCGACTTATTAAAGTCGATGATCAACCAATTTTCGGCTGGGGCGATCTCAAACCAGCCGCTGTGGATCACCCCGGAAAAGAACTTAACTTTCATGTGTTGCGGGAAGGCAAGGAGATCATCATACCTTTGTCCCCGGAATCGAAAGAGATCGAGGACGAACAGGGCAAAAAAGTGACCATCGGGGTCATCGGCATTGGCATGAGCGGTGTGATGGTCGAAGAAAGTTATGGGGTTTTTGGCGCCGTTGGCCGCTCCCTTCAGGAAACCGGGCGGTTGATTTACCTGATCGCGGTCAGCATCAAAAAAATGGTCGTGGGGTCGATCCCCGCCGACAGCATCGGCGGCCCCATTCTGATCTTTCAAATTTACGGCGAGCAGGCAGAACAGGGTTTCAACGAACTGATCCGGCTGACGGCCCTTTTAAGCATCAACCTGGGGCTCCTCAACCTTTTGCCCATTCCTGTTCTGGATGGCGGACACATTTTCTTTTTTCTGATCGAGATGGTCAAAGGCAAACCTTTGAGCGAAAGAAGCCGCGAACGCGCCCAGCAAGTAGGAATGTTCATGTTGCTCAGCCTGATGATCTTCGCCTTTTACAATGACATCATGCGGATCATGGGCTGATATTTAGAAACCTGATTGAGACGTTGCCAAAAAATTAGCCCTAATGGACATCCACACCCGGCTTGAAGACCTGAAAGCGGTGGCTGAGAAGCTATCCATAGAAATTGAAACCGGGAATTTTGCCGACGAAGATATTTCGACACAAAGCGGGTTTTGCAGGATAAAAGGAAAAAATCTCATCATCCTGGATAAAAAACTCAACTCTGAAAGCCAGGCGGAAATCATTCTGGAAGCCTTGGGAAACTTTGATCTGGAAACAATTTATGTTCCTGCGTGGATTCGGGAGCAACTGGAAAAAAAACCATCATCGAGTGACAACCCATGACTCTGGCAAATAACACCCTTCCCGAAAACCGGCGCGGCAAATTGAAATCCCTTCTGCGGGAAGGCAAAACCGTGCGCGTTCTGGAAGCTCATAACGGACTGAGCGGGATCGTCGCCAACGACGCAAAGGTCGAAGGCATCGTGGAAGACAATACGGTCTCCCGTGAATTCGACGCCATCTGGGAAAGCAGTCTGACCGATTCCGCCTCCAAAGGTCATCCCGACATTGAAGTGGTGAGTTTCGACTCGCGCCTCAACACCATCCATGAAATTCTGGCGGTCACATCCAAACCCCTCATCGTCGATGGCGACACCGGCGGCGACGCCAACAACTTTGAGTACATGGTTTCCAAACTGGAGCGGGCGGGCGTGTCGGCGGTCATCATTGAAGACAAGGTGTTTCCAAAACGCAACAGCCTGGAATCCGGAACACAACAGACCCTGCAGGACCCGGATGTGTTCGCCCAAAAAATCCGCCGCGGGAAAAGCGTTCTGGCCACCGACGACTTCATGATCATCGCCCGGCTGGAAAGTCTGATCGCCGGTAAAGGGCTCGATGACGCGCTGGCAAGAGCAAAAGTTTATCTGCTTGCCGGGGTGGATGGCATCATGATCCACTCCAAATCCAAAAGCCCGGAAGAAATTTTACAATTTTCAAAAAGCTATCG
>CAYPQH010000017.1:0-19310 GCA_964412825.1 uncultured Nitrospinaceae bacterium | reverse complement strand
ATGAGATTCTGAATATCTATGAAAAGCAACCCACTCTGGAAAAGAAAGTGTCCAGCCTGCAGTCTTTGACGGTGCGATACAAAGAGGTGCCGCGTCTGGCGGGGGCCATTCAAAACCGCATCGGCGAACTTTTTTATCAAGCCAACGAAAATCTTCTGGCCAAGGAGGCCTACCAAAAAACCATCGCCCGGTTTTCTAAAGCAGATTCTCAGGTTTTCAACGCGAAAGTGGCATTGGCGAATATTTATTCTGAAGAGGAAAACTTTGAAAAGAGTTTGAGCCTTTACAGTGAAATTTCAACGAATGCCGAATTGCCTGAAGACTACACCCAAAAAGCCAAAGCAGGCCTGATCAGCAAGACGCTGGAGAAGGGAGCCTGGGAGATGAAAGTGGGGGAGGTCAAGCTGGCTTTGAAAACTTTCCTGAGGCTGATGGATTTCAGCCCCGATACGGTGGGAGCGCACCGGGGATATTTGCAGGCGAGCGCGGCTTTGAAGAAAAGTGAAAAAGCGGTCGGGTTTTACAAGGACCGTCTGAAAAATGACCGCAAGGATTCCGCAGTGGATCATTACGCCCTTGGGCTGGCGTACACCTATCTTTCGCCGCCGGATCTGGATCAGGCGCAAAAATCAATTTCCAAAGCATTGGCGATAGATTCCGGTCAGGTCTTTTTTCATCAGACTCTGGGCTTTGTTTTTGAGCAAAAAGAACGTCTGGTGAAGGGCGAAGATTATCTGGAACGGGCCGTGGCGGAATATCAGATGGCCCTGGCCTTGAACGATGTATCCAGTGATCCTGAAAACGAAGCCAATTTGCTCCTGAACCTGGGCAACGGGCATTACCTGTTGAACAATCATAATTCCGCCACTCAATATTACAAGCAAAGAAAATCCAGCGGTGTCGGCTTTTTTAATTCGGCAAGGGAGAGCATCTTTCATCAAAGGTTCGGCGAGAGCGCGTTTAAATCCGGATTTCATAATGAGTCGCTCACGCAATACAAAAAAGCTCTCAAGATCGTGTCTGGAAAAAAAGATCTGAGCCGAATGGCCGAATTAAACGACCGGATTGCCCTAGTCTATCAAGACAAAGGAGATTTCGCCAAAGCGGTGGAGTATTTTTCTAAAACGCTCGAACTCAATCAACAGGCGGGCAATCAGGTGTCGCTTTCGCGTTCCCTCAGAAATATTGCCAATAATTTGTTTTCACTGAATGAGGAAAAGACAGAGCCGGACACAAAATCCATGAACCAGGCGCTCAATAATTATTTCCACGCCATAGACAGTCTGGAAAAACACGGCGTCGTGCAAAGGGCAAAGAAGGAAAAGAAAGACGCCTTGTTCGGAGTGGCGGTGCAAACCGGTCTTGGGGAAGACGCTTCCCAGGCGGCTACGGGGTTTGATCGGGTGGGAGAGCAAAAGCTCATTTTTCATTACATCGGTAAAATCTACAGCGATTTTGGGGAATACGACAAAGCGGTCGAATATTTTAAGAAGAAACTCGCGTTGATTCCAGAAGACCTCGATGTCGAAAAAAATATTCCCATCCTGCTGGAGAAGGCGCTGTTACAGAATCAGATTGGTAATTTTCTTTTTCATAATGGAGAATATGACGCCAGTTTAGGCTATTTCAGGGAATCCTATAAACTCAGCCGTGCGCTCAACAATAAGCGTGGGATCGCGGTCAACGCCGTGAACATCGGGCGAGCGGTTTTCACCAAGTGTCAATACAGGCCACTTGCCGGTTTGAAAGCAGAGATCAAAAACGTCATCCTTCTGCTGGGCGAAGCGTCCACCGAGATGGGGACGATGGACACCTTTTCCAGCCCCGAATACATACTGCTTGCCCGCAACTACCTCGGTATTTTTCACCATTACCTGGGATATTATTTTTCCTCCGATAAGCAGGAGGCCAAAAAATCCACGCCATCGTTGAAGTCGCTGGTGCAGGCATCGACCAGGGAGTTGAGACATGATTTCGACCATATCAAGCAATCGCGGAACTATTTTGCCGAGGGGTTGTCCCTGATCGGTCAGAGCAAAAAGTCATTTCCTGAAATAGAATCCGCCCTGTTGCAAAACCTGAAGTTGACCACCGGGCTTTGGGGGGAGGCCAAGGATCAACAGCAAAAGGGTACCGCGCCTGAAAAAATCATCCCGCGTCATTTAGAGTGGCAGTACAAATACATTGAGTTCCTGATCGCGTCTTTGCCTCAACGTTTGCCTTTGCTTTTGGAAGCAGAGGCACTTCTGGCGGAACTTCCCTACGGTGTGATGGGCGATGACTCCTCCACTCTTTCGATCGTAGAAGATCTGTATTTCGCACTCGCGCACCTGTTAATCGATGAAAAAAGGTTTGCCGATGCATTGATGTTTTCCGAGAAGGGCAGGGCGCAGTTGCTGGTGGCTCTTCGGCCTGAACTGGAGTTGATCGATGAGGACCGGCGCAATTATTACGATGAACTCGTAAGTTATAGAGAACGATTTTTGTTGGCGGCTCAGCTGGAGTCTGAAGGCAAGGGCGACGAGGCGGAACAAGGGACCGATGAGTTGATCGAAGAGTACGGGGAAGTGTTGGGAGCGCTGAAGGACGACAACCCCTCTCTGGCTTCACTTTTTGCTCCCTACGTTCCGGCAATTGAAGATGTGCAGGACCAACTCCGAGCTGGCGAGATCCTGTTAAAATATCAGATGATTCACAACCGTTTGGTGATTTGGAAAATCGATTCCGAATCTGTTGCCGTGCGCCGGTTTCCCAAGAGTGCTGAACTTCCCCAACGCATTTTGCAGGTGGGAAGAGAAGGCGGCAAGGTGTCTCCTGCCGACCTGCAATTGTTCTCCAAAGCGCTGATCGCACCCGCCAAAAAGGCGATCGAGCAAAGTAAATTCCTGACCATTCTTGCCGAAGGCGCTTTTGAGTTTCTTCCCTGGGCCGCTCTGTCTTTGGGGGATAAAACCTTGATCGAAGCCATTCCGGTGACGTTTATTTCCTCACTGGCGCACCGCTATTTTTCCGAGTCGAAAAAGAATTTGTACAATTCCAGAATGCTGGGCGTGGCCGGTTCCGGGTTCGACCGGATATTTACCCGTTTTGCGTCCGCCGTCAACCTTAGCGGAAATGCCCTCGACACCTTCCAGAGCCAATGGCCGCATTACGGCGTGGTTCATATCGACAGTCGGACGCACCTGGGTCGCCTGGACCCTTCCAACTCCTTCATCTCGATCGGTCGCAGGCAAAACCATTTTCAACGGGTGGATCTGAAAGACCTGTACGCAGAACCTCTGGAGTCGAACTTCATCGCGTTGACCAATGTCGAGCCTGAGTTTCACCCGGAACTGAGGCTGTCTCCTACTGTGCCGCTGACTCAGGCGTTGACGGTCAAGGGGTATTCCGGAGTCCTCATGCGTAGCGGCGGTAAAGTGGACCCGGAGATTCACAAGGAGTTGATGATATTGTTTTATCAAACTTTTCGTGAGGGCCGACCGGCGGAATCTTTGCGACTGGCGCAAATCGAAATGGCCAGGCGCTATCCGAATTCTCTGGCGTGGGCCGGATACCGGTTTTACGGGTATCCCGGAATGCAAGAAGAAGCAAAAATCGAGTTTGCCCAGACGCATTTCATGGGAAATGCCAAAATGGGCGCTCAGGCCTTTTCCGAACAGAATTGGCTGGGAACCATCGATAGTCTGGAAAAAGCCCTGGCGCTTTCGGATTTTCTGCCGGACAAAAGCCTGGTCGAAAGAATCATCAAGACCCTGGCCCAGGCCGCCTACAACATGGACGACATTCCCAAGGCGATTGAGTATCAGGAAAAATTGTTAGCGCTGGCCGCCAAAAAAGAAGACCCGGAAGAAAAAGCCGAGGCGCTTTATTTTCTGGGCATTTTGTATTCCAGAGCGGAAAATTATCCCGTAGCCGTCGGCCATCTCAGGGAAGCCCTGTCCATTTATGAGGAGCACGAAATTCTCGACCGGCTGGCGGAAAACTACAGCCAGCTTGGAATTGTTGAAGAAAACGCCCTCGATTATGACAAGGCTCTGGAGGCGTTCACCGCGTCTTTGGCTCTCAATGAAGAGATCGGGGAAGACCTGAACCGGGGCCGGGAGCTGAGACGCATCGGCAGAATTTATTATCTGCGCCTCAACCAGTTTCAGAAGGCGAGGAAATATTTTCAGCAAGCCTATGAGTTGTTTGTAGAGTTGGAAAACAACGAGCAGAAGGTGGAAACTTTGTTGGAGTTGGGGTTGGTCGCGGAGAAGCAGGGAGATTTTACCCAGGCGTTGGATTTTTATCAAAAGGCCCAGACTCTGGCCGTGGCGGAGGACTTACAGCAGGGGCTCTCCAAGACTCTGCTGTATCAGGCCAACTCCCATTGGTTTCAGGGGAATTATCAAAAGGCCTTTCGCTTCCAGAAAGAATCTCTCAAAATCGCTGAAGCGGAAAAAGACAAACGCCAGCAAACTTTTATCTTCAACACCCTGGGGCTGATTCACTGGACGCTGAACGATTCCGAACGGGCTTTGGAGCACCTGAATCACAGTCTGGAACTTGCGGAGACAATACGATCGACTCTGGATGTGGCCTCGGCGAACAACAACATCGGTCTGGTTTATCGGAAGGATAAAAAATATGAAAAGTCCATCGAGTATTTCGACAAGGCTCTGAAAAAGGACATCGAACTCAAGTCCAAATGGGGGCAGGGCTACACCCACCGCAATCTGGGAATGAGCTATATGCGTCTGGGTGAGTTGGACAAGGCCGAACCGCACATCATGCAGGCGATTGAACTGAGCCGGGAAATCGGCAATAAAACCAATCTGGTGAAGGCCATGCTGGAGTCCGGTCATCTGGCGATAGAAAAAAATGCCTGCGACAAAGCGATTCCCATATTTCAGCAGACGGGCGATCTGGCGAAGAAATTGAATATTCCCGAAGTGCACTGGCGGGCCTTGCGCGGCGGCGGCGTGTGTCTGGCCAAGGCCGGTAAATTGACCGAAGCTGTGGACCTGTACAAACAGGCGGTGGCTGTGGTGGATGGCATGCGGGCGGCTATTAAGGTTGAGGAGTTTCAAAATGGTTTTCTGACCGACAAGCAGGATGTCTATAAAGAACTGGTTCTCGTGTTACTGGACCTTGGCAAGGTGGAAGAGTCGTTCAACTATGCCGAACGCGCCAAGTCCCGAAGTTTTATCGATCTCCTGGGCAATCAGAAAGTCAGTTTGAAAAACGATGTCAGCCAGAAACTATACGATGCCTTGACCGATCAAAAACAAACAATCCGTTCCATTGAAGACGCTTTGGCCGCCGCCCGTTCGGGTGAGGATGAAGACGTGATCAAAGACATTGCCAAAAATCTGGTCAAAGCCCGAACACGCTATCAGGATCTGTTGATTCAGGCAAAAGAGGAAAGCCCTGAAATTTCCAATTTCATCACCGTGGAATCCATCACGCTCAAAGAACTGGATATTTTGCTGGAGCCTAATGTCGCGCTAGTGGAATATCTGGTGACCAAAAACGAACTGGTGGCCTGGGTCATTCGCAGGGGCAAGATCGACGTGGTGCGGACTGAGGTGAAGGAGGCCGAACTCGATTTACTGGTCAAAGATTATCGCAAACGCATGCAACAACTGGCGCCATTGGATGAGCAGTCGGTGCGCCTTAATAATTGGTTGATCCAGCCGCTGGAGAAATTTATCGCCGACAAGCGTGTGCTGGGCATCATCCCTCAGGGCGTTCTTCATTATGTTTCTTTCTCCTCATTAAAAAATAAAGAGAGTTATCTGGTGGAGCGGCATCCAATTTTTTATTCCCCCAGCGCGTCGGTGCTGAAATTTACTTTTGCGAGAAAAACCGCAAAAACGGAGCCATCCCAGGTGAAAGTCCTGGCGCTTGGGAACCCCGATTTGGGCGACTTCAATTACGACTTGCCGCTGGCGGAGATGGAAGCCAACGCCATCAAATGGAATTTCCCCAAGATCGATGTGTTGACGCGGGAACGGGCGACCGAAAGCTGGCTGAGCGAACACATCCATGAATATCAGATCATTCACATCGCCTCCCACGGCGAGTTCGATCCGATCAACCCTTTGTTTTCATCCTTGAAGTTGACCAAGGATGAGGCCGAGGACGGCAACTTTGAGGTCAATGAAGTGTTCGCGCTGAACATCAACGCGGATATTGTGACGCTCAGCGCCTGCCAGACAGGATTGGGCAAGATCACCGGCGGGGACGAACTGGTGGGTCTGAACCGGGCTTTTATTTATGCCGGGACGCATTCCCTGTTGTCCACGTTGTGGCGGGTCAGCGACATTTCCACGGCCATCCTCATCAAACATTTTTATCGCAATTATGTCTCGGACAATAAAGGCGAAAGTTTGCGTAAAGCGCAATTGCTGGTGAAGCGGTTGTACCCGCATCCTTCTTACTGGGCAGGGTTTAATTTGACGGGGGATTACCGCTAAAAGTTACGTCTGTTTCGTTGCGGATCAGGGGGGGCGTATTATCTCGCGGGTTTGATTCGATGCACGATCAGCCAGTACGCAAGCGCCAGGCAAAGCACCAACCCACCATACAGCAGGACATCCATCGTTTTTTCGGAAGAAAGCGAGAAAATGAGTATCTTCCGAATGAGAGCCGCAATGGCGAGGGTGATGAAAGCCTCCAGAGCAAAACTGCCCCCGCGCAGGTGATTGATCTCTTCATGGATCAACTCGATCGCCGCCCACAGGATCAAGAGACTGCCGAGTATGGTTAAAATTCCTTTTTCTATAGTGACCTGTTCAGAGAAAAGTAGATAGACATCGTATCCGAACAACCCGACGGCAAAAAACGCCACCATCACTAATGCGATCGCCAGCAGATAATTGAAGCAGGAGCTGGTTTTTTTCAGGAACCCCAATAACGTCTTTTCAAGTCCGGAAAGAGACAAATAACGGCTCATCTCCTCCTCTCGATAGGAACTGGTCAATACGTCCAGGTTAATATCGAGGATTCTCTCAATGGCTTTCAACCTGTCAGTTAAATCGGCCTCACCGGTAAATTGCTGGTTGACCCGACCCAGAGTGAAAACACGAACGTAATTAAATGCGGCATTTACATAGTGAGTGGGAAGACCGAGCTTGACATGGATTTCTCCTATTTTATAGATCTTCATGAAGTAGGAGATATCATACGTCCCTCCAAAGAGATCCAGATACCATTCACGGATCTTACCGCGATGTCGGTTGAGGACAGCTTCATCTTTTAAAAAGTCTGCGGTTTTTCCAAAACTCCAGATAAACTCGTAAAATCCTTCCAGAAATTCCTCGGCGGCAGATTCCAGCTCCGGTTTCATCTTAAGGAGCAAGGCTTCATCATCTTTAGTGAAGCGGTAGTCAGCTTTTAAGGCGGGGAAATCTTTTTGATTGGCGATGTCCATGATATTTTTTTTATTGAAAAAGAAAAACCTCACTCACTATTAAAGGGATTAGGAACCAGAGTCAATTTTAAATTCTTATAATTTTAATCGCAGTTCTACTTACCATCTACAAACTTGTTTTTTATGATTTTTATTTGAATATCTTCAATATATTTGGACACCTGAAACCAATTACCCTTTTTATTTTCATAATTTACAACAACCTTATTGTTGAGTAAAAATGTTATTTTGAACTTTTCTGAGTTCATTAAAAGGACTGGCGCGTAAGTCAACAGATCTTGTTTCCATTCTTTTTGATTATTTTTCAAGAAGGACAATAAAAACTCATGAAGTTGGTGATTCTTATTTATAGAGTATCTACTAATTTCTTTTCCATTGTTGAATATGATTATTTTAAAATTATCCGGGAAATCACCCAAAAATAAGTCCACTTTTGGGTCTAAACAAGATGATATTAGAAGAGCTGATAGAATTAGTGGCGCAAGGTTAAAAATACTTTTCATTTGAACTATTCATCCATTGGAAAATCGGGAAACACCTGTCCCGCTTCGATGAGCACCCAGCTATCGGTCGTGTCTCCCAATACCAGTTCCAGAGAATCCTGCAATACCACCAGAGGAATAATATCCGCCGGCAGGCTGAGGCGAAACGATTCGTTGTCATTTTGGCCCTGAAGAATCACCGTGTTTTTCTCGATTTTCATCACCGTGAAAACATCGTTGACCGTTTTGACGACATCCGGGTTGGTTTCCAGAACCCGTCCAGACTCGTCGTCTAACAGGTGACTGAGTTTGAGACAACGCTCCTGCATGGAGCACAATTCCTTTATCATTCCCATCAGGTTGTGTTGTCCAAGGCCGTGTTCAATGCCGTTTTTATCCATCCATTTGAAAAAGGAATACACTTCAAACAAAATGGTGTTCATTTCCTCTTCCTGAGAGATGGAGCTGAAAGGCAAAAAGGCCACGACAAAATAACTGAGGCAGATGCCGTCGATCTCCAAGGGAGACGCGGTCAGCAAGGGGTTGTCTTCCGGCCCGTCTGAGGACAACCCTGACTCCAGCAGCCCGGCATGGAACAACGAAAGGCTGTGCCCAAGCTCCGGTGTGGGAGCAGAGGCTTCCTGCGGGACTCTGTTTTCCACCGCAAATTCCCGCATTAATTCATAAAGTCTCATGAATCGTCATCCTCATTGAGTTTTAGCGGAACAGGATTCCTTGAGAACCTGCAGACAGGTTTCGATGTCTTCTGTCTTGAGATCGCCCATATTGGCGATGCGAAAAATTTTATTTTGCAGATTGCCTTGTCCGGCGTAAATCACGAAGCCCTGGCTTTTCAATTGGGCATGCAAATCTGCATAGCCGATGTTTTCCGGCAGGCGAAGCGCGGTCAGGCAATTGGAACGATGGCCTTCGGGGATCAGGAATTCCAGCCCCATTTCGGAGAAACCTTCGCGGAATAAACCGGCGGCTTTTTTGTAACGGCGGATGCGTCCCGGGACGGTTTCTTCCAGCAATTCATCGAGCGCTTCGTCAAGAGCGTAATGAATTTGTATTGCCGGAGTGAACAACGTGTCGCCCGCCTCCTGAGCGCCATGATATTTCAATAAATTGAAATAAAGCGATCGGTCGGGAATATTTTTCAGCCGGCAAAGATCTTTCTTGCGAAAGAAAACAAACGCCACTCCGGGAAGTCCCTGAATGCATTTGTTGGCCGTACCGATGGCAAAGTCTATGGAGCAAGCTTTGAAATCCACTTCATCGCCTGCAAGCGAACTGATGCAATCGACAAGGAATTTTTTTCCGTATTTCCGGGCCAGATTGCTCACATCCGACAGTGGGTTCAGCAGTCCGGTGGTGGTTTCATGATGAACGAGGGCGATCACTTCGATATCGGGATGCTCTTTCAGCGTATTTTCTATATCTTCCATGGAGGGCGGTTGCCCCCATTCATAGTTCAAAACGTGTTTGGGGAATTGATATATATCGGCGATTTTGGCGATGCGTTCGCCGTACACGCCGTTTTGTATGATGAGAATGGATTTTCCCTGACTCAAACAGGATGAAACTCCCATTTCCAGCGCGGCGGTTCCTGACCCTGAAACCAGGACGGAGGTGTATTCGTCCCCGATATCAAATGCGTTCAGTAATTTTTGCCTGATAGCGGCCATCAGGTCGGAAAACTCCACTTCGCGGTGACACAAATCGCCTCTCAATAAGGCATCGCGCACTCTGGGCGTCACGTTGACCGGGCCAGGGTTCAGCAGTACAGGGGATTTCACCTTATCAATGTCCAGTTTAAATAAATCTATTAAATGATTGGAAATCAGTCTAACCCAGAGAATAAGTGTTAGGCAAAGATTATTCCCTTTGCGCAGGTGGAGATATTTGTATAATCCGTCTTTGCGAGGAGCGTTGGCGACAAAGCCGTAATAAAATCCCGAAGCTTTTACCCTTTCATGCCCCGAAGGGCTAGTAGGGCGAACTTACCCCACTCTCCCTCCCCACGTAGTGGGGTTGAAAACAAAGGAAATCCTGTTTAAACTCACACCATGCGTTCGATTTCTCACATCGTTTTGATTGCGGCAGTTCTGGCCGGTAGTTTTTTTTTCGCACCGACCGCCGCCTGGGCGGATTATTCCAAACTGACGATCCCCATCATCAAGTACCGGGGTGGCGACTACCGGCCTAGGCCGGAGGCGATAAGAAGTTTGATGGCTCAGTTGGCGAGGAGAACCTCCATTGAGGTCAATCGGGAACCCCTAGAAATTGAGCTCACCGACCCCGATTTATACCGTTATCCATTTATTTATCTGGCGGGTAACGCCGGCTTCGACCCTTTTTCACCAAAGGAATTACGGATACTGCGGCATTATCTGGGGTTCGGCGGATTTCTTCTGATCGATGACAGCTCATCAAAAATGCATTCGGAGTTCGACGCTTCGGTGAGAGGATTGGTCGCCAAACTGTTCCCTAAAATTCCCCTGCAAAAAATATCCAGAGACCATTCCATTTATCGGTCGTTTTATTTGATCAACCGATCGGCGGGGCGTGTCATATTGAATCCTTTTCTAGAAGGAATTTCTATTAAAGGACGGACGGTGCTGGCTTATTCCACCAACGATCTTGGCGGCGCCTGGGCCAGAGATAAACTGGGGCACTGGAATTATGACATCGTTGCCGGGTCAAGGACGCAAAGGCAGGGCAGTATCCGGCTGGGAGTCAACATCGTCATGTATTCCCTGACCCTGGATTATAAAAAGGACATGGTGCATTTGCCGATTATTCTCGAAAGATTGCGAAGATACCATTCAAAGTGAATTTTCTCATCGAATTTTTTGGCCCCGGTCTGGCAGAATATAATGAGTGGAATATCCAATGGGCTCCTGAAAACATCCAGACCCTTCTCTCCGTATTGGGCGTGTTGGTTCCCTTGGCCTTATGGTTTTTTTGGACCAGCCTCGCGCGTATTCCGTCCCGCCTGAAAAAAGTTTTTCTGTTCAGTTTACGGGTGTTCACTTTTCTTTTGCTTGGGCTTCTTTTGCTCAAACCGCAACTGGAGTTGACAAAAAGCCATTCCCAGAAAAATTCCATAGCCGTCCTGTTGGACGACAGCAAGAGCATGTCGATCAAAACCTTTCCTACGGAAGAAAAGAGAATGGATCGGGTGCAGGAAACTTTAAAGGCAAATGAGGATTATTTTTCAGAATTGAAAAAGGATTTTAATGTAGACACCTTTTTCATTTCCGATCATATCGAACCTGTGCCCGTCGTTGACAGGCATTATCAGGCCCGTCGTCCCAACACCGATTACAGCAAAGTTTTGACCGAGTTAAAAAAACATTATGAAAAGAAACCTCTCGCAGGGGTTTTTCTGTTCACAGATGGCGCCGACCTGACCCATTCGTCGGGCGATCCTTCGAGAGAACTGGTGGAGATACTCGCGGGTTTTAAAAGCCCCATCCATACGCTTCAAGCGGGGACCAATGAATCCTTCAAGGACTTGTCCATTCAAAATCTCCAGGCCCCCGATTTTGGTTTTGCTTATCAACCGATCCACCTCACCGTTTTTTTGAACGCCTCGTCGATGGGCAATAAAAATATTCCTTTGGTGCTCAAAGAAGGAAAAAATATTCTCATTTCGAAAATGGTGGAGATTCGGGAAGGTCAGGCTGAATACAAAGTGGAGTTGCAGTTCACTCCTCGGGACTTGGGTCAACGGGTATATTCCCTGTCCGTGCCGTTGTTTGCCGGAGAATCCATTGCCTCGAACAATCACAGGGATTTTCAGGTCAAGGTCATTCGCGACCGAACCCGCGTCCTTCATCTCAATGGCCGCCCCTCCTGGGACTCGCGTTACCTGCGTGAGTTGCTGGTCAGTAACCCGAAAGTGGACTTGTTGTCCTTTTTTATTTTGAGAACGTTGAGTGACGATGTGGCCGCGCCGACTTCGGAGCTCAGCCTGATTCCTTTTCCTTCCAACCTGTTGTTCAGCGATTATCTCAACTCATTTGACCTGGTTATTTTCCAGAACTTTCGTTTTGAATCGTTCATCGATAAAAATTTACTCGGCAACATCAAAAACTATGTTCAGAAAGGCGGAGCTTTTCTGATGATCGGTGGAGAACTTTCTTTCCAGGGTGGCGGTTACGACCGGACGCCGATAGAAGATATTTTGCCCGTCAGCATGCAAAAGGCCACGCAAAATTACTCGAGCGAGGAGTTCAAGCCGGTGGTGGGGAAAAAACTACAGCGTCATCCCATCCTGCGACTGGAAAAAAAGGAGTCATTCAACCTGAAGACCTGGAAGTCCCTGCCTTTGTTGAACGGTCTGAATCTTGGATTGACCGCCAAACCCAAGTCTCAGGTATTGTTTGGTTATAAAAAGAAGGGAAACCTGATTCCTGTATTGGCCGTCCAAAAAACAGGCAAAGGCCGGACTGCTATTCTGGCGACCGATTCGTCGTGGAACTGGAATTTCCGCAGAGTGGGCGAGGGGGGGAGCGGGAGATATTATGAGAGATTCTGGAATAATTTGATCGATTGGATGACGAACGCGCCGGAAACTCGTCTGTTGAGGTTGGAAACCGACAAGGAACAGTACAAAGAGGGCGAGGAGGTGCTCGTCAAGTTCAATGTGCTGAGGGATGACTACACGCCCGCCGCCAAAGAAAAGGTGACCCTGACTCTCATTAAAGTGTCCGGCGAGAGTGAAGATCACTTGTTGGAAACGGATCAAAATGGAGACGGCGTGTTTCAGTTTATACCCGAACGGGAAGGATTTTACTCCGTCGAAATTGAGCTCAATCGAAATGGTGAAAAGCTATCCGACAAAATCAGTTTCGGCATGTCGGGAGAGACGGCGGAGTTCGATAAACCTCTGGTCAACGCTTCCTTGCTGAAAAATATTGCCGAGATCACCGGCGGACAATATAGGGTTTTGGATGACGCCAAAGATTTGTCTGCTATTCGGTTCGAGAGCCCTGAAGTCATGGTGCTGACAAATAAAAAAACGTTTTCCCTGTGGGACAACTGGTGGTCCTATGGCCTGCTGGTGGGGTTTCTCATGATCGACTGGTGGGTGCGCAGAAAATCCGGTTTGAGTTGACCGGTTCTTTACAATATCGAAAAGAATAAAAAAAGTATCGACAAGCCTTAAGCTATCTACCGACTTCGAACTGGTTCCAATTCCATTTATTAGTACTATTTTGGGTTCTGGGGTCGAAGAGAGAATTGTCCGTTCCTATATATTCTCCATTGTTGTTGACCCAATAATACCTGCTTCCTGAGTCCACCTGATATTGCTCTCCGGTATTGCCATTTGTGATGACCGATCTCTCGCCGATGGCGTCGATGGATTTTGATTGCCCGACACTGACCATATCGCTTCGTTTCAGGTAGCCTGCATGGTTGATGTCCAGAATATCGCTGTAGGTTTTACCGATATTGGCAGACGTGCGGCCACGCGCGGCAATCGCGTTCATTCTCTGTAAATGCGCCTGCCTGCTTTGCCTCAATGCTTCGTTCCCTTGACGTCTGGTACGTTCAATTTCCGCGAGCATTTTATTGTTGTAGTATCTCACAAATTTCGGGTTCATCTCTATATTGGCGGACGCATAGATCATCGCGTTGCGTGCGTATTCGAATCGTTCGCGCGGTGCGACCACCTCGTAATTACTTACGTTCCAGAAAATCATGTCTACACCATATGCATCTTGACCATATTCAACTGATCGAGACAATAATACGAAGGCACGGCGACCATCGTTCAATTCCCATTCGGTTCCCAATACATCCATTGTCCTGCGTTGAATGCTGACTTTGGGAACCATCTTCGATATCATTTCAAACCGATGGGCGACTTCAGGAACAGGGTAACTCTTGATCAATCGATGCCCTTTATTGCGATAACCCGGCAACATATATCGGTTCAAATATTCTTGCAATGAAATCACCGGTTGTACTTGCTTTCCCATCCTGCGGAGCAGGTTCTGGGAAGATGGATCATTGGTATAGGCAAATACCGCCGGTTTTTGTTGGTACACCACGATGTTGTCGGGACCGACTATCTCGATGACGGTATTTGGATCAGGATCGATCCGCCAGCCTTTGGGTAGTGGTACGCGCAACTTGACCATGCCGGTTGCCGGGTCCATTTTATTGAGAAAGGTTATATTCTTGTGCGCATCCAAGGCCTGCACTTGCACAGAGGACAGGATGATTCCGAAAACGACAGCAATCAATTTGAATTTCACGAGATCCACTCCTGGAATTTTGTTGTCAGACTCTATACGACTCAGCGGGTTTCTGGATATGCACACTACCATCCATAAGTGCTGGCATCCAAAAGCATATAGCACCAAGCCGAGGTTTCGCTAATAATATCCTCACATAATGCTCATTGTGAAGGCAATGAATTTCGGGTAAAATCAACCGCTATAATGGATTGTTTGTTGGGTAAAGTTAAATTTCCCAACAGGTATGGGCTGGAAAACCTTAGAAAACACACCTTATTCCCCTTCTTACTGCCTGTTAGTAGGAAGTATTCACTCTTTTTACGAACATGCAAAAAACATCTAAAAGCGGACCGAATATTCGGCAATGGGTACACGACCGGATCGTATTTCTTGCGGTGGTCATATTTGTGCTCGGCGGGTCGGTTTATATTGCCGCAGATCATTTTCTCTCATCGGAAAATATCTGGCTCCATCCCATCAAGGAATTTTCCCTGCTGATTGCTTTGATCGGCATCGTTTCCTTTGGTTACGAAGTGTTTTTGCGGGATTTGACCTTTCGGCAATACAAGCAGGCCTTGCAGGAAATTCTCAACCCGGATGCGGTGAGGTTGGGAATTCAGGGGATTTTTAAAAACCGTTCTGAATTGGGTTCGGCCACGTCCTTCGAAGGGTTGTTTAAAAATGTAAAGAGAGAGATATTTATTGGCGGTTCGTCGCTGTTGTCCATTTCCACATCCAGCAGAGAACTCATCAAGGAAAAAGTTCTCCAAGGCATCGACGTGAAGCTTTTGCTCATGGACCCGGACTCCCAGGTGGTGGAACTGATCACTAAACAAGGGGGAGGCAAACACACATTTCTAAACGAAATTAAAACATCGCTTCTTCTATTGCAACGAGTACAAGACGAAATTGAAGAGACGGCGGGATATTCGGGAAAAGCCAAATTGATCGTCCATACATACGACACCATTCCGTCGCATTCGTTTATTTCGGTGGATTCCGGTGACTCAAGCGGTGTCATCATTGCCGATATCGGTCCTTATCTTGGGCGGTCCACACCCAGACCCAGCATGATGGTCGTCAACAAAAAAAACGGGATGTACGGTTACTGGCAGGAAATGAACGACCTGATGTGGGAGAAAAGCAAGCCGGTGAACCCTGCGCCCGCCGAACCTCTGGGATCAAAAACCAAAACGCTTTTGCTATCCAGTGGCCGGGAGACGGATTTTTACGACACCCAGACCGAAAGCTGGCGATCGGCGTCCATTACCCAGATGGACCCGAGTTGGCGGGCGATCAAAGGGAGCCATTGGATCTGGATACGAGAATCGGCGACCCTGGAAGAAGCGAAAACCGGCAGTCAACATAAATTCTGCGTGAAATTTGATATTCCGCCAGGGAAACAGGGGTCGATCGTCCGGGCCGAATTGCTCCTGCGTTCGGACGATGCCTGCCACATCACCGTCAACGATGTCGGAATGAACCAGGAGTTCGGCGGGTCCGATTATCCTGATCCGTTTATCATCGATATTGATAAATATATAATAGCGGGTGAGAACGCGATCTCTTTCGAACTCATCTGTTTTGCCAAACCCAACGCCGAAAGCCCAGAAGACAATCGTACCGGGCTGATCTACCGCTTGCACATCGAGTACCGGGAATAAAAATCGATTTCATAGCAGATCAATCTCTTTGGCCAGAAAAGCATTCCCCAAATACCTCCGACCTGTTTCTATTCCTGATTTCCACATGAGCATTTTTTGTCTGGCATGCATTGCGGTTGAGGAAAATTATTTCTCACCCCGGATTTACCCCTTCCAGTCCGATTAAAAATAGGTGCAATTAGAAGAAATAAAACGGGATCGAATGTTCGGTCCGGCAACGAAATTTCTTTGCCAAATCACTTATTGACAGGGGGTTGAAGGCTGATATAATCCCGACTCCAAGCACTTTATGCCACTTGGTGGATGCGGTAGATTGAACATAAAGCAATGTATTATTTGGCTTCTATCTGTTCTTCGCATAAAATTTCGGCATTTACCGGCATTGAAATGAGTGCTTATAAAAACCCTGGGTATTGGCGGCCAATCGGAGAACGTTTCTGGCATGTATTCTTCTAACGATGGTTGAAGGGGGCTGTATTAAATGACAGAATATTTCTTCATTTCTATTTTCGCGGTCGTCGCTCTGATCCTGGTCGGAGCCTTGTTAGCGCTGTCGACTATTCTTGGGCCGAGAAACCCAACTCCTCAGAAATTAATTCCTTACGAGTGTGGTATTATCCCCACCGAAGAAGCCAAGGGACGGTATCCAGTACGTTTTGCAACCATAGCCATGCTCTTTATCATCTTCGATATCGAGGTGGTTTTCATGTACCCCTGGGCAGTTGCGCTCGATCAGCTCCAATTGTTCGGGCTGATTGAGATGGTCGTGTTTATTGCCATTTTGGGAGTGGCCTATGTCTATATCTGGGGTCGGGGAGGTCTGGAATGGGATTGATTGATTCTGCGGTCGATACGCTTGAGACCGAGATAAATAATATCAAGTTGAACGTCAAGGATGCAGTGGAAGCGCTCGATCATGATTACGCGGGCGCCGTTTACGACAGCATTTTGACCACAAAATTGGGCAAGGTAGTGGGTTGGGCGCAGAAAAACGCCCTCTGGCCCGCAACGTTTGGTCTGGCCTGTTGCGCCATTGAAATGATGGCAATGGCGAACTCGCGTTGGGACGTGGCCCGTTTTGGGGCGGAAGTGTTTCGCGCGTCACCGAGGCAGGCGGACCTGATGATTGTCTCGGGTCGTGTTTCGCAAAAAATGGCCCCGGTGCTCAAAACCATTTACGATCAGATGCCGGAGCCCAAGTGGGTCATTTCCATGGGAGCCTGCGCTTCCTGTGGCGGTATCTTCAATAATTATGCAATTGTGCAGGGAGTCGATCGTGTGGTTCCGGTGGATGTCTATGTTCCCGGTTGTCCACCCGGCCCCGAGGCGCTTATTTACGGCATCATCAAGTTGCAGGAAAAAATCATGCAGGAAGCGGGTACGGATAGCGCCAAAAAGAGGGTGGCATGACAGGCGTTGAGGTCATTGAGAAAATCAAGTCGATTGTGGGAGACGACATACAAGAAGGGCAGGTCCATCTGGGAGATGCGGTGGTATTTGTCGCTCCTGGTTCTCTTCAGAAAGTGGCGAAAAATTTGAAAGAAGACGCGGATTTGCGCTTCGAGTATCTTTCCGATATACGCGGCGTGGATTATCTCGATCAAGATCGGGAGCCTCGCTTCGAAGCGGTTTACGAACTGCATTCGTTTGAACACAATCACTCGGTCCGCATCCGTGTGGGTTTGGAAGAAGAAAATCCCTCGGTGCCGACGGTTTCGGGTTTATGGAAGGGCGCTCTTTATCCAGAGCGAGAGCTTTTCGACATGTTCGGGTTCGATATTCCCGGTCACCCCGATCTGAGGCGCATTATCATGCCCGACGAATGGGAAGGAAATCCCTTGCGAAGGGATTATCCGCTGACGACTGAAGACGTCGCATTTTCCCATAATCGTGAGTACAAAAGTGAACTGGTGAAATCGAAACCCCCGACCCGGTAATCTAAAAGGTATTTTGTAGATGAGCGTCACTGAACAAGGTCTGCTGGAGCGCGAAAAAGATACGATGACCCTCAATATGGGTCCATCGCATCCAAGTACCCACGGTGTGTTCCGAATCATCATGGAAATGGACGGTGAAGTCGTCCTGTCCGCCCAGCCTGAAATCGGGTTTCTCCATACCGGCATCGAAAAGACTTCCGAGAACAAACGCTACGTTCACGTCATTCCCATGACCGATCGGCTCGACTACCTGGCCCCGCCGATGAACAACCTGGCCTTTTGCCTCACCACAGAAAAACTATTGGGGTGCGAAATCCCCGACCGGGCGCAGTACCTGCGTGTCATCATGTGCGAATTGGCGCGTATGGGCAGTCATCTGGTCTGGTTGGCCACGCATGCCCTCGACATCGGGGCGATGACCGTCTTTCTGTATTGCTGGCGGGAACGCGAAATGATCCTGGATCTCAACGAAGAGATTGCGGGTGTCCGCATGATGACCAGCTATATAAGAGTTGGCGGCGTGATGAAGGACGCCACGCCCGAATGGCTGAACAAAGTGCAAACGTTTATTGACTACCTGCCTGCCAAAATCGACGAATACGAGCTTCTGCTGACGAACAACCCGATCTGGATCGACCGGACGAAAGGAGTGGGCGTCATGACTCGCGAGGAGGCCATCGACTGGAGTATGAGTGGCCCGGCTCTGCGCGCGTCCGGGGTGGATTTTGATTTCCGTAAAAAACGGCCCTACAGCGGCTACGATAATTTCGAGTTCGACGTTCCCGTCGGAAAAAATGGGGACGTGTACGACCGCTATCTGATGCGCATTGAAGAGATGCGCCAAAGCAGGCGCATTGTGGAGCAGGCTTTGAAATACCTGCCGTTTGGGCCGTATAACGTGGAGGACAATAAAATTGCCCTCCCTGCAAGAGACACCCTGCACACCAGTATGGAAGCGTTGATCCATCATTTCAAGCTGGTGTCGGAAGGAGTCAATGTGCCCAAAGGGGAGGCTTATGTTCCCGTAGAAGGGCCGCGCGGCGAAGTCGGGTTTTATATCGTCAGCGATGGCACCAGTGTGCCTTACCGGGTCAAGCTTCGCGCTCCGTCGTTCATGGCGATTCCGGGGATGTGCAAGATGATGGCGGGGGCCTTCGTCGCCGATGTGGTGGCGATCATTGGCAGTATTGATATTGTGATGGGGGAAGTCGACCGCTGATGTTTGCATTTTCTAAAGAAGCTGAAAAGAAGATCGAAAAGATCCTCAATAAATATCCCGAAGAGCGCAAGCGGTCTGCGTTATTGCCTTTTCTGACTCTTGTGCAACGGCAGGAAAAACATGTCAGCCCCGATGCCATGCGGGAAATTGGGCGCAGGTTGGACTTGTCGCCAGCTTATGTGCAGTCGGTGTGTACTTTTTACACGATGTATTCGGACAAGCCGGTGGGGAAATACCTGATCTTGTTCTGCATCAATATCAGTTGTCAGCTGAACGGGTGCGATGAGTTATTGGCGCATACCGCCAAAAAATTAAATATTGAAATCGGCGGAACCACGAA
>CAYPQH010000016.1:14883-19332 GCA_964412825.1 uncultured Nitrospinaceae bacterium | reverse complement strand
AAAAGCAAGCGCGGCTTGAAAATTCTCTCCTGGTTTATTTATAGAATGACCCAACCCGCTCTTAGAAATTTGTTTATGGCTCCCAGAAATATTTTTGGAATTGAAGAAGCGGTATTATCCATGCTGGCGGGAGATATTTATCGTAAAACCCCGATCGACATTCCATTATCTCTCTTTAAAGTACTTTATTATATAAATTTCATTGCACAATGGAAAGAGAACTGGAAAGTTTATAAACGCCGAGGGCCAAAGCCAGGTGATAATTTTTCTTTGTCGATGTCGTTAACTGGAATCAATCTGAGACCTTGATGATGGTAGAAACCATAAGTAACACCCTGTCGGTGTCCCTGGTGCCGGAAAAAAACTTTAAGGAATATTTCCCGAACGGTAATAATGTTTTGGCCGTTATTTATTATGGGAGTGCTCCTGCCCCCTTCCTGCCAGACTGTCTGCAAGTGGAGGTTTCCCTTCCACAGATTGGCAATAATCCTCTGGTGGAAGTCTGGACTGCGGACTTACCGAATGAGGTGAATCAATTTGAGAATATTTCGTATGCCGCAAATTCAGACCTTGTCTTTGGGGCGATAAAATTCCATGAATCCAAAACGGATGGCCTGGAACAACTTTCTTTTCGAGCGTACAAAGAAATTCTCAATTTCCTCGATCGAAAAGGTTTTCCAGTTTTAGTTCGATGCTGGAACTATTTCCCAAATATAAATCTCGAAACAAACGGGGTAGAAAGATACAAACATTTTTGTGCCGGAAGGTATGATGCTTTTTCGGAAAAATATAAATCGATGCACCGCTATCTTCCAGCAGGTTCTGCCGTAGGGTCTAAAAATGGTCCTCTCAGCATAAATTTTTTAGCCACCCGAAATCATAGCGTCAAGCATATTGAAAACCCAAGGCAGGTAAGCGCCTATAGGTATCCCAGAGAATATGGCAAGCGTAGCCCATCTTTTGCTCGTGCAACCGGTATGGATTTTGGAGGGAGTAAATATTTGTATGTGGCCGGGACAGCAAGCATTATCGGTCATAAAAGCTATCATAAGGATGAACCTTTGCAACAGTGGCAGGAAATTAACAGGAATCTCGATTCTTTGCTGGACCATTGCGGTTTTATTTTGGATAGCGGTTCAGGGAAAGTAGATTCCGAAAATATATTGATAGCAAAAACTTATATACGCGATGCCGAGTTACTTCCCTTAGTAAAAGAAAAAATGGAGAAAAAGCTGGGAGGGGGGCAATCGAGTTTGTACCTTGTTGGAGATATTTGCCGGAAAGAATTACTTTTGGAAGTTGAAGGCATATGGTTGCAAAACAGCCAGGCTCATGTTGCGAGAGGGGGTAATATTTCTCGCAACGAATATAAATAAGCGCAGGGGATGATAGTGCAAAAGGTTATGGCTTGACAGCTGTGAATTCGGTGAAAAAATTGATGATCTGAAAAGATTTTACTTTGTCGAACCCGGTTTCAGACAGACTATTTTTTATGGTGTCCGACCCTACAAACTGATCGATGGTTTCCCAATAGTATTGGATGAGTTTGCTTTCATTTTTACCGCCAATTCCAGGCATGGAGATCATAGCCACCATCAACCGAAAATATATTTGAATCATTCTGTAGATCTTTTTATTAGTGGGTTTCATCAATTCGAGAATCAATAAAATTCCACCAGGCTTTAAGACTCGAAAGTATTCTTTAAAGGTTGCGTTAAGGTCATCGACATGGCGTAAAGCATAGCCCATGCTGAGGAAGTGAAAAGAATTATCACGAAAAGGCAAAACATTTGCGTCCCCCTGGACCAAGGGGATATTTAATTTATTGTCTACTTCCGTCAACATATTGTAACTTCTGTCCAGGCCTGTAACGCTTCCCTTTGGTCCGACCAGAGATAACCCCAATTCGGCGACCAACCCGGTACCCGTTGCCACGTCAAGGACGTCCATCTCCGGGATTAACCCAGCGCGGAGTAAAGCTTGTTTTCGGTACCAATTTCCTGAGCCAAGAGATAAAATGTTGTTAACAGGATTGTACTTTGGGGCCGTATCGTTAAAGATCCTGTTAACGAACTCATGTCGTTTGGTCTCATCCGCGTAAAAATTTTTTAGAGGCGGATGCGGAATCAGTTTTTTATTTGTTTGCGGCATTTTTAAAGGCTTGAGGGAAATACAAAAGAGGGCTTGATTTTTGTTTCATTTCAGAGGTTTCCCTTGCCTTCTTCCGAAGAAGAACATTGGCAGTTTCTGGGAGGCGTATAACTCCAATATCATTGAATAGAAAATGTGATTCTACCATAAATTTTTTTCTGTAGTCCCTAATAAACATTACTTGAATTGAGTATGAATTTTTTGAGACAGACGTTTGGCCTCTGAGTTTTGGGTGTGAGAATTTGTATTCAAATAATATTTTTTTCGCAAAGGGCATCGGCGGCTAATGTTAGCGATCTGGTATTTGCTCCCAGCTATCTCAATGACCAACATAAAAGTGATGACGGAAAACCATTTCCAAAAAAACGAACTATAAATCCTTCCTGTTAGCGGAAAATAAAAGCACCGGGGACGGGGACTCCAATATTACAGAAGATTCCAGGCGAGATTTTTTAGAAACGGATGCAGAGATTACATTCACCAATGGGGAATTTGAAGACCCCTTTGCCGCCGATATTCCTGAACTCTCGGACCCCTATGAAAACCACAATAGATTTATCTTTGATCTAAACAATAAAACATATAACCATTTTACTAAACATGTGGCCAAGGGATATCGGTTTGCGGTTCCACTTGAACTTCGGATTGCGATTCGAAACCTATTTGACAATGCCTCTATGCCGATTAATCTCGTGAGTAGTCTTATTCAGGGAAATCTGAAAAAATCGGGAAGGGTGATCAGCCGTTTCCTTATAAATTCGACTGCGGGTTTGGGAGGAATACTCGATGTTGCGGGTCAAGAATATAAAATCGAACCGGTCCATGAAAATATGAATCAGGCGCTTGGATATTATGGAGTTCCATCCGGTCCTTACCTGGTTTTACCTTTGTTCGGTCCCGCATCGGTTAGAAATCTTATTGGTAGAACAGCAGATATTTTTGTCAGCTCCGCCTTTTTTCTCTCAGCACCCTTTGTGGTGACTAGTGGTATCGCGACAAGTAAAAGGTTAACGAAACTTCCTTTTTGGTAAAAACCAAAAAAGAGCTTGAACAGAGCTCTTTGGATGAATATGAAAGTATTCGAGATTTTTACAATCAATACCACAACCGCCTGATTAGGGAATAGAAGGTGCGTTGCGGATCACGATCACCTCGATAAACCATTCAGTGAGATGAATTGTTGAGGGTGGGCAACAATCCGACCATTCTCACTCAGATATATAGCCGCGGAACGACGGCAAGGCAAGGAAGTTCTTATCGCTCCAAAATGGATGCGTTTGCCAGACTCCCAACCATCAGCTTCTATCACTTGGTGACCACCGAGCAATTCTCATACCTATCAAAATCCGTTTCGAGTTTTCTATCCCAAACTAACTGCAACTTTTTCCCAAATTAAATGCGCGGTTATGCGGTTATACCCATCTATCACCAGGACACAAAGTAAAAGCTGTCCAAATTTTGGATGAAGAACCGCCTCTCAAACCAACTGCACAATTACTGCACAATTTAAAGAACAAGGGGCTAACCCTTGCAGGCTAACCCCTTGTTTTATATGGTCGGGACGAGAGGATTTGAACCTCCGACCACTTGACCCCCAGTCAAGTACGCTACCAGACTGCGCCACGTCCCGTTTTTAAGTTAATTCGTGTTGGATACGCCTTGGTGACCTTCTAAAAAGATTGCCATCCAGTATGCTTTGCCGGATGTGGCTTGTGCTTCCCAAGGACGATACCCAAGTGGATTAAGATAGAAAGTAATTGATCTTGCGGGGGAAGTCAATTAAATAGCTTCCTTTCGTTGCCACAGACTTTCAATTTCATTTGATGAGTGGATTTTCCATGCTACAATTCCGAAAATCTCATGTTTTCAAATGGTTCAATGAAGGGAAGGGCGAGGCAAGAGGTTGGTTTTCTGCCCGGATGGATCTTGTCAATTGAATACATTATTTATCACAGTTGTTTTTTTTTATCTATTTTAAGAAACACCAAATCATTGGGGCGATATGAAGGTTGTTAACGTTAAAGAGTCGGTAGCTTTCAGCTCCGAAAAGATGAAAAAGGTCAGTCTTTTTGATACGGACAATTTCTTTTGTGATGTATATTGCTTGGAACCGGGGCAATTCCAGAAGGTCCACTCCCATGACGGGCCGGACAAGGTTTACTACGTTCTGGAGGGGAAGGCGATGGTGACCGTGGGTTCCGAAGAACGGGAATTAGTTGCCGATGAAATCACGGTTGCTCCGAGTGGTCAGGACCACGGCGTGGTCAATCATACGAATGAAAAACTGGTGATGCTGGT
>CAYPQH010000016.1:0-14783 GCA_964412825.1 uncultured Nitrospinaceae bacterium | reverse complement strand
ATACGAATGAAAAACTGGTGATGCTGGTGTTCATGGCTCCCAAGCCGTGACAGGACCAGCCAGCGTAGCGCTGGACCAAATTTTGAAGGGCCATGAGTTGATAGCTGGCAATATACTTCATAGTGTTGAATATTTTCCTCCCGCGTAGCGGGGCTTGGCATAAAAATATCGAATTATTAGAGATCGCTTTATGATTTATCTGGTATTTCCATCTTCCTGGCATCCTTCGCAACCCTACCTGAGTCTTCCGAGCCTCAAGGCATTTCTCGCTCAAAACGGCATTCACGATGTGGTGCAACGCGACCTGGCGATTGAACTGCTGGACGATTTATGCACTTGGGAAAAAACCAAGCCTTTATTTGAGCGCATCGTTCGAGAGTTGAACGAACTGCGCGCCAATCCACGCAGAAATAAATTCGAGCAGGAGAAATACGCCAAATTGCTGGAAGCGGAAGAGATCATCCCTTCCCTTAAGGACCAGATCGACGGGGCGACCGCGTCCATGCGCAACAAGGACGAATTTTACGATCTCGAACGCTATATGGAAAGCCTCAAGATCATCGATGTGTGGCTGGACAATATTTTGTCCCCTTATTTTCCTTCACAGCTGACGGTCATTGGCAGTCAATTGCGGTTCACTCCCTATTCTTCAAAAGAGATCATTGAATCGTTCAGCCATCCTGAGGAAAACTTTTTTTACGACCTGTACGAGAAATGGTACCTGCCTTCTATTCTGGCCGAAGACATAGACATCCTGGGAATCTCCATCACCTCGGTGGAGCAGATCATTCCTGGATTGACGCTGGCTTATATGGTCAAGAAACATCGTAAGGACATTCACATCACCATCGGCGGAAGCGTGTTCACCAAGTTGGTGGACCGGATTGAGAAAGCCGGTTCTCCGATTTTTAAATTTGTGGACAGTTTCATCGTGCATGAGGGAGAGACTCCTCTACTGCGTCTGGTTCAAGAACTGCGAGGCAGTAAGGATCTCACGAAAGTCCCCAATCTGGTTTATGAGGTGGACGGCAAGGTACAAGTCAACCGGCCCTTTGCCAAGGAAGAGTTGAACCTGCTTCCCACTCCCGATTTCGACGGGTTTCCGATGGACCTGTATTTCTCCCCTGAGCTTGTGCTTCCCATCATGGGGTCGCGCGGGTGTTACTGGGAGCGTTGCGCTTTTTGCTCGATTCCATTCGACCACATGGATTTTCATGTGCGTTATGCGGAGAATGTGGTCAACGACGTGAAGAAGCTCAAGGAAAAATACAACTGCGATTATTTTTTCTTTACCGACGAAGCGTTGCCCATCAACTTCATGAAAACCTTCGCCAATAAAATCGTCGAACAGGAGTTGAATATCCAATGGACGGGTGAGCTTAAATTTGAAAAAAGCCTGCTGAAAGAAAACCGCATGGAGTTGCTGTATCGTTCGGGATGCCGGAAGCTGATTTTTGGATTGGAATCCTACAACCAGCGGGTTCTCGATTCCATGAAAAAAGGGGTCGAGTTGGCTGTGGTAGATAAGACCACGGAGGAATGCCTGCGCATCGGCATTGCCATGCATTTTTACCTGATTTGCGGCTTTCCCACTGAAACCCGTGAAGAGGTCATGGATTCTGTCAATTTTGTTCTGGACAATCAACGCCTGCTCGATTCACCCGGATTTTCGTGCATCGCTTCGCAGTTTGATCTGGAGAAAGGCACGCCTCTTGAGAAAAACCCGGAGGAATGGCACATCACCAAAATCTACACACCGCCGGAGCAGGATTTGAGCCTTGGGTATTCATATGAGGCAACGGTGGGGATGACGGCAGAGCAAGCCACGGAAGTTTATCAGGAAATCGTCGAAAAACTGGGACGTGAGGTGATGACCTTTCCCGACAATTACTCCCTTTCAGATGGCTTGCTATATCTCGGGCATCATCAGAGAGAAGACATTCTGGAACGACTCAGCGTATTGGCTCCCGCCTAGAAAAATACCTTAACAAAAGCTTTTTAATTGCCTAATGGCCGTGAGCTCCACCCGGTCCGTGCGCATGTCCATGCGCCAGTTCATCCTTCGTGGCGTCTCGGATGGAAACGATTTCAACACTAAAATAAAGAGTTTGACCCGCTAGCGGATGATTCCCGTCGATTTTGACATGATCGTCTTCGACTTCCATGACCTGGAACGTGTGGTCATGGTCGCCGCCGGTGTTGGCTTTGAACTGCATTCCGGGTTTGATCTCGGCATCGGCGGGGAATTGTTTGCGTTCTACCTTCAATTTCAATTCGGGGTTGAGTTCTCCATAGCCTTCCTTGGGGCCGATGGTGACCTCTTTTTTGTCGCCCACGGTCAATCCTTCCAGAGCGTTTTCCAGTCCGGGAACAATTTGTCCCCCTCCATGAAGAAAAGTGAGAGGCTTGTTGGCATCGGCGCTTCCCAGTTCTTCGCCGTCACTGTTTTTCAGGTTGTAGCTCATACTGACGACAGTATCTTTCTTAATCATTGATACTCTTCCTTATTCATTTAGATATAGGGTGGTTTGTTTAAAAGAATCCTAACATTTCAATTGTTTGGGGTACACCTTTATTTCCACTTGGCTGTAGGCGATAACGCCCCCATCCTCAAGGTTCCCATTCTCAAGGCGGCAAGAATCTCAAGGGAAGGGAGAAAATGCAATGTGGGGCGTATTTCTGTATGGAGGAGAGGGGTTTGGAGCAAACCGGGTGATTGAACGGCAGACAGAATTTTCTGGAAAGGGCCCACACTATTACTGAAAGCCAGTAAATAGTGCCTGTTTTCATTTCCCGTTTGGCAGGAGTAAAGATGATGGATCAAGCCAGACTCTTCCCCGGTGAGAGAATTGAAATCTTTTACCAGATTTTGGCTCAAAACTTCCTGCTCTGTTTTGGGTTGTTTGGCGCTTGTTTTGGGAGCAGAGGGCAACCCCAGAGTGAACAGAAAACTGCTCTGGGCAAACTCTGGAAATTTGTCGTCGATCAAAACCGAGGCGGTGGCTTTCTCATCTTCAACAGGGTTGTGGTTTTTTTGGTTCTGAACCCGAGTTGCCAAAACCATCTCATTCACCTGGGCAATGTTTTTCAGATGCGTCTGGCTTTCCTCCGCGAGTTGATGGAGGAGATCGGGATTGGAGGAGAAAAAACAAAAGGTGAGGTCCGAGCCAGATAACGCCTCGTCCTCATCGTCATCCTCGTCTTCACTTTCCTCGTCAAGTTCCAGCGGATAATAACCGGGCGGCATGTTTCCCTGCCAGATAAAGTTCCACAATAGCGAACCGAACCCAATGGCATAGAGTAAATCCGAATCGGCGGTCGATGCTCGCATTTCGCTGACCAGCCCCGGAACATTGGCCGCGATGTGACCAATGCTCATGGCTTTCAGAGGGAGATCTTCAACACTGAATGAAAGGATTAAAGCGTTTTTTGGAGGGTGGAAAGATATCCCGGTTTGGGGGAGGGGCATACGAAATTTTTTGGAATAGGATTGATTGCAAACAAAATCCCGCCGGTCTCTTATAAAGGAAACAGAGGGGGATGAATGTGGTTTGCAATATATCCTAAAACTCGTCCCGACGCGATCTATTAGCGCGAAAATGCAATGTCCGACCTTGCTTTTGGGTTTTTAATACCCTCCGCCGCCCTCATACCGTTTATTTTCGTAACCTGATTTCTTTTTCTCGTAAGATGAGGAACCGGTATTCTGCGTAGTGGTGCAACCGCCCAAGGCCAGAGGCGCGAGGAATGCCGTGATCATCGCAATTATTAGCAGATTTTTCATTGAAGCTCCTTTGTTTGAATGAACCATAATGTTATCGCACTTGCGGAAATATCCGAAAGTAATAAATTGTCGGATGGATCACACTTTTCTTGTAGCCGTTTTGAGGGCCTCGCATAGCGTCAGGCCCACGCTTCCCCACGTAGTGAGGCATTTTTAGGTTTGTGTTCTTCCATTTTGCGCAAAGAAAACCGGTTTCTTGACAGGTCAGGGCGCGGGACCGCATTTCTGATTTACCTCAGAAGACCGCCCCAGTCGAAGTGGTTGCGTAACTTGAAATGGACCTTGAAGTCGTTATCCCTATAAGAACTGACAGGAATTTCTACACCGAGTGACGCATACCAGTCGGTGGATGGATGCCATAAATGAACACCAGGCAAAATGGTGACCAGATCGTTCTCTTTTTCCAACCCGCTTAAAATATTTTCCGAGATCAATTCCAGAGAAAGAACAGGCACGATGGACTGTCGGGGCCTGGGAGGTGCCATTCCATCTCCGGTTTCTTCGATAAAGGAATAGGTAAGGGCAAAGGCGAATTCAACTTCGTCTTCGGTTGGACCCGATACAACAGACTCGAACTCGGCATTCGCTCCAAAAAACCAATTGCGCCAGGCTTGGTCGAAAAACAACATTGCCCCGAGTTTCGTCTGGTTTTCGCCAAACCCGTTCGTCTCGTCGCCTGTAGGAAGTCCAATGCTAAACGCTCCGGTCAGGATGCGTTCCGGCTGGTTGATGAATGCGTACTTCACAGGCCAGATTTCAATGTCTCCCATGGCATAGAGGTCGTCATCGTTGCCCGTGGTGGAGAAAGGAATGAATATCTCCGATCCAAAACTGAAATCATCATTCCAGGCCGTCGCGAATTCCAGCGAAGATTCAAAGGCAAATCGTTTACTCTCGCCTTCTTCTTTACGAAAGCCGTCATTGAATGAAGTATTAAAACCTTGTTCATCCTCAATGTGGGCGTGGTGAACCCTGACGGGTTCGCTGATTGCGCCTGAAAACGGCGTTCCAAGTTGATGGCCGAGAGCGTAGCCTGATGTTGACAGGATAAAAATCATGCAAAAAATAAATCGAAAGTATTTCATAAATACCTACAAATAAGTGAATTGCCGCGTTCCGAATGGGGAAATTCAATAGTCACCTTCGGTCTTCGACCTGCGACTGGAGAGTTCTTCAGTGGAAACGGATTATTTTGGTTAAATTAAAGAAAAGGAATTTATGAAAACAGAGGGGGACCGCGGTTGAGGATATTCTTTTTGAATTGCGGGCCGATGGATTCGGCGGGGGAAAAGATCAAAAATGGCGACGGAGGAGTCGCTGTAACGGCAATGGCTGTGGTTTCGTCAGTCTGGCTGGATTGACTCCAGTGACAGGGAGCGCAGTCGTCGTGAACCGAACTGAAATCCAGCTCGTGAGCGTGGAGAAGGGAAGAAAACCCTGTCAGAACCCCAAAGCTTAGTAATAGAAGAAGAACTCCCAGCTTTGGAAGGCAGGATTTTAATTTTTTTGCCAAAATTGTCATGACGCTATCATGGAGAAATTTCGATTCTAAATCAACCAGAATATGACAAAAGGAATGGAGAAAGTCAGGAGCATTAAAACTCCGTTTGCTATCTGAAGTAATACCAGAGTGTCGGTTATCGGCGCTAGAATAATTTCCACACCCACCCGGCGGACGGCATGTTCGATGTCGCTTGATGTGATCTGGTCCGAGGGGTTCTTTAGCAACTCTTCCGCCACACTGTCCAGAAACAAAATTTTCAGTGCTTTGAGAATGATCCAGAAAATAATGCTGGAGACCCAGCCGGTGATGCCTTTCAAGCGCAGTTTGTTTTGAAAATCCTTTCCGATATTGTCAAATTGCTTTTCCATCTCCTCTTTGGGAGTGCTTTTGTTGAACTTAGGAATTCTGGCGATGACTTCCCGTGTGAACAGGTCCAACAGGTCGTGCAGTCCAAGAACTGCCTCGATAAACTTTTTTTCCATGATCTGCGCCACGGCGAAGATCCACGCGTGTAAAACCCCAAATCCGCCGAACCATAAAAAACTGGACAACAGAACCAGGGTCTTTTTCCAGTCCTCCCAGTCCAGGTTCGCGAGTACGAGCACTTTCAAGATCAACAAAGTGATGAGGCCGATGAGCAATCCTGAGAGACTGAAAAGAAAAAGTTTTTTGAACGACCCGAGAAACAGGTCGGCAAAAAACTTTCTCCAATACTGGAAGATTTGAGGTTTTTCCATCATTGTTGAGTGGGTCTATCGCGGAGGATTTTCAGGGTTTACTTCGGGAGCAATTTTGACGGTGAGGATTAAGTCGCCGCGCTCCCCGTTTTTTGCGTTGCCTTTGCCTGGGATGCGCAATTTCCCATTGGCGGGAAAATTTTCAGGAACGCGAACCACCAGATGCTCTGTTTCGTCCCCGACTTTATAGGATAATTTTTTGCGTGTTCCCGCAAGGGCCTCCAAAGGGGGCAGGGTGATGGAAAGACTGATGTCCAGCGGATTGTCTTTTGGGGATGCAACTCTGCGAACGCCTTTTTTGAAAACCCCCTTGACGGAGTCCACCATGTCTGGTGCGGAAGGGTTTTGCGCTTTTCGCATATTGTTATAAGCCATGAAAGATGAACCGACCATCTGCGCGATTTTTATTCCGTAACCAATTTTTCCTATCGGGCCGGGTATCATGCCTAATATACGGGACAGCCCGCCAATGGCGCCGCCGAACAGCAGGGACTGAAAAAAGGAATTGCCCGACCGCACCCCGGACCGGCTGAACTCCCGATTCAACTCTTCAAAAATATCGTTTCCAAACCCGTTCTTAAACATATTTTCAAAAATATCCTGCTGGGAATAGTTGAACGGTTTTTGTCTCCCCGGTCCCGAACGCATTCCCGCACGAAAGAGATCGTATTCCTTTCTTTTTACAGGATCGATCAATACGCCGTAAGCTTCTGTGATTTCCTTGAATTTATCTTCGCTTTGCGGATTGTCTGGATGACGGTCGGGGTGGTATTCCAGCGCCAGCCTGCGGAAGGCTTTCTTGATTTCCGGCCCGGTGGCAGAACCCTGGACTTGCAATATCAAATAATAGTCTTTGGGGGTTTTGCTACGAGCGTTCATAGTTATTATCGTATCTCAAAATCACTCGTCACATCCCATATTTTTGCGGATATTTGGTTTCCGCCATTTTTGGGCCTTCCAACTGGATTGCCGTGTTTTTTAGCGAGATGAGATAAGTTTTATCGGTGTGGAGCCGTTGTTTGAGGTTTTCGAAATGGACCACGATGGGGACCGGATCGCCCTTATTTTTTGATTCCCCTTTATTCGGCGCGATGATTAAGCTCTCTGTAGCCAGAACATCCCTGTATTTGCGCTTCATGTTCATTTTATACGCCAGATAACCTTTTATTATTTCGCCTCCCTTATAGGGGGGCGAATTCAAAACCTGGATATGGTCTGGAATATAAACGGTCGCAAAATAGTCCGATCCCAGGGAATGGTGTACGGTGGTTTTAACCGTCAGGATATTCGTCGCGTCGTTGACAGGATTTAGTTTGATTTCAACGATATAGGTTCGGTCATGAAAATTCAGGTTTTCCAGGAAAACGATCCCATACAGGATATTGAATTTGAATTGTAGAAAGATACCCAGGCATACCCACCCGAAAACTTTGAAGAAATTTTTCACTGCAACCGTCCCCCTCCTGTTCGAAACTAGAGTGGTTCTATAGTTTTGCGGGAATCCCCTTGGCTACCCGGCACAAAACTCTTCCCTTGCTACTTCGAAACCACCATTATCGAACAAAAACCAGACCAATGCAACCAATGGAAAATCACCGAATTTTATATAAATAACCATTATAATTAAGTTAATTAGAATCAAATTCTAATTAAGTAAACTAAAAGTTCTATTAAATAAATAATACTCTTGATATTTAAAGATAATTACTTATAATGCCAATGTGTATGTAATTTTATATTAGTTGACGTTGAAATTGGTGGTTCCCGGTTTTTGCACAGTTTGCTTGTTGTATGCAGTTATTGCGAGAGTTATTGGTTTTATCACAACAAACTTATCCTTATTAAAGTAAGTTCCTTGTGGGGATATTTATTTTAAAGTGCTTAAAAGGGGTGTTGGACATGAATGAGGATTTCCTAAAGAAACACATGGCAAAACTGATGTTTTCAGTGGTTGGCGTATTGGCCCTCAGCATTGTCGGGCTCATCATCTATATTTCAAACACAAGTCTGCATAATACTGTGGATGCGAGTAAACTCAACGCTCTTTCCATCATTGATCAATTCAAAACCCTGCGTGGGTATTATGTCAAAAGCATTATCAAAAAGGTCAAAGGCAATGATACCGGCTTGAAAATATCCTACGACCATAAAACCATGGACGACGCTATTCCCCTTCCCGCGACTTTGATTCATGACATGAGTGAGTTGCTGAGCGAAAAGGGAGAAGACAATATTAAATTGAAATTATACAGCGATTTTCCTTTTCCAAATCGTAAGGGCAGAAAGTTGGATGGTTATGGGCAGGAAGCTCTTGCCTTTTTTAAAGCCACTCCCGACCAGCCCTTTGTAAAACAAGAGACCCTGAATGGACAAGAAGTCGTCCGCGTTGCGGTAGCGGATAAAATGATCGCTCAGGCTTGCGTCAACTGTCACAATAGCCGTGCTGATACCCCGAAAAATGATTGGAAGCTCAATGACGTGCGTGGAGTGCTCGAGGTCATTTCTCCCATCGACATTCAGCTGGCGGCAAATAGTTCCATGTTGACCAGTGTCATTGGTATCACTACATTCAGTCTGATACTGGTGGCTTTGATGGTTGTGGGAGTCTTGATGTTCCTTCGGTCGATGAAAAAATCGGAAACCGAAGCGGCAAAAATTGTCTCGGTTGTGGAAAACTTCACGATGGGGATCATCATGGCGGACAATGACCTGAAAATAAGGTATTTAAACCCCGCCTCCAAAGAGGCTTTAAGTAAGATGGAGCAACACCTGCCGGTGAGGGTAGACAATATCATCGGTCAATCTATAGATATTTTTCACAAGAACCCGGACCATCAGAGAAGGATCGTTGCGGACCCCAATAATCTGCCGGTCAAAGCATTGCTTAATGTAGGACCCGAATCATTAGCGACGACCATCACTCCTGTTTTTGATCAAGATCAACATTATATGGGGCCAATGATTTCTTTCAGGGTGGTGACGGACAGGATTGAAGAGGAACAGCAGATGGTAAAGATAAATTCCATTGTCGATAATATGACGGCGAATGTCATGTATGTGGATACCGGTTTTGTTATACGGTATATGAATCCCTCCTCGGAGAAAACTTTAAAATCATTGGAGAAGGTTTTGCCTGTCAAAGCGACTGAAATTATCGGTCAATCGATTGATATTTTCCACAAAAATCCTTCGCATCAAAGAAAAATTTTGTCGGACCCCAGAAATCTTCCACATCATGCCGTCATTCAACTTGGAGAGGAAACCCTGGAGTTGGATGTGGCCGCTATGTATGACAAGGATAAGAAGCATATCGGTACGATGCTTTCCTGGAGTATTATTACAGGACGTATCACAATGGAAAAACAGGTCAAAAAAGCGACCGAGCAAGAACAACGCCAGGCTAAGGAATTGCAGCAAAAAGTGGATAACATGCTTGAGGTAGTGAGCGCCGCCGCCGACGGGGACCTCACCCGGGAAATCACCGTGAAAGGAGATGACGCGATTGGCCGTATGGGTGAGGGATTGTCCCGATTTTTTAAGGACCTCAGAAAAAGTATCTCAGGTATTGCAGGTACGGCTCAGGCCCTCAGCAGTTCTTCAGAAGAATTGACCTCGGTGAGCCAGACCATGGCTGGAAATGCCGAAGAAACCTCGGCCCAGGCGAATGTGGTCTCCGCTGCATCAGAGGAAATCACCCGTAATGTTCAAACAGTGGCTACGGGAACGGAACAAATGAGCGCCAGTATCAAGGAAATTGCGCAAAACGCCAACGATGCGGCAAGGGTGGCGCAATCTGCTGTGGATGTGGCTGAAAACACCAACAGGACGGTAGCAAAACTTGGCGAAAGTAGCGCTGAAATCGGGCAGGTGATCAAGGTCATCACTTCCATTGCGGAACAGACCAACCTGTTGGCCTTGAACGCGACCATCGAGGCGGCCCGCGCAGGTGAGGCGGGAAAAGGCTTTGCCGTCGTCGCCAATGAGGTCAAGGAACTGGCGAATCAAACCGCCAAAGCGACCGAGGAAATCAGTTCGAAAATTGAAGCCATTCAAACAGATACACAAAGTTCGGTGGATGCGATTGGCGAGATCACCATGGTCATTAATCAGATCAACGATATTTCCAGCACCATCGCCAGTGCGGTCGAGGAACAGACAGCGACGACTGCGGAAATTGGACGCACGGTGGAAGACACCGCCAAAGGAAGCACGGAAATCACTGAGAACATTTCCGGCGTTGCCCAGGCGGCTCAAGAAACTTCCTCTGGAGTCGGTCAAACGCAGGATGCGGCCAACGAACTTTCGAAAATGGCCGCTGATTTGCAGAAACTTGTGAGTCAGTTCAAGTACTGATTTAATAGGTTGATCGATTAGCTAAACAGTTTTACTGGCCGTCCTCCTGAAAAGGTGGACGGCTTTTTTTTTCCGAATGACGATACCGGTTGTGCACATTTGGATTATTTACTAGACTCGTATAAAATATTCCGCTTAAATTGATAAAGGGGACATTTTGAAACTCGACCGGGGTTATTTGATTGTGTTTGAAGGCATAGATGGTACGGGAAAAAGCACCCATTGCCAATTGCTTGAGGAATATTTGAAATCCAGAGGAATTCCGGTTCGGAGATTATTTGAACCCACAAAAGGCAAGTGGGGAATGAAAATCAGAAAACTTCTGAAGGAGGGAAGGGGGGGGGTCAGCCCCGAGGAGGAATTGTCCTGGTTTATAAATGATCGTAAAGAGGATGTTGAAAATAATATAAAACCCGGCTTGGCGAAAAAAGAAGTGGTGGTGCTGGATCGGTATTATTATTCCACTGCGGCTTATCAGGGAGCACTCGGATTGGACCCTGAAAAGATTTGTCGCGAGAATGAGGCCTTTGCTCCGAAACCTGATCTTGTGTTCCTGTTCATCACTGCGCCGGAAAAATGCCTGGAAAGAATTCAAAAAACTCGGACGGAGAAAAGTTCTTTTGAAAGGCTGGATTATCTGGAAAAAGTTCAACGTATTTTTGTTTCTTTTAACGACCCAGTCATTCGCCGAATCGATACTACACCGCCATCCGACGTGGTCCATAAAAAACTAAGGGAAGATGTGGTAGCGATGATAAATCGGCAGGATAAATAATGAAACGCTTTGTGCTGTGTATTACGGGAGCAAGCGGGGTATGTTATGCCAAGCGGTTATTCGATTGCCTGCGTTCGAATGCGGAACTGCATGTCATCGTATCCGAGCGTGGAGCGGAATTATTGAATCTGGAACTGGATTTGAAAGTCTCCTATTTCACTGGCGAAAATGTCACGGTTTACAAAAATTCCCGCATCAATACTTCGATCGCCAGTGGTTCATTTTCAATCGATGCCACTATAATCGTACCCGCCAGTATGGGCACAATTGGCCGGATCGCCTCCGGCGTTTCCGAAACCCTCATAGAACGCGTGGCGGATGTGACCCTCAAGGAAAAAAGAAAGTTGATCGTTGTTCCGAGAGAAACTCCCTTCAGTACGATCCACCTAAAAAATCTTCTGACCCTAGATCAGGCGGGGGCGCTGGTCATGCCGGCGGCACCGGGGTTCTACCAGGGGCAAAAAACAATGGACGATCTGATAGACTTCATGGTTGCCAGGATCATGGATCAAATTGGTATGGCTCAGGGCTTAATGCCTCCTTATAAATCATAAAGTCCAGGGATCGGAAACGTTGAAATGATTTACCTCGATAACGCGGCGACCACTCCCATGGACTCCCAGGTAATAGAAGTCGTCGCGGAATCCATGCGCCACGACATTGCCAATTCAGGCGCGGTGTACCGGATCGGCCTCGATGCCAAAAAGCGTATCGAAAAAGCTGAAGAAGAAATCGCTTCTGCTTTGAATATACCCTCCACCCATCGTTTGATTTTTACCAGTGGCGGAAGTGAAGCGAACAATCTTTTTATCAAAGGACTTTGTTTCCCCGATAAAAAAACGGCTTGTCTGGGGCTGGAGCATCCAAGCGTCACGGCTACACTGAATTATTTTTCACAATTTGACAATGCACCCTTAAATTTATTGGAATTTCAGATTGAAGGACGACTCGATTTGTCCGAAGCCGTTTCTCTGTTAAATAAAAATCGGGTTCGGCTCCTTTGCTTGTCGCATGTGAATAACGAATTGGGAACCGTCAATGATCCTTTGAGTGTGGTGACAGCTGTCAAATCAGGCTCTCCCCAGACGAGAATCTTTCTGGATGGAGTGCAGGCGATTGGCAAAATGGTAACTCCCGGAAACATCTGGGCTGACCTTGCAGGCTATTCAATTTCTGGACATAAAATTAACGGCCCCAAGGGAATCGGTTTATTGATCTATGATTCCCGTTTGACTTTGATTCCACAGATTCACGGTGGCAAACAACAAAATAGCATTCGTTCTGGCACATTGCCGACTCCGTTGATTTTGGGATTGGCAAAATCCATTCAACTTTCCGTGGCGCGGATGGATGAAACTCAAATTCATCTGAAGAAACTACACCGCCATCTAATTGATGGATTAAATAGTTTATCCAGACGATTGCCGATATTCAATCTGAAATTCAACTCCTTGACAATGGACGATATGAGCCGTCAATCACCGGCAATAGTCAACTTTAGTTTTCCTCCGGTCGAAGGTGAGGTGCTTTTGCACCATCTGGAAAAACAAAATATTTTTGTAGGTCTTGGAAGCGCATGTAGCGCGCACTCTAAAGAACCCTCAAAAATTCTCATGGGTATAGGACGCACGGTGGAAGAATCTCGATGTAGTTTGAGGATATCCTTTGGTCGTCAGAATACGATAAAAGAGGTAGATCGGTTTCTGGAGGAATTCGCAGGAGCCTACGAATCTCTGTATCCCACTTTTAAAGGCAAAGGCGATTTAAATTGATGACCGAATCGAGAACCCTTCTGATACGCTATGATGAAATTGGCCTGAAGGGGCGTAATAGAAAATTCTTCGAAAACTGTCTTTTGAATAATATCAAACGGGCATTCACGGGGTTGGAGGGTATTCGCTTTCGTATTCCCAGAGGCAGGATCATGGTCGATACCCCATCGTCGCTTGCGGATGAATGCGCAAAACGCCTGACCTTTGTACCTGGGATTGCTTCGTTCAGTATTGGACATCAGGTGAATCCTGATTTTGAGGAAATGGCGACTCTGGGGATAAAGTTGGTTGAACCGAGTCTTCGCGTTGGAAGTGAATTGAAATTCTGCGTTCGCACTCAACGAACCGATAAAACATTTCACAAAACATCGCCTGAAGTTAACTTTGAAGTCGGTTCGCGAATCATGTCGGCTCTTTCCTCCAAAGGACTGGTGGTCAATATCAAGCAAGCGGAAGTGGTTATAGAAATTGAGATTGGGCGTGGAGAGACGGTTTTGTTCGATCATCGAATTCCAGGGATAAGAGGGTTGCCCGTTGGTTGTTCGGGGAATGTGTTGAGCCTTCTTTCAGGTGGAATCGACAGTCCCGTCGCTTCTTTTTTTATGATGCGCCGGGGATGCAGGGTGCATTTCATATTCTTTGACAACCAGCCATTTTTGGGGAGGGGAGGGTTGGACAAAGTTCTAAAACTTTCCAAAATTCTCAATCTTTACCAATCCAGGGGACGAGTTTATGTGGTTCCCTTTCAGAACATTCAGGTGGCCATCCGCGACCATTGCACACCGGAGAATAGGGTAGTGTTGTATCGTCGAATGATGTATCGCATCGGCCATAAGGTGGCGCAAAAGATAAAATGCCTGGCATTGGTGACGGGGGAATCTTTGGGGCAGGTGGCATCCCAGACTTTGGAAAACCTGGCGGCGGTCTCCTGTGTTGTGCCCATGAGCGTATTTCGTCCCCTGATCGGGATGGACAAGCAGGAGATCATCGCTCAAGCGAGAAAAATAGAAACCTATGAAACCAGCATCGAACCTGCGCCGGATTGTTGTTCCGTTTTTATGCCTTCAAGGCCAGCGACTAAAAGTCGCATAGACAGATTGGAAAGGGATGAATCTAAGTTTCAATGGGAGGATCTGATGCAGGAAGCAATGGACGACATTGAAGTGATTGATCTGGATTCAGAGGACAGCGATTAAAGCGGGATAACTTTTTTGTCTTCCGGTAAATGGGACAAAATTTCCTGGATGGTTTTATTTTCTGTGGGATGAATCAAATCCGGCGCTAGCTCAGCCAGGGGGGCCAGAACAAAAAGTCTTTTAATCATTTCAGGATGAGGAATTGCCAGCCGGTCATTTTTTATTACGCTTTTTCCGTATAACAGAATATCCAAATCAATTTTACGCGGTCCCCATTTTACATTTCGGATTCTCCCCATTTCGATTTCAATAGCTAACAATGCATCCAGCAAGGGAATGGCTTCCATTTCCGTGGAAATTTCAACCACAGCATTGACGAACCAGCTCTGATCCGTGGGGCCAATGGGCTCGGTTTCGTAAAATGAAGAACGGGCGATGACTTTTATCATGGCATGCTCTTCAAGCAGGGCGATGGATCGCTGGCAGTTCTTAAGCGGATATTCAATATTGGAGCCAATTCCTATATATGCCATATTGGACATGATGAGGATATCTTAGAGGCTAGGAGAAATATTTGAACTATCCTGCATTGGTAAAGCTAGAAAACAAACTTAACAGAAGATAGCCGGTTTTTTATTTCCTGCATGATTCGTGTTTCTTCAGACGAATCCTTAGCCGCGAAGGTAGCCGAAAAACGTACGTAGTTTCCCACATTGTCCCAG
>CAYPQH010000015.1:0-19425 GCA_964412825.1 uncultured Nitrospinaceae bacterium | reverse complement strand
TGAAATGGAAGATCTGGACGCTCATGCCGAAGCAGTGAAAATAAGGCTGAAATGAGATGGGGTTGAATCCACATAAAGTCTGTGTTTTTAATAATTCCCACGGAAATCGATTTACCTTGACATGATTTTTTCCCTATGGTAAATAATGCAAAAATTTGTAATAATATGCCCCCAGGAAATTGGCCCTAAAAGCAGAGTTGATTCGGAGTTGTACATTGAAAAGATTGGTGTTACCTGTTTTGCGGGTGTTATTTCTTGAAAATAGAGTGGCCGGATAGAACAATCAGGCAAGAATATGAGGTGTTTTTGAGAGAATTTTTTAAAAAAAAATAGGTAACTTTTCATCGCTGTTTATTGAGAAATATATAAAGTTTATTTACGCACTTTGCGTGCTTTAGATTGAGTCAGTTAGAAAATTTTGAATATATTGATGCATATAGATTTCCCAAATCTTTTTTTATTTTAAGGGTTCCTATGGAGGTCACAACAATGTTGGGGAAACAAACTAGCAGATACGGAGCATTTTCACTTGCAATGGTCATGGCATTCGCCATTTACCTATTGCCCGCTTTCGCGACCGATGCGCTGGCCAAAGAAGCTTATGCCGGGCAGGCATTTGCGGAAGAGGCATTTGCCAAAGAAGTTTTGGCAGAAGAGGCTGAGGCGGAAGGCGAAGGTGAAGCAGAAATCGAATGGGGTCAGGACGTATTTTATAAGGACTGGGAGGGCAATCCCCTGAAAGGTCCTGTAAGCGGATATCCCGCGCCTGAATTGGGGCCATCCGATTACAATAATTACGAGTTCGCTCCCAGTCGGATGATTCTTTGGATGGCCAACCAACAGCATTTGTATTTTGGTAGCTTCGTTCTGGCGGTTCCGATCTTCTGCATGTTGATCGAATTCGTTGGTATTCGGACTAAAGAGTCAGACCCTATCATGTCTGCAAAATACGACAGGCTGGCGCATGACCTCATGAAAGTCAGTCTGACAGCGTATTCCTGGACTGCCATCCTTGGTGGTATCCTGCTTTTTACCTTCATCACTCTATTTCCGGGTTTCTTTAAGTATATGGCCGGGATCTTTCGCCCCGTCATGCATGTCTATGCGCTGATGTTTCTGGCGGAAAGTGGAGTGCTTTACGTTTATTACTATGGCTGGGACAAGATGAACAACGATCCATTCATGAAATGGATCCATTGTAGTTTGTCCGTTCTTCTCAACCTGATCGGTACCGTTTTGATGTATCTGGCCAATTCCTGGGCGACCTTCATGCAGGCTCCCGGCGGAATTGACGAGCAGGGACGCTTTCTCGGGAATATCTGGCACGTGATCCATTCCACACTGTGGAATCCGGTTGGTATCCACAGGATTTTGGGAAATATCGTTTTTGGCGGAGGAATCGTTGGTGCGTATTCGGCCTACCATTACCTGACCGCCAAGACGGAAGAAGAAAGAGCTCATTATGACTGGGTTTGTTATGTTTCCATGTTCATCTGTATTTTTGGTCTGATTCCCCTGCCATTCGCAGGTTACTGGTTGATGAAAGAGGTTTACGCCTTCCGCCAGCAAATGGGAATCACCTTGATGGGTGGAATCATGGCCTGGTTGTTCATCATTCAGGCGGTTATGATCGGCTTGCTCTTTTTCGGAGCGAACTCGTATCTGCATAACGGAATGTCCCGCGTCAGGGGGTCGCACCGTTATATGAAGTACGCCAAGTATATGATTCTTTTGCTAATCGTGTGTTTCACCATGTGGATGACGCCGCACACGATCGTTATGACCCCTGCAGAGTTGAAAGCAATGGGAGGGGCGCAACATCCAATTGTCGGTCACTTCGGGGTCATGTCGGCTAAGAACACAGCTGTGAACCTGATGATCACAACGACCATCCTCTGTTTTCTGCTTTATCAGAAGGCGAATAAGAAGATAACCGTGCCGTGGCAAACCATAGGGAACTGCTGGCTCTCCGCAATTTTTGTTGGGGCGGCGGCCAATATCATTTTCCTTGGTGTGTATGGTTATTTCCTCCCGGCTAACGTGCGGGTCGGTCTCTCAGTTCCTCAGGTGTGTACCACTTTGACAACCCTGTTTGTGGGAACAGCGATCAATATTTCCATGTTTAAGGATTCGGAGTCTTATGGAGAGATCCAATGGGGAACCCAGTCCAAAGTGGGAACCTACGCGATTTTCCTCCTGGCCATTTCGTTTACATGGTTGATGGGGCTGATGGGTTACATCCGGTCAGCAGTACGACTGTTCTGGCATGTGACCGAAGTTGTGCGTGACAACTCTGTTGACGCGTATACTTTGACCATCGGCGAGGCTGGAAAAATGCTGACGTTCAATACCTTGTTTGTGTGGACGCAGTTTGTGGTTGTTTTCTGGGTGGCCAGCTTGACCGCCAAGAAGGTTGAAGAAGCTGAGCCAGAAGCTGTGCCGGTTCCAGCGCAACAACAGTAATTGCTTGAAAGTGGCAGTATATTTGCCGTTAATTTTTTTGAGTTCTTAATTAGTGATTTAAGGAGAGGAGTTAGGAATGCTACCTGAACAGGGAGATATTTTGTGGACGTACATGACCATGGCGTACACATTATTCGCGTTCTTTGTTTTCGCCAATGTGATAGTGCATTGCCGAGAGAAAGAGGGCTCGAACATCAAGTTGTGGGGCGGGATATTTGGGGCGTTTGCTGTGATTAGTTTCTTTCAAACGAAGCACATGTTTGGTCTCGCGCAGGGCGACCAGATTACTTTTATATTTCAGTATCAGGTGTTGACGGTACTGGCTATATTGTTTGTCTGGGGGATTTTCTTCAAGAGCGAGGATATCCAGAGGCAGTCGCCCCCGATCATCCGGGCGTTCTTCTTTTGGAGTACGGTATCCGTTATTCTTGCGGGATACACCAACTGGTTGCCACAACAAAGAAGTGATCCGCCCCCGAAAGCGGCGGTGGTTTCTGAAGATCTGACCATGGAAGAGTATGTTGAGATGGGTCGGGTCATCGTTTTTGGAGCCAAACAGGTAGCGGGGCAAAAATCGATCGGTAAAGGTCAGTGCCCTCTTTGTCATACATTTGATCCAGGTGACAATATCGGGCGGTGTCCAAATCTGTTCGGTGTTCAGGAGCGGAGTGAAAAACGGGCCACGGAAGATAGGTACATGACCCATCCCATGGCAATTGGTGAAACAGAGCCTGCCACAGGAACCGCTAAGGGAGTGCCTGATCAGATTCCAGAAGAATACCGAAGGGCGGGTAGCCCAGATCTGACTGGCGAGGATTATTTGCGCGAATCGTTGATGTGTCCTACCTGTTACGTTGTTGAGGGATACGGCAAGGACGGCGATACCAAAAGCCCCATGCCGGTTATCAACAAGCCTCCGATCAGTTTGACTCCTGTCGAGTTAAACGCGGTCATTGCCTGGTTGCAGTCGAAAGACACTCCAGGTGAGTTTGCCAATGTGACGGTTCCGTTGCCTACAGCAGGTGGCGCTACCGCAGAAGAGGAGCCTGCAGAAGATGAAGACAGGCCGGTGTTCGTGACCGGAACGGAGCCTATTCAGGAGATGATCAACACCCTGGGTTGTCCGCTTTGTCACACCATCCCTGGTGTTGAAGGGGCTATGGGTATGCTTGGACCGGTACTTCATGAGAAGAGCAATGCTCCTGACCGGATCAAGGATCCGAAGTACAAGGGGAAAGCTAAAAATACCAGGGAGTATGTCAGGGAGTCTATTTTGAATCCCAGTGCATACGTGGTTTTTAACGAGGAAGCTGGCGAACTATTTCCTGACGGTTTGATGCCCACAACATTTTCACAAATGTTGTCGGTTGATGCTTTGGATAAGCTCGTTGATTTTATCAGTCAGACTGAAGCCCCTCCAGAGGGTTAATACCCCTAGAGGGTTTACGATAATAGGAGAAAGAGATGAACAAAACCTTTATAAGCTTCTTCGTTTTTGTTGGGGTCATGCTGGGGTTTCACAATGTGATATACCCCATCATGGACGTCCCTGAATTCAACTGGGTCATGAACCGGTATGTGTATTACCTGTTGATACCCATCACGTTGATTTTTATTAATATTGTTTTGCGGTTGAAACCCCCTGTTTCCCTGATAGCGTTGATGGTATGGGTATTGGGGTTTTATTTTTACAAATGGGTTCTTTATCCGCCCATCCCGTGGACCCTTTTCATCACTTACATGGTGATGTGGACGATTGGAACTTTCTTGTATGTCAGTCAGGATGCGAAGACATTCAAGGAATTTAGATCTCCAATCGTAAAGACCATCATTGGCGAGTATAAAATCGCCCGTGTTGTGGCCTTTATCTGCTTGCCTTTACTGGTGGGTTGGATGACATACAATAACATCAAACCGAACCCCCAGGAGCCCGTTGAGTTGCGGACAGTTCACCCCGCACCTCCGGCGACTACAAAGGTTCATGGGAAAACGTGGGAACTGGAAACATCCAGGAATCCCTATCGGGTTGATGAACAGGACAATTATAAAAACAGCTTTCCATTTTTGGACGCTGATAAAAACGAGTATATGAAAAACGTGACAGAGGGCGGAACGATATTTTTCCAGAACTGCCATTATTGTCACGGGGATCAATTGAATGGACTGGGGATGTTCTCCCATGTGTTCAACCCGACTCCGGCTAACTTTATCGATCCCGGAACCATTGCCATGTTGAGGGAATCCTTTCTTTTCTGGCGCGTATCGAAGGGCGGTCCCGGCCTCCCGAATGAATCGACTCCCTGGTCTTCTGCAATGCCTCCGTGGGAGGAGCATTTGACCACGGAAGAGATCTGGAAGGTCATCCTTTTTGAGTATTGGTATACAGGATGGCATCCTAGAACGTTTGATTCAGAAGAGTCCTATGTCGGTCAGTGGGAAAAAGAAGGCAAGCCCGCTGGTGTGCATTAGGCTTTACCCAAGGGATTTCGTGATTTAATTATAAACACAAACAACCTTCAACAAGAGGGAACCGAGTGTTATGAATAAGATTGTAAAATTAAAAATTGGCCGGATATTATTTTTTGGGTTGATGCTGATGGCCTTCAGCATGCCTGCAACCGTTTTTGCCCAGGAGGCACAGCCGCCCGACGCAGTAAAAAAAGAATTACTGGAGCAAGGCAAGCAGGTCTATTACAAGCGCTGTGTCTGGTGTCATGGTGTTGAAGGCGGCGGCGACGGTCCTGCTGCGGATCGACTGTTCACCCGGCCCCGAAACTTTATCCAGGGAACCTTTAAGATTCGTTTTACCGATTCAGGGGAGCTTCCTTTGGAAGCGGATCTGATAAAAACGGTGACCAACGGACTGCCCGGTTCGGCCATGCCGGCCTGGGGTGGTTTTCTGAAGCCTGAGGAAATTGTGGCCGTTGTGCAGTTTGTCAAAACTCTGGTTCAGGATCGTGATTTCAACGATACTGAGGATGAAGAAGTTTTCGTCCAGGATTTTGGGACCAGTCCTTTCGGAACCAAAGGCCCCTATCATCTTGGAATTCCTCAAGAAGCGATTGATCAAGGCAAAGAAGTTTTCTTGAAAAACAAATGCTTTGAGTGTCACGGCGGAGAAGGCCGGGGCGATGGTAACCCGACCATGAAAGACGACTGGGGTTTCCCGATTGTTGCGGCAGACTGGCAACAGTGTTGGAATTTCCGTGGAAGCCGGCGGGATTCATTCAATCCTTTTAATGTCGTTCGTACGGTTACGACTGGTTTGAATGGCACGCCAATGCCGAACTTCAAGGATCAGATCACCATTGAGGACCGGTGGAAGCTGGCGGCTTTCGTCAATTCGCTTTGTCCTCGAAAGAAAATCGATCGTTTGACCAGTAAACCCATTCCGGATTTTCTGATCAAGTCTCTCTACACGGAAGACACGATTGCCGAGAAGATAGACGATCCTATGTGGGCCGCTACGGATCACGACCCTCTTATCGTCGATCGAAACAAAGAAACGGCGAACAATCCAAGGAAGAATTACATTGCCTTGGCGGGTCAGATCACTCGTGGAAACCGAAACTTTAAGCCCAAAGCAGACAACCTTTGGGTTGCTTCCAGATGGAATGCAAAAGACCAGGTGATCTATTATCTGGTTGAGTATCACATCCGTTTTTTATCGACAGATCCTGAGTATCCTGATGCGGTGGCCATTCAATGGCCGGCCAAGCTTCAGGAACTTTTTGGAGCTGAGAAGCCCTATTTTATTATGGGTGATTCCAAAAAGCCGGTTGATATCTGGAAGGCGTCTTTTCTTGTGCAGGATTATAACGCTACCAACGCTCCTAAACCTGACGGGTATAAGGTTGATGTCAGTGTGTCCGAGACGGTAGGGCATGGTTTTGACGCGTTGTCCGCGAAAGAATCTGAACCCAAGGTGACGGTTGTCGATTCTATTTTCAAGCAGGGAAAAGTCAGCATTCTCTTTAAAAGAACTTTGAATACCGAAGGAGAGCTTGACGTTCAGATTCCATCGGAAAAATTCATCCCGATTTCATTTTTGCAGTGGTCGGGTCGAAACAAAGAGAAGGATGAGCACATGGCTATTTCAACCTGGTATTATACCTTTTTGGAGCCGCCTATTCCTGATTCCATGTACTATATGCCTCCCATCATGGCCGTCGTTTTCATTGGTTTCCAGGGTTGGTTGGTTTGGATGACTAAGAGGACACGAAAAATGTTTGACGATGGTAAGTCGCGCAGGGATTTCATCCCCGGTGTAGATGATGCATAGAACATTTGTTGAATAGGAAATATAGAAAAGCCCGCCGAAAGGCGGGCTTTTTTTTTGTTTTTTATTCTCTAATCAGGGGTGGTCACGAAACGGGAAATGCGGACTATATTTTCAGGCAAGGGGGAAAGCCCTGCCGTCTTGAATTTAAAATAAGGTCACCGACTAGTAGGGGAGTGGCTTCTCGGAAAGGTGCGGGGTGGCGGGGAGTAAATTAAGGTTCTACTCTTCATCCGTTTGTTCAAGTTCCATATTGCCTTCGATAATTTCGCGTAATGCCAGGGTAAAAAAGGTTTTAGGGGAAGAATATTCTTCAGGATCGACTTCAATGGCGGGCTGAGCGCCTTTTTCTAACTGGTGGATCCTCTGCGAAACCAGTATGCATAAAAGAAATCGACTTTTGACAACTTCCAGCGCCTTAGCAGTCAATTCCAAATTTTCCTGATAGTCCATTGTTATCACAAATACTCTCCCAAATTTAAGTTGTGGTTAGATGCAAACAGCCTATTCTAAGGTTTTGTACGGGAGCTGTCAAATTTTACAGGCTCTTCGGCCAGTCAATCTTGTCTTCCACCTCTTCATTCCTGCCCAAAGTCTCATATAAGTATAGACCGGCACACTTCCAGCACCCTGACGACCTGTTCCTTGGAAATTTCTCTATGGAGCACGGCGCGAAAGACACCCGGGTCTATCATCAGGATTTTGATGGCCTCAGATTCAAGGTGGCGCAGGAAAGCCTCCGGTTCGACTCTGGGATGATCCAAGCGAAAAAATATGATATTTGTTTTGACCTGTTGCAGATTTAATTCCAACCCCGAAATGCCGGCTAGCCCCTGGGCCAGTTGCTGGGTGAGTTCGTGGTCCTTTTTAAGGGGTTCGATCTGATTCTCCAAAGCCACCCGTCCGGCGGCGGCCAGATGCCCCGCCTGTCGCATGCCTCCTCCCACCATTTTTCGCAATTTTCTTGTTTTGAGGATGAACGCTTCCGGTCCGCAAACCAGAGACCCCACCGGGGCGGACAATCCCTTGGAAAGACAGAACATGACCGAGTCCACATTCTCGACCAGGAGGGCAATGTCAATGTTCAATGCCACTGCGGCGTTAAATAGTCGCGCCCCGTCCAGATGAATTTTTAAAGAATGCTTTTTTGCAATATCGGCCACCTCTTGCATATAGGTTGGTGTCAGTGGCGCACCCTGGCAATAGTTGTGGGTGTTTTCCAGGCATACCAAACGAGTCGGCGGATAGTGAAGATCCGCGTGTCTGATGGCCTTTTCTATGGCTGAAGGCGAGAGAGTGCCATCATCATTATTCGGAATCACATGTGGGTGGATGCCCCCGAGAGCGGAGATGCCTCCCACTTCGTTGAGAAAGATATGACTGCGATCTCCTAAAATAACTTCATCCCCTCTGGCGCAATGTGCCAAAACGGAAATGAGGTTGCCCATCGTCCCGCTGGGGACAAAGATCGCGGCCTCCTTTCCGAATTTTCGTGCCGCCATTTTTTCCAGCTCATTGAGGGTGGGGTCCTCCTGAAAAACATCGTCTCCCACCACCGCCTGAGCCATAGCAGACCGCATGGCCTGGGTGGGTTGCGTGACGGTATCGCTTCTGAGGTCAATCGGGTTCATTTTTTTCTCCGCGAACAGTTTTTGTCTTCGTTTGCGATTGGTTTTCCAGATGATTTTTTTTCAGCCGATAATATACGGCCGAGATCAGGAAAACGGGAAAGATCATTCCGAATATGAGAATTTTTTGCGCTTCATTGGGCGCAAAATTAAAATAGAGCAGACTTTGGTATTCCTGTTGCGCTGATACGACCAAAGCAACCGTAACGATCAATACATATCCGATCCTTTTAGACCCTTTGGTCCCTGGAAACACGAAGGAGTAGGCGATGAAATTCAAGCCCAGGAAAAGAATCCCGTTCAAAAACATCAGATAGACAATCGTATTTTGGTCTGGAGTCAGCATGTGGAAAGCCAGGTTTTTGAAACGCAGGAATCGCAGATGAGCACAGTTGGGTATTAAGCGGAGTATTTTTACTCCTGGTCTGCTATCCCGATTTAATATATTGGTAACATTTTAACGGGTTTCAGGGGCAGGTGAAACGGAAAAAAATGGAGGGGATGAAAAAAAAGGCCAGACGAAAAAATCGCCTGACCTTTCTTTACTAAACTTAAGAGATGTTCTTAAAAATAAAACAGGGCGTTGAGGGCTACTGTATTCTGCGTATCCCGTGTATCGCCCGCCCCACTGCCATAAAACGCGTTTCGGCTGGACTGGTCATGTCGAAATTCCATCCTGACAACCATGTTTTGATTGACTCGAACTTCCGGGGTCACGGTGATTGCCCAGAGCTCCTGACCTTGTCCTGTAGGCAGGGTGGCTGCGGAGGCGGCTCGTGTTCCGTCCAGGTCATTAAAGAGTTGGCCTCTCAAATTGATCGAAAACCATTTATTGTAGTCGTGGCGGACGATAGTGGATACCCCCCACCATTCAGCGTCTCCTCTAGTACCAGCCGCGCCGTTGGCCGTTTTACCATAAGCTAAATTCACTTGCGCCGAGGTTTTGTTGGTGAAAGCGACATCAATGACAGTATCAAACATATTGGTCGTGTCGTTGGAAAATGCGACCTGATTCCCAATGGCTTCTTGTCCTGAAATCCAGTTGAGCAATATGGAAACGTTATCCGTGGGAGTGATGGCGATCTGCGCTCCCAGGGTTTTGCCATCATTATTGTCGACGGTGATATCCCAACCGTTGGCGACCATGCCCAGGACGCTGATCATATCGTTGATCTTGTACGAGGCGCGAATTCCGGTGTGGGTGAAGGGACCGAAACTAAACAAAAACGACCGGGAAAAGTTGGAGTTCCAGCCATCGTAACCATCGATCACTTCAGCTCCGATATGGGTGGTGAATTTGCCGAAATCCAGTTGCAGGCCGGTCCCAATGGGGGCGTTATAAGACACATAGCCCTGCTGGAGATCGAACTGGGAGGATTGCGTATCCCCTGTATCCGCGGTGGACTGGTTGACTTCGGGCTGACTGAAACCATACGTGATATCTGTTCGGAATCCGATGTCTCCAGGGTTTGGGGTTTCCTTGAGCATGACCAACTCGCCGACATCGAATTTGAAACTGTTATGGTCCCTGTCATAAACCCGATTGATGTTGGTCGCGCTATTGGGCGGACGTTGGGTAGGTTGATTTAAATTGAAAGTGTAGGAGGACGAGGCAAATGCATGGAATTCTACTCCCTCCAGTATTTTGAGTGGTACCTCGGCGGCATGAGCGGGGCTCGCTAAAACCGCGAAGCCAAATAAGAATAATATACATTTAATGGAAAATCTTTTCATTCCCTTACTCCTCCTGATTATTGTTGAACTAATCCAGTGTTCTGTTTTAGATGGATCAATGTGCGGGTGATTCAAAGGATCATAGCGTGGGCAATATTTTCAATGAAGCAAAATAATGTGCACGAACTATAACAGAATAATATGATTTTTCAATCCTTTTTGACCCTATCTTATTGATCATGCAAAACATTATTGATTGATAATTTAAACGGGTTAAACCCGGTGATTGAGATTCCTGACAGTCAAACCAGGTTATAGCCTGTTTCTCCGTGTTGAGAGTTGTCGAGTCCTATTTCCTCTTCTTCATCATTGACTCGGAATCCGATGGTTTTGTCGATGACGGTAACGATCACGTAAGTGAGCACGAAAGAGTAGGCCGCCGAAGCGCCAATTCCTACCAGCTGGATCCAGACCTGTTTCAAGTTTCCAGCCAACATCCCCGTTCCACCGACGGTGACGAACAGTCCTGTGGCGAGAGCGCCCCAGGCACCGCCAATTCCGTGAATCCCAAAAGCGTCGAGAGAATCGTCGTAGCCCATTTTGACTTTCGCCACGACCGCGGCATAACAAAGACCCCCGGCGACAAAGCCAATCAACATGGCCCAAAGAGGCTCGACAAATCCAGCCGCCGGAGTGATGGCAACCAGACCGGCGACTATCCCCGAAGCCGCGCCCAAAGCGCTGGCTTTGCCGATTTTTAAAAACTCCATGGTTACCCAACCCAGCAGACCCGCGCCGGTGGCGATCTGCGTATTGGTGAACGCCAGAACCGCGATTTCATCAGCCGCCAGAGCACTGCCGGCATTGAAACCGAACCATCCGAACCAAAGAAGCCCCGCCCCTAAAAGTGTGAGAGGCAGGCTGTGAGGGATCATCATGCTACCCGGAAACCCGCGTCTTTTCTTGAGGACCAAAGCGGCGGCGAGACCGGCCACGCCCGATGAGATATGCACGACGGTTCCTCCTGCAAAATCAAGAGCCCCAAGGTCGCCCAACCATCCTCCGCCCCACACCCAATGGCAAATCGGATCGTAGACCAAGGTGGACCAGACAAAGATGAATACGACATAGGCTTTGAATTTGACGCGCTCGGCCATGCCTCCGCTGATCAAAGCGACGGTGATGATCGCGAACATTAATTGAAACATGCTGAACAAATATTCGGGGATGGTTCCGTTGAGGTCGGTGTAGCTGATCCCCATCAAAAAGGCTTTGTCCAGACCGCCGACGAAGTGCCCGATGTCTTCGCCAAAGGACAGGGAGTATCCAATGAAGACCCATTGAACAGTAATGACACCCAGAGGAACAAAACTGTGCATCAGGGTTCCCAAAACATTTTTTCTGCGGACCATGCCGCCATAAAACAATGCCAGTCCCGGAAGCATGAGCATCACGAGAGCCGAGGAGATCATGATCCACGCCGTATCCGCATAATTGATCTTCGCCGCTTCTTCGGCCACCGCTAGGGAAGCCGGGAACACTGCCGCAAGAATTAAAAAAGCGGCGGCTATCCTCATCCCTTGATGTTTGATTTTCATGAAACTCTGCCTCCCAGGTATCTTTTGTTGAAATTTAAGTGTGCTTTTAACCACGAATTTTCTTTTCCATTAATTTGATTGCAAGATAGATAAACCTTGGTTTGGACATGCAAGCCATTCTTCCCAAGGTTCACCCCTCGGTTAATGAATGGTTTCAATTTTTATACCAAGATGGGAGAGATAGGTTATTTGACGGCTTTATTTGTGCAACGCCTTTATTTTTAAAAGAATATATTTTTGAAAGGATTCAATTTCCCAGGTAGAGAAAATTGTTATGAAAAATTTCTGCCGAGAAACAGGGCAGGGCGAGTTGTTAAATGCACCAAAATTGAACAATCAGATAAATTCCCTGAACAAGACTGATGAAAATGATGAATTAGGATTTTATCGGTTCACTGAAATATGTTAGAATTCTTTGTCAAAATAATGACTGCCTGGTTCGGCAGGTTCCACCAATTTGGGAAGCCCTTCCTCAGGTTGTAAAATTAACTATTGAAAATTCAGAACGTTACTTCAAACATTCCAGGTTTTTATAAAATTGGTACATTCTTTGCTTTCTTGAATGAGAGAGGTCTATAAATGGCTGAAGAGCAAGAGGAACTTCTTGACGAAGTTGAAATAGACGACGCTGCTCCAAAGAAAAAATCACCCATCAAGATGATTGTCATCCTGATAGTGGTTTTGGGTCTGTTGGGTGGAGGCGGTTATTTCGCCTATATGAAATACATTCAACCCGGCCAATCAGCAGATGCCGAGGGAGCCGGGGAAGCGGAAGAGAAAGAGTCGCCCCATATTGGGATCATGTTTTCTCTGGACCCGTTCATTGTCAATCTGGCGGGCAGTCAGGGGAAGCGGTTTCTGAAGGTGACGGTATCTCTTGAGCTGAGCGCTCCGGAAGTGCATGCAGAGGTTAAGGAAAATATTCAAAAGATCATGGACTCTATTCTGGTTCTTTTGAGCAGTAAGAACTTTGAAGATGTTTACTCTGTCCAGGGAAAATTCAAGCTGAAAGATGAAATCACCTCCAGAGTCAACCGGTTCCTGGTCCTTGGGCATATCAAGGAAGCCTATTTTACCGAATTCATCATCCAATGATTTAGAGGGCAAATTGTTGTATAACACAGAGAGTGTTCAACCGAGAATTACAATCGTTAAATGCGTGTTGTGCATTTGATTATGGACGTTAAGACCGATGAATGAAGTTTTATCACAAGGAGAAGTGGATGCCTTGTTGCGAGGCGTTGGCGACGGGGAAGTAGAAACCGAGACGGATGAGCCTGAAGAGGACACCGATGTCGGAACCTACGACCTCACCAGCCAGGATAAAATCATCCGTGGCCGCCTTCCCACTCTGGATATTATCAACTCGATGTTTTCGCGTTTGTTCCGCAGTACTTTTTCCTCCCTCATGAGGAAATCGGTCGATGTGAGTGTTGTTTCCACCGATTCCATTAAGTTCGGAGAATTTTTGCGATCCTTGCCCCTTCCTTCCAGTCTTCACATTTTTCGAATGGAACCGTTCAGAGGACATGGATTGCTGGTGATCGAAAGCAAACTGGTTTTCACGGTGGTGGATAATTTTTTTGGTGGAACAGGAAATACCGAAGCAAAAGTCACCGGGCGGGATTTCAGCTTCATAGAAATCCGGATGATTAAAAATGTGGTTCTCGCCGCGCTGGAAGATTTTGAAAAAGCATGGAAACCGGTTCATCCCGTGACGACCACCTATGTGCGCTCCGAGGTGAATCCTCAATTCGCCGCAATCGTTCCCCCGGCGGACCTGGTGTTGGTGTTGAATTTTGATATTGAAATGGAGACCATTACCGGGTCTCTGACGATCTGCCTTCCTTTCGCCTCTATCGAACCCGTTCTCCCGAAATTAAAAGCCCAGTTTCAAAGTGAAGAGTTAGAGGTCGATCAGGTTTGGGTCAAGCGGTTGCGGGCAGAATTGCTTCTGACGGAAGTGGAAACGGTTGTGGAATTAGGAAGCGCCGAAGTCACGCCTTCAGAATTACTTAAATTTAAAGTCGGAGACACGTTGATGCTGAGGGAAGATGCTGGCGATCCCGTGGTAGTAAAGATTGAAGGCATTCCAAAAATGAAGGGATTTCCGGGCACTTCCAGAGGCAATAAGGCAGTGCAAGTTTCGGAAATCATAGAAAGGGAGAAATAACCAGATGGCAGACGACGATCCCGGCAAGGAAGAAGAAAACACCGCAACCGATTCGGAAGGCTCTGAAGAGGATATTCAGACCGAAGAGGGGGCGGAAGATTTGGACGAACAAGAGGGGGTAGACGGCAAGAGCCTGGATTTGATCCTCGACATTCCCCTTACAGTCACCGTGGAATTGGGGCGAAGTAAAATGTTGATTAATGATTTACTTCAACTGGGGCAAGGGTCCGTGGTTGAATTGACCAAAATGGTGGGAGAGCCTCTCGAAGTTTTGGTCAACCAAAAACTGGTGGCCCGGGGCGAAGTCGTGGTCGTGAATGAAAAATTCGGCGTTCGTTTGACAGACATCATATCTCCCATGGAAAGAGTGCAATCCCTCGCCTGAACTCCTTCACGGAGGGCGCGCGCACTCTGCTAAGGGAAAATGAATCACGATGCGTAACACTTTTCGTTTTTTGTTTCTTTCTTGTCATCCTGAAACTTCCCCTCGGGGTATGTGGTATTTTACCTCTGCCTTTATTAAAGCGAAGAGAGCCTCATACATATCTCCGTGAGAACGAGTTTCCTACCACCTGGCGGGCACGTCATAATCCCGTCCTTTTTATAATAATAATGAATTTTATTCAACTGTCCTCCCCCTGAAAATTAAATTCTTCCGACTTCCTTATTCCTAGAACTACCTGATTTTTTTGCACTAATTAAAATTTCGCGTCCACGCTGACGACACCGTTCCATTTCTCTTGCGATTCGGTATAACCCTTGCATTTTAAACAATTCAGGAGTTATGTGAGATTTTTTTGACACTCAGTGTATTTAAAACCAGCCCCCCTTCGATCATGAAAAAAATTACCCCATGGATTTTATTCTTCCTGATTTTGTTCAGTTCAGTTCAAGAAATAACTGCTGGGCCTTCCACTAAAAATTTATTGCAGGATGTTACTTCCGAAATCGGCGAAAATGGATTGATCGTCCGTTTTGAATTTAGCAAATCCATTTTAATTCCTGATGAGCCGATTTTCAGTGATACCTCTATTCGAATAGACATTCCTCTAGCCTCGGTCAGTCCAGAGAGACGTTTTTTTTATACCGGCGATTCCCGGGTTCCACAAATAGTTGCGTCTCAGTTGAATGCAAAAACTCTTCGCGTGCAATTTGTGCTTGGAGAGAAACTCCCCAGGCTCAAGGACAATTTTCATATTGAGGATCAGGGGAGAACCCTGGTCGCACGTCTTTTTATAAAAGAAGAAGATGTTTTAAGCGAGTTTCTGGCCAGAGCGTCAGCCCGGATGGATTCCCGGGGAAGTCAAGAAGAGGCCGATTCCAAGGTGTCTGGAGGCGAGTCCGTTGCGTCGATTATTCAAACTCCGTTGACGATCGAAAGAACTCAGCCTCTTAAAGTGAAACAGGTTGCAAGCAGCACTCTACCCGCCGAAACTCTGCCCACACTACGAATTAATGAAAGCCGTGAGCTTAACCTGAATAAGCCCCTGGACCCGGTCGCCATCACTCTGAGAACCTTTGGCATGTTTGCCCTGGTTTTGGCCCTCATGTTTTTTATTTTTTATATATTCAAAAAGTATGTTTTGAAAAATACCATTTTCGGTGGCAATGAAAAATTTGTGCAAGTGCTGGGGTCGGGGTTTTTAGGGCCCAAGAAAAGCATTGTCATGGTGGAAGTGGCTGGTGAAGTATTAGTGTTGGGAATTTCCAATGACAATATTTCTTTTCTAACGCAAATCCAGGATAAAGAAAAAATTGAGGCGATAAAAGCATCCAGGAAAGAATCGAATGAGGGAAGTTTCTGGAACTCCAGTAAAAGGAATAATGAGACTAAGAACGGTATTGACGGAAAAGCCAGATTGGAAGGAGCTTTTGAGAACTACCTAAAACAATTTTCCGGGGCTCCTTCTGAAAAGGAAAAATCCATCGGTGAAGTGACCGATTTTATCCGGAAAAGTATCGGGAAATTCAAAACGACATGAAACCAAGAAACCGACGGATCCTGTGTCTGCTGGCTATTTTTTGTGGCCTTGGGCTAGTGTGGACGGTATCCAATGGGTGGGCCATCCCGTTTCCAACCATTCAGTTCGGGGTCGACGATACCAATGACCCCGCAAAAATATCCAGCGCCCTTCAGATTCTTATCCTCCTCACCGTTCTAGCCCTGGCGCCCTCAATACTTATCATGACCACGGCGTTTTCCAGAATCATCATCGTGCTTTCTTTTTTACGTCAGGCGATGGGAACCCAGCAAACGCCACCCACTCAGGTGTTGATTGGACTCGGATTATTTTTGACCCTTTTCGTGATGAGTCCCATTTGGTCTGAGATCAATGAGCGGGCGTTGCAACCTTATCTGGCAGAAGAACTGTCCCAGGCGGATGCATTGAAACAGGCGGAAATCCCCCTGAAAAGATTCATGGTCAAGCAAACACGGGAAAAAGATTTATCCCTGTTTGTTAATCTCGTCGATGGGACCAGGCCAGAGACAGTGGAAATGGTTTCCATGCGGACACTGGTTCCCGCATTTATCATCAGTGAATTGAAAACTGCGTTTCAGATAGGGTTTCTGATCTACATCCCGTTTCTCATTCTGGATATGGTGGTTGCCAGTATTTTATTGTCGATGGGTATGATGATGCTTCCGCCCGTTCTGATATCCCTGCCGTTTAAATTAATGTTGTTCGTCATGGTGGACGGATGGTACTTGACGGTAGGGTCCTTGATGAAGAGTTTCAATTAGAAAGGAACCCATGACCCAGTCTTTTATCATCGATTTCGCCATGGAGAGCATGAAAACCACTTTGATGTTGTCCGCTCCCATGCTCGGGTTTGGTTTGGTGACGGGTCTGATTGTTTCCATATTTCAAGCCGTCACCTCGATTCAGGAATTGACCTTGACCTTCATTCCCAAGATCCTGGCGGTTTTTCTGGCGATGATCCTTTTTTTCCCCTGGCTGTTGCAGACCATGCTCAGTTTCACTGCAAACATTTTGATCAATTTTCCTGAATACATCCAGTAATGGATATTCTGAATTTTGATTATTCCCAGTTTGAAACCCTGTTGTTTATTTTTTCAAGAGTGGCGGCGATCCTTTTGTTTGCTCCCATTCTGGGAAGCACTCAGGTCCCGCCCAAATTGAAAGTCGGACTGGCTCTTGTCTTCAGCGTCATGATTTTTCCGATGATAAAGATGGAATCCCTGCCCGCGCCCAGAGGGTTATTCGATCTGGCGATCCATATTTCCACCGATGTGATCATTGGCCTGGCGATTGCTTTTGCGATTCGTCTCCTATTCACTGCCGTACAACTGGCGGGAACTCTGGTGGATTTTCAAATGGGATTTGGCGTGGTCAACGTGATCGACCCCCAGACACAGGCGCAAGTGTCCATCACCGCCCAATTTCACAATATTCTGGCGGTGCTGATTTTTTTAGCCGCCGACGCACACCATTTTATTATCGGCGCCATTGTGCAGAGCTTCGACCTGATCAATCCGGCGGAAGTTGATTTTTCAAACGTGACTCCAGAGCTTATTCTCAGATATTTTTCTTCGATGTTTGTCATCGCGATCAAAATCGCCGCGCCCATCATGGCGATTTTATTTTTTCTGAGTGTGGGGCTGGGGTTGGTGGCGCGAACCGTTCCACAAATGAACGTGTTCATCGTGGGGTTTCCCCTGCAAATAGGCGTGGGTTTGTTGATGGTCGCGTTGGCCATGCCGTTTTTCAGTATTGTTTTGCAGAGCCAGATTGCAGAAATGCCCGCCAAGCTGGTTGGCCTGATGAAGTCTTTTTAGCGTCCTCTTTGAAAGGTAAGAATGGCCGAAGATAATAAAGACCAAAAAACCGAAGAAGCCTCGGCAAAACGGATCACCGACGCTGAAGAAAAAGGCAACTTCGCTCTCAGTAAGGAAATGACCTCGTCAGTCATTTTATTGGCGGCTATCGTTTCCTTATATCTTGTTGGACAAAAGGGGCCCCAGGAAATGATGACCCTTTGGCGCGCCATTCTTTCCGAGCTTCATACCCTGGACCTATCCACCGAGGAACTTTTCAGGACCTTGGTGCTGGTCATGAAAAACACGTTCCTCATATTGAGTCCCATACTTCTTTCGATCATGTTCGCGGGAGTCATTTCTAATCTCATTCAGACACGGGGGTTGAAAATTTCCACCCATCCCCTGATTCCAAAATTCAACAAACTGAATCCGCTCAAAGGAATCGGGAGAATATTTTCCAAAAACTCCCTGAATGAACTTTTCAAATCCATTTTCAAAATAATAATCATTTCGATCATTTCTTATCAGACCATCAAGGGGAGGTGGGATGAAATTCCGCCTTTGATGGGGTTTGATGTGGGGCAGATAATGATATTCATGGGAAACGTATCCCTTGAAATAATGTTCAAGGTGTTGGTGGTCATGATTTTTCTTTCTTCCATTGACTATATGTTCCAGAGATTCACCTATATGGAAAACCTGCGCATGACCAAGCAGGAAGTAAAAGAAGAACGCAAGGACACCGACGGGAACCCTCAGATCAAACAAAGAATCCGTCAGGTTCAAATGGAAATGGCAAGAAGACGCATGATGACCGCCGTTCCCGAAGCGGATGTCGTGGTGACGAACCCGACGCATATTGCCGTGGCCATCAAGTACGATGTGGATAAATTTGCGGCTCCCATTCTGGTGGCAAAAGGAGCCGGGGCCATTGCGGCGAAAATACGTTCCCTGGCGGAGGAATACGATATCCCGCTTGTGGAAGACAAGCCTCTGGCGCGCGTTCTTCACAAGACCGTTGAAGTGGGGCAATTGATCCCCGCCAGCCTATATAAGGCCGTGGCGGAAATCCTGGCATACGTTTATCGCCTTAAAGGAAAAGGCCCGATCTAGAGCCAGTGTGGCTGGTTTCTTATTGATTTAGAAGCATCGACATTTAACAGGGCAAAGGCTGAAAAGCTTGCGCTATTACAAAAACCGGATCGTTTAAATTATGGGACAAACCAGTATATTTAAAGCGGTGTTCGACAGGCCGCAGGAATTGGCCGTCGCCATTGGAGTGATGGTGGTCATGACCGTCATGGTCATGCCGATTCCTCCCTTCGCGCTGGATATTCTTCTTTCGTTCAGTCTTACTTTTGCCATCATTATTTTATTGGTCTCCATTTTCATGCTGGCCCCGCTGGAATTTTCCATATTTCCCTCGCTCTTATTGATCGTGACGCTTTTGCGGTTGTCGCTCAACGTCGCCTCCACCCGTATTATTTTGTTGCACGGAAGCGAGGGCCCCGACGCGGCGGGACAAGTGATCCAGTCCTTTGGTTCCTTTGTTGTGGGCGGGAATTATGTGGTGGGAACCGTTATTTTTATCATTCTGGTGCTGATCAATTTCATCGTTATCACCAAAGGTACGGTGAGAACTTCTGAAGTCGCCGCCCGTTTTACTCTGGACGCGATTCCGGGAAAACAGATGAGCATCGACGCCGATTTGAACGCCGGGATCATTACCGATCAGGATGCCCGGACACGCCGGCAAAATTTGGAACGCGAAGCCGATTTCTACGGGTCGATGGATGGAGCCATCCGGTTTGTGCGCGGGGATGCCATTG
>CAYPQH010000014.1:0-20168 GCA_964412825.1 uncultured Nitrospinaceae bacterium | reverse complement strand
ATAGCTATTAGGTAATAAAAAGCCTCCGCCTTTTCCACCATATTCAGTAGCATTATCTGCTTTATTCTATTATATCACCCCGCTCCGGCGGTTTCGCAAGAAGTGGAGATTGGGCGAAAAAGTTTGAACCCAAGCCAGGAAATCTTGCTCGGCGTGAGCAAACTCGCTCTCCGCGGAGGAGTGAATGCAAGGATGTTCACCCCCTCCCAGATGATCAGTTTTGAATTGGCGAAGCAGGAATTGAAAAAAATTTATTGGGAAGACGGCCACAACAGGACGTTTCACTGCGGATGTTCCTTCGATAAGATTCTACAACTGGCCCCGCAGTTTTGCGTTCATGGCAGGAAAGGCGGAAACCGTGTGCGGGAGCGAAAATTTTTAGGCTGGGTTCACGCGGTCCCGGTGTCCATCTTCGCCAAACCTCTGAAATGCTGGAACGAAGCTCTGTGTAAACAAGGGAAGTTATCTGGAGACAACGGAGCCCGTTGTTGCAAGGTGCTTTCGCAAAAGTTCAAGAAACGGGAAGCGGACATGCACAATATCTTCCCCGCCATTTCCCCAAGTGACCAAGAAGAAATGGAAGCGTCGCCGATATTTGGCGGTATGACGGAGTACAAATTCTGCAGTGGTCCCAGTGAGCCGGTGGTGAACCCAAGACCGGGTGTGCGGGGCGATATGGCCCGCGCCTACTTTTATATGTCGCGGCAATACAAGTTCGCGATTCCTGAAGATCTGGAAGACCGTCTGCGACAATGGCACTTAGAAGACCCGCCGGACACATGGGAAGAGGAGAGAAACAGCCTCATCGAAACTGTTCAGGGCAATCGCAATCCTTTCATCGATCATCCTGAGCAGGTCGAAAGGGTGAAGGATTTTTAAAATCGCCAAATAGCCAAGGCCAGCGTGGTGCCGGCCTTGGCGGTGACTGTCCCTGACAAGAACATTTATAAATAATCAAAATACACTCATTCATTAATTAATGATTGTTATGCGAGTGTCTTCTATTACGATGCCCCCGGTCGTGGCCCCGGTGGTGGTTGCGTCCTGAATTCCAGTGGTCCCGGTAACTGTTGTAGTGACGGTGGGGCCTTTGATAGTAAGTTCCAAAAGGTTGATAGTAAGGACGGTAGAAATTGAACCGGAATCCACCCTGACCAAACCCTCTCTGACCAAACCGATGATTGCGGTGCTGTCCGCCGAACCGATGGCCCCGGTAATGGTGGCCTCTATTATAGTGATGCCGCTGGCCCCCGCCGTAGCGTCGGGTGACTAAGTTCAGCGTCAGGCCATTGTCCACCTGAAATCCATTCAGATAAAAACCCGGCATTATTATTGTGGTGGCCCGGCCGTCAGAATGGGCAATTGCATTGGTGTTGGCTGAAAACACCCATAAAACCGCCGATAAAATAAGGAATGTCTTTTTCATAGCGAGTCCTCCTCGGAACATTTTTGTTTCGCGGTGGGCGATTAGGCTTTACTTTTTGCCGACCGGGTTTTATAATAATAAGTGTATATACTTTTAATGTCAATAATATAATTAAATTTTTTTCTAATTACCCTAATCGTCCAAAATCAGGTGCCCAAGGTATAATTTTAAAGAGAAGTCATTGATAATAAATAAGAATATGCCTAAGATTGGCTTCAATAATAAATCTAACATTTATTGTAAATATGTGCGGAATCTGTTAAATTTGGCCGATTTTAATTTTAAGGGATGCATGGTATGAAACTAAAATATTCGGTTGAACAACGAAAAGAATATTTGAACATGATCGACCATGTGGGTCGGAACTGGCTCGATGTGTTTTTAGGCGACCCGGAATTTTATTCTGCGGCCTATTGGGATTTATTGACCCGGATATGGAAAAGCGACCGCCCGGTTCGAAAAACCGATGCGTTGAAATTCATGATCGCTATCAAGAGCGCGCAAACGGCGGGTAAATATCTGGAAAGTGCCATCGCGCATGGGTTCATCCGGGAAGAGGAAAACCCCAAAGACGCTCGTTCCAAACTGGTTTCCCTTTCTCAGGAAATGAGAGGACGGTTGGATGTGTTTTTTGATCAGGCGGTCGGCGAAGTCAAAACAGCGCATCAAAAAATGGCGGAGCTGGGGTTCCCGGTGGAAACCTCCTGATCGGCCCTCTCCTGCTCGTGCCCGTTTAGTCCGTCTTCGGTTTCTGTTCAAATAAAGCGCCTGTCCCGGTTTTCAAAAGCAAGTCCAACGGAATTTCTTCCTGTTTCAAAAACCCCCGGTCGGGGAGGTCACCTGTCGCCACCATTTCCAGCACGGCGCACACGGACGCTGATGTGGTCCAGGATATGGCTTTCCACAGCCCGCCCGCAATTTTCTTAGGGTAATAACTGCGCACGAATTCGTCGCGTAACAAGTCGTCTTCTTTCCAACCCTCGACGGCTACATGGACGTACACCACATCGTCGTTCACCGGGGGTTTTGCGTTCACCAGAATTTCGCCCGCCAGTTCACGCTTTTCTTTCATAAAAAGTTCGTTGAAAAAAAATCGCATCAACTGGCAATGTCCGGGATAGCGGATGGTTTTGTAATTGAGATGCCGGACCTTGCTGTCGAAGGTTTCGCACATGGTTCCCAACCCGCCCGATGTGGCGAAGGCCTCCAGTTGCACGCCTTCAATGACGATGGTTTCCAAGCCTTCCATAGACGGATTTTTTGCTCTTTCCCCATCCTTGATAACGTCGCAATCATTCAGGTATTCGTTGACCACTCCTTCGGGGGACCAATTGAAGGCATAGCCCAGCAGGCCGCGCGGGTGTTGCGGCAAGGCTCCGACGCGCAATTCAATACTGCGCAGGGTCGTAAAAGATTGTGTCAAATTCGCGCCGACGATGCCCACAAACCCCGGTGCCAGGCCACACTGAGGCGCCATGACGCCCTTTGCGGTTTGAGAAAGCTTTCTGATTTCTGTCGTGGTTGAAATGTCCTCCGTCAAATCAAAATAGTGGCATCCCGCCCGGTGCGCGGCTTGGGCGACGGAAAGATTGAGATGCCAGGGGAGGCAGGTCACCACCGCCTGATGGTTTTTGAGATGCGTTTCCACGACTTCAATATTTTCGACATTGCCGACGACGGAAGGAAATGGCAGTCCGGGGTGAGCGCCCTTATCCAACCCGGTCACGAGGTAGCCCTGCTGGTTGAGAAGATGAGCCACGAGAGTGCCGACTTTTCCCAGGCCAATTACGAGAACCGCATGGATTTTTTTCTGCATGGGGTGCCTTTCAAAAGTTTTTTTATTGGGATCGACCGCACTTTAACAATAGTCCAATTTGTCATTGGGGACAATAGTCTCTGGGCAATCGGATGGGCGCGGGCATTTTTTTTCAGACAGAATAAAATCAGGGGCAGAGGGTGTACCCCCGGAATATCCGCAAAAGGCCATAAAACAAGCTCATATCCCCTTGCCGTATTGTGTTCCTAAAAGAGCCGCCGAAGGGCGAACGCGCATGCAATCATTTGTTCTTAAAGAGCTTATGGAAAGCGGAGCGCATTATCGGTATCAGGATAGCCTGTTTTGGCATTTTTTGTGACCTAGAACACGTCTTGTTCATTGACAATGAGCCCAAAAATACAGATTATATGCGCTATCTATTTTGATAAATTCCGGGAAATGTTATTTGGGTCACAAAATTTTGTGACGTGTTGCCTTCTATTTTGGCTTATGGATTTCATAAGCTAATAACTATACAGACTATCGTGGGGTGGCCCTAGACATAGGGAATAAAGCTCCAGCGCTTATTTTAGATTAACCTGATTTTTTGAGGGGGCACCGTGGTTCGCTTACAAATCCCGCAGTCGTCGGAAGTACACTCCAATCTTGTTGACAGGCCTTTTCCTCGCCCTGAGGTGAGGGGAAAGTTTCTTTTCATCAATCAACAAAAATTCTGGATTCGCGGCGTGACTTATGGAACGTTTTGTCCGCTTGAAGACGGAGCCCAGTTTCCTGAACCCGAAGCAGTCAAGCGGGATTTCGCGGAAATTTCCGCGAATGGAATGAACACGGTTCGCGTTTATACCGTTCCCCCAATCTGGTTGCTGGACCTTGCCCAACAGTTTCGACTGCGTCTCATGGTCGGTTTGCCCTGGGAACAGCACATCGCGTTTCTTGATGACAAAAGCCGTGTCCGCCAAATTGAAAAACGGTTCCGGCAAGCGGTCAAAGATTGCGCTCAGCATCCGGCCATTTTTTGTTACGCCATCGGCAATGAAATCCCGGCATCCATTGTGCGCTGGCACGGAAAGCAAAGGATCGAAAAATTTTTGGAACGCTTGGTTAAAATCGGTAAAGAGGAAGACCCCAAAGGTTTGTTCACCTATGTAAATTTTCCTACCACGGAGTACCTGCAGTTGCCGTTTCTGGATATCGTCTGTTTCAATGTGTACCTGGAGACCAAAGAAAAATTGCAAAAATATCTTGCTCGCCTGCAGAATATCGCGGATGAACGACCCCTGCTGATGGGAGAGATCGGGTTGGACAGCCAATCGCATGGCGAAGAGGGTCAGGCCCAAGGGTTGGACTGGCAAGTCAGGACGACTTATGAATCCGGTTGTGCGGGCGCGTTTGTTTTTTCCTGGACTGATGAATGGCATCGGGGCGGCAACGAAATCCTGGATTGGGATTTTGGCCTGACCACCCGGGACCGGACTCCCAAGCCCGCGTTGGCAAAAGTACGCCGCGCTTTTGGAGAAATGTTTTTCCAGCCGGACCTGATATGGCCCCGAATCTCGGTGGTGGTTTGCAGTTTGAATGGTGAGAGTACCATTCGCGATACGATGGAAGGATTGCAAGATCTGGACTATCCGGATTACGAGATCATCGTGGTCAATGACGGTTCCACCGACGCCACTCCCGATATCGTGAGTAAATTTGATTGCCATCTCATCAGCACGGAAAACCGGGGCTTGAGCAATGCCCGCAATACGGGGATCGAAGCCGCGACGGGAGAAATCGTCGCGTTCATAGACGACGACGCCTATCCCGATTTGCACTGGCTCAAATACCTTGCGCACATTTTCATGACCACCGACTTCGTCGGCGTGGGAGGACCCAATATTTCCCCGCCGGGAGATGGGCTGATAGCCGATTGCGTGGCCAATGCACCGGGCGGGCCGACCCATGTTCTGATTTCGGATCAGATCGCGGAACACATTCCGGGATGCAACAAGGCGTTTCGCAAGGAAGCACTCGTGGCCATTGGCGGGTTCGACCCGCGTTACCGGGCGGCGGGCGATGACGTGGATGTCTGCTGGCGGATGCAGGAAAAAGGATGGACCATAGGGTTCACAGCGTCCGCCGTCGTCTGGCATCACAGCCGAAATTCTTTGAAGACCTATTGGAAACAGCAACTGGGTTATGGAAAAGCGGAAGCCCTCTTGGAACAAAAGTGGCCTGAAAAATACAATTCCGTGGGGCATCTGCAATGGCAGGGTCGGATATACAGCAAGCGGGTGACGCAACCGGTGATGATTGGAAAGGGCCGGATTTACCAGGGCGTTTGGGGAACGGCGCTGTTTCAATCGCTTTACGAGCGGGTTCCCGGAACGCTTTTGTCATTACCGCTGATGCCGGAATGGTATTTCATGATCGCCTTCCTGGCGTTGTTTTCATTCATTGGCATCTGGTGGGCGCCCTTACAATGGGCGCTTCCTCTATTGGGGATTGCGATGGTGTTGCCGGTGATTCAGGCCGTGCGTAGCGCCAAACGGGCTTCTTTTCCGACCCCGCCTAGTTCCGGTTGGGAAAATGTAAAAAAACGAGCGATCACAACCTACCTGCATTTGATCCAGCCTCTGGCGCGCTTGACGGGCAGGCTTCGCCACGGTCTCACTCCCTGGCGCTATCGCGGGCTCTCGCGATTTGTTTTTCCCTGGAGTCGGATCGTCACTCTGTGGAGTGAAACCTGGAAAGCTCCTGAAAGCCGTTTGGGTTCTCTGGAAAAATATTTAAAAAAACAAAACACACCGGTTTTTAGAGGAGACGATTTTAATGAATGGGATCTCGAAATCCGTGGCGGTTTGTGCGGATCGGTGCGCACCCTGATGGCGATAGAGGAACACGGCGATGGCAAACAATTGATTCGATTCCGCGCCTGGCCCAAATGTTGCCCCGTAGTGGCGACCATCGCTCTGTCGTTCGCCCTGTTGACGGGTTGGGCCGCTGTGGATCAAGCCTGGTTGGCTGTGGGCCTTTTGGGAACGGTCACGGTCGCATTGATGGCGCGGATGGTTGCGGAATGTGCTTTTGCCACGTCGTCTTTGCTCCACGCTCTTGAACAGGATTGAAAAGGGGGAACGCTAGATGACCCCTGAAAAAAAATATTCAGGTATTGCCGTATTCCGCAGGATCTTCCAGGAAGCGCGTTCTTACTGGCCGCATCTGGGAGGAATCTTACTGCTCGGCCTGCTTGCGGCTCCCTTGGCGCTCCTGCTTCCGGTGCCTTTAAAAATTGCCGTGGACAGTGTGATCGGACAGGAACCCCTGCCTGGGTTCATTGAATTTTTCCTGCCCGAATCGATCGTTCAATCCCCTTCGGTCTTTTTATTGCTGGCGGTCGTCCTGCAAATTCTGGTGGTGCTTTTCATACATTTGAATTCGGCTGTGACTTACGTGTTTCAAACCTACGTGGGAGAGCGCCTGACGTTGCACTTTCGTGAACGCTTGTTTCGCCATTTGCAACGGCTTTCCTTTATGTTTCACGATAAGCGCGGTACGTCGGATTCCATTTACCGTATTCAATACGACGCGCCTTCTATCCAATACATCACGATTTTTGGCGTGATTCCCATTTTGGGGTCACTGGCGATGCTGATAGCGATGATTTATGTGACGGCGACGATCGACCGTCAACTGGCTTTCATCGCGCTCGGCGTTTGCCCTCTGCTTTTTGTCATGTGCCGGACCTACAGCTTGAGGATGCGCGCCAAATACATTGACGTGAAGGAAATGGAAAGCGGCGTCATGCACATTGTTCAGGAGGTCATGACGAGTGTTCGTGTGGTGAAAGCTTTTGGCCGGGAGGAAAAAGAACGCGAGCGCTTCGTCGATCACTCTCATAAAACCGTTCGAGCCCGGGTCAAACTGTCTTTTGCGGAAGGACTGTTCGGCCTGTTGGTCAACCTTGGCATCGCACTGGGAACAGCCGCAGTCCTGTATGTGGGGATACGCAATGTGCAGACAGGGAAATTATCGATGGGCGAACTGCTCATGGTGCTTGCCTATCTGGCCCAACTGTATGCGCCTCTGGAATCGATCAGCGATCAGGTGGCGAAACTTCAGGAGTCTCTCGCCAGCGCCCAGCGGGCGTTTGAACTGGTGGATGAAGTGCCGGACGTGATTGACAAGCCCGGCGCATTGACGCTCAAACGGGCCAAAGGAGAAATTGAAATCCGCGACGTTTCGTTTGGGTATAATGGGGAAGGCCGGGTGCTTGAGGGTGTGTCTTTCCTGGTGCGGTCTGGAACCCGGGTCGGAATTTTCGGCAAGACGGGCGCGGGCAAAACCACGCTGGTGAGTTTGCTGACACGATTCTATGATCCCGACCGGGGGCAGATATTGCTCGATGGCGAAGACTTGCGCAATTTAAAGATTGCCGATCTGCGCAACCAGTTTTCAATTGTTTTGCAAGAGCCGGTGTTGTTTTCCACGAGTATAGAAGAAAATATTGCCTATGGCCGTCCGGGCGCAAGTAAAAAAGAAATCGTCCAAGCGGCTCAAGCGGCCAACGCGCATGATTTCATTACTGCTTTGCCTGAAGGTTATGACACCCCGGTTGGCGAGCGCGGCATGCGGATGTCAGGAGGCGAACGTCAGCGGATCGCTCTGGCGCGGGCTTTTCTCAAGGACGCGCCCATCCTCATCCTAGACGAGCCCACAAGCTCCGTGGACGTTCACACCGAGCAAGGCATCATGCAGGCGATTGAACAGCTCATGCAGGGTCGCACCACTTTCTTGATCGCGCATCGCTTGAGTACTCTGGAGCATTGCGATATGTTGCTGGAAGTAGAGAACGGAGGAAACGTTGAAGTCCGATCCGGCATTTCCTCATCTTTTTGAGGTGGGTTCTTGATTCCTGAAGAAAAATATCCTCCGGCCACACGCGGCAAAATCATTGTCTGGGGGTTCATCGCGTCTTACCCGTTTGGCGGCATGACCTGGCAGGTGCTTCATCACCTTGTGGGATTCCGCCGCTTGGGTTTTGATGTCTGGTATGTAGAGGATTCCAACAATGCCGTTTATGATCCCAACACCTGGGAGCCTGCCTGGAGCGCTCTGCCGAACGTCCGTTACCTGAAACAGCAGATGGAACGTATCGGTTTTGGAGACCGATGGGTGTTTCGTCCGCCGCGTGCTGTTTTGGAATCGCAGAAGTCGAACAAGGTTTGCCTCGGAGCTTTGGATCTTCAGGGTTTGAGCGCCTTATATAAGGAAGTCGATGCGGTTTTCAATCTTTGCGGTTCACATGAATTACGCCCCGATCATGAAGGCATCCAATGTCTGATTTATTTGCAGACGGACCCGGTGGCGCATCAAATTCAGATTGCCCAGGGTGATGAGAATTTGATCAAGGAATATGATGCTCACGATCATTTGTTTTCTTACGGTGAGAATCTGGGAAACCCGGATTGTCTTGTCCCGGTTGAACGATATGTCTGGAATCCGACCCGCCCACCGGTCTGCATGGAGTGGTGGGAAACCAGCGAGGCTCTCAAGCCGGAAAACAAACTCACCACCATCTCCAACTGGCAGAACCTGAAAAAGGACATTATCTGGCAAGGGGAGACTTATCATTGGAGAAAAGATCTCGAGTTCAGGCGTTTTTTAACGCTTCCGTCGCAATCCGCTTTACCGATTGAGCTTGCGCTGGAAGGCATCAAAGAACAGGACGCCGCCATGATGCGGGAGCAGGGCTGGAAAATCGTTTGTGCCAGAACACTGGGCGATCCTGCGGCCTATCGGGATTATATCCGGTGCTCGGCGGGCGAGTTCACCGTGGCCAAGGATCAGAATATTCGCATGCGCAGTGGTTGGTTCAGCGATCGCAGTGTTTGTTATCTGGCCGCCGGCCGTCCGGTGATTTCTCAGGACACGGCTTTTGGGAAATTTGTTCCCACCGGAGAAGGATTGTTTGCTTTCAACACGATGGATGAAATCGTTCACGCCGTGGACGCCATCCACGCGGATGCTGAGAAGCAGAGCCGGGCGGCAAGAGACATTGCCTGGGAATATTTTCGTGCCGAGAAGGTGCTCGGAAAAATTTTGGATGTAGTGGGGCTATGAACCGTGGATGAAAAATTTTTGATTGTCAACGCAGACGATTTTGGTCTCAGTTCAGACGTGAACCGGGGGATCGTCGAAGCCTACGAAATGGGAATTGTGACCAGCACCAGCCTCATGGTGCGTTGGCCGGAAGCAGCAAACGCCGCAGTTTATGGCCGGGACCACCCGGAGTTTGGTCTGGGCCTGCATCTTGACTTGGGAGAATGGTCGTACAGTGATGGGGAATGGGTCCCTGAATATGAAGTGGTGGACTTGACGGACAGGGATGCGGTTTTTATTGAAGTGTCGAAACAAATCGCGGATTTCAGGCGTCTTGTGGGGCGAGATCCCACGCATCTCGATTCTCACCAACACGTGCATCAAAAAGAACCAGTGCGATCGTCTCTTTTGCATTGGGTCCACGAAATGGGAGTTCCACTTCGTCACTGCACTCACGATGCCCGCTATTGCGGAGATTTTTACGGGCAGACGGCGGAAGGTGCGTCGCTTCCTGAAACGATCAGTGTTGAAGCGTTGATAAAAATTCTGGATGACTTGTCGCCGGGTTGCACGGAGCTGGCCTGCCACCCTGGATATAGTGAGGGTTTAAAGACCATGTATAAAAACGAACGGGAGTTGGAGTTGAAAGTTTTGTGCGATTCCCGCATCCGGGACCATATAAAAAAACGGGGAATAAAATTGCGCTCGTTTGGGCATCCTATCCCTTCTGCCTGATTTGGTTTTATGCCAGATCGATTGATCCACAATGAAAAAGACGCTGTCCAAAAAAAAGAATTTTTTTTTCAATACCGTTCTTGTTACTGCAAGCGTCCTATTGTCAATCCTCGCGATTGAACTTTTCGTGATGTTCGCTTTGGATATACGAGCGCCCGAGGACCCTAAATATTTTTACAAAATCGATCCCGTCACTGGATGGGCGAAAAAACCGCATTCGGAAGGCATGGTGCGTCTTTATTCGGATGGAACCAAATCTTATGTGCGTAACAACGGCCATGGGTTTACGGATCGTGAAAGGGAAATTACAAAAATAAAACCCCGGATCGCGCTGATCGGGGATTCCACTACCGAGTTTTGGGAAGCAGAGGAAAAAGATCGCGGACAGTTTTTGATGGAACAAAAATTAGGGGCCAGGTGGGAGGTTCTAAATTTTGGCGTGCGCGGATTTTCCACCGATCAGGCTTATCTGCTCCTGTTGCACAAGGGAATGAAATTTGCTCCCGACATTGTGGTCTATACATTTTGCATCAATGATATTTTTGGCAATACGGAAACAATCAAACCCTACTTCAAATTTGAATCGGAAAATAAGCTTGATCTTGTTCTCAATAACTTTCCTTATCCATATAAGACGCTGAGTTTGGATGACAAAAAAGTTTTGACTTCGGGATTCACCAGAATAAACCAAACGCTCACGAAGTATTCTTTTATTTTCCGGAAAGCGTCCCGGCTATTGAGAAGCCATCCCATGGGGCAATACTTCATGCCGTTGCCCCTTGAGGATCAGACCGAGTTGAGGCCCTATAAAAAAAACTACAACTCTGAAGATAAAGACCGGGTTAAACTTTTATTTGCCTTGATCCGGGAAATGAAGACGTTTCTGGATGCCAAAGGGGTTCGGTTTCTTTTGGTGGAGGGGGTCTACGGGAATGTCATCGATCCCGAACGGAAGGCCTGGAGTGTCGAAAATTATGGAGACGTTTTTGATTTCGGCAAGGTGACCCGTGTCCTGAAGGAATTTTCTCGGAAGGAGGGCATTGCCTTTCTGTCGATTCAGGGTGAAGTGAAACGCCGTGGCATCCCCATCAGCGAGATCATGCACCCGGAAGATTATGTTCACTTGAATACGTCGGGGATCAAACTGTATTCCGATTGGGTATTGGAAAAACTAAAATCACTGGATTGGGTTTGAGGAAGTCAAGGAACCTGTTTCTATCAAACAAGCATGGCCTGTCCGAATCGTTCTACAAGGAAAAATGCGAGTGGTAGTGCACCAGGATGGTTTTTATTCTGGGTTCTTTAAAATACGGTTTGTTCAATAAGCGGCTCATGAAATTTTTGTCTTTCAGTGAAAGAGATAAATCTCTTGTGTGAAAATCGACACGACTGTCGATATGTTTCTTGAGGTAATTTCCCACAAAAGGAAAAAGTTCGTGGTCGAATGAAATCGACGTTACCTTTTGACTCTCGATTTGTCTTGCCAGTTCAATGGCCTTTGCCTGAAGTTTTTTTTCGTTTGCGTCAGCTACTAGTTTTTTGAGAACAGCTCCCGGTAATTTATAAGATGTATAAAATCCCGCAGTGGACAGTTTGGAAAAACTTTCGTCCGTCATTATCGACTCAATCACGGCCTTATTTTTAAGATCATAATGTTTGTTCAAGGTCAGCAGGCGATGGATCAGACCGTTGATATTTTCAGGGTCGATGTTTTTTATATTCAGCCATATTTTTTGGCCGTCGGATTCCTGGGTCAGCTTTAGAAAATCGCTCAAGGTGATGCCTGTCCCTGAATCAGGATCAATCCCCACCTCCAGATATCCTCCGTCTCCATCTTGATATATCAGGTCGAGTTCAAAAGAATCGTAGCCATCGGACTGGCTGTTTTTAAATTTGCCGATGGTGCTTATATGGGCGGGGACCACCCTGGATAAAAGCCGTTGGTTATTTAATTTCTGCTGGTTGATCGATTGCAGGTAGTTGAAATTGTCGAAGTCGATGTATTTTCGGGTTCCATGCATGGTGACCAGCGCTTCGTCTTTGATGGAAAAGTGGTCGCTCGACAGGTCGTATTGTTTTTCGTATCGGTCGGTTTCTATTCCCATCATCCCAATCAATGTGTCGTAAATGAGATCGTTTGGAAACGGTTTTTTCCGGTTTGTTTGCAGTGCGTCAATTTTAGTTTTGTATTTTTTGTGGTAAGGATCAGAAAACCAGGCGATCAGGGGAATCTCGACCATTTCGTAGGTGAATATCGCAGGGTCGTGTCCTTTCAGTTCGATGACCTCCTCCCCATGATCGGAAAAATACACGAACCCCGAAAGCCCTTCTCTCGCCAATAACAACTTTAAAAGACTCGCCACGACATGGTCGTTGTAAAAAACGCTGTTGTCGTAACAATTGATCCATTCGGCGAAATCTTTCTTCTCTGCCAGGTTTCCAAAGTGTCCCTTGATAAGCGGCCCGTTGAATTTGGAAAAATTTTTTGAAAACCGGGAACAGTAATTCCAATGGCTCCCCATGAGATGCACAAAAATGAGTTTGTTTTTTTTGGTTTTTTTTGCATCGAGTATTTCCCGGACAAAGCTTATGGTGTCTTCATCATACCTTTGGGTCTGCAAGCTGGTGCCGATGTTCTTGTTCAATGTGACCAGATGATCCGTGCTGTGCGCTATGATCGAAACCAGGTTGTCCCAGATTCCATACAGGACCTGATTGGTCACCCAATGAGTTTCAAATCCGGCGGCTTTTGCGATGTCCACGATCGAAAGGGATGAAAAATATTCCCTGCCGTTGAGCTGGTTCGCCTCGGTTAAGGAAAGAGACAAAACGGGCATGGTTCTTGTGTGGTTGGAATAGGTGTTGTCAAACTTGATGAGCTTGTTATTTGCTAATAGTCCATTTAAGTCAGGGGTGGTTTCACGAAGGTATCCATATAACTGCATTTGGTTTTTGTTCAGGGATTCGCCGATGACCACGACATAGACTTCGCCTTCTCCCTCCTTTGTGGCGCGATATTTTATCTTTCCAGTATTGACTTTGTTGCGGACCTCTTCAAACTTGGCGAGCTCTTCCTTGTACTGTTGAATCGAAGCCGGAATTTCATGGATCAGTCGCAATTCTGTTCGGTTTGCATAGGATACGGATAGGGACAGGAGAATTAAAAATGAGGCCAGACTCACTTCGATGTTGATCGATTTGAATCTTTCCTTTCGATACAAGCCGAACGCGAGCAGGGCAGAACCGAGCAGAACCAGAAGCACCCATTTGAGCGCAATATAATCGCCGATAAAATCAAGCGCTTCACGAGCCGAAGTCTGAAAAATAGCGAAAAACACGTCCGGCGTTACTTGAACGTTGAAGGTGAAAAAGTAAATTAAATAAACAATGGGAATTGAATAAAATACAAGGCAAAGGACAAGTACAAATGTTGGCGCGATGAATCGCAATCGCTTACCGGCTTCCTGAAAAAATACGGCGAACAAAAATGAGATGCCTGCGAACAGCATCGTGTAGGAGATCAGTCCCTGGGAGGAAATGGCGCCGTAAGTAATTTTCTCTGCATAGATATAAAGCCAAAAAATAGTAAAAACGTTGAAAGCGATGATGGGATGCTTTTTTTTATGTAAATAGGTCAATAAAGCGGTCCATACCAATGCAATGAAGGCCAGTGATTTAGTTTCCAGGCTGTCATCGGGGCGTAAAATCAGGACAGGCAGGAGTGTCGAGATCAGGGCAAATGAAAAAAATGGTGACGCTGTTTTTGCCCAATCGCGGAATTTTTTGAAAGCCAAATTTCTCATGAGTGTTGATACAAAAAAACATTGCCGATCGTGGATCACGGGGAATCCCGAAAGTTGATTTGCCGCTAAAAAACAGTTCCTTCGTGTTCCTTTATCTTAATACAGGTGATCGGGGAATGATTCAGGAATTGGTTTTTTGAATTTGATAATTTTTTCGGCGTGGGGATAAAAAAAGGGTTGAGAAAATATCTTCTCAACCCTTTTTAAAAATTGTACGGTGCTTTTCGAAGGAAAAATGTTCGCCTTAATCCTTGACCAAAAATCCAACCCGTTAAGAGTGGATTTTTTTCAAAAACTATTTAAAACTCAACGGTTTTTGGCCGTATTTCTCTGGACGGGTTTTGCCACAGTGGGTTCTTTTGCCGAGTCATCTGAAGACGGATCTTCAATTTCCGTAAGCAGGGCGTTTTCCGCCTTTTTGAAAGCGGCGGGGTCATCGACGTCGATCCAGAAACGACCGGCAATGTCGACAGTTCGGGCTTGTTTTTTTCGGGCAAGAATTTGAATGGCGCCGGATAAAGTGGTGTCGCCGTTTTCCAGAGAGCATTGCTCCAGCGCTTTAAAAATGACGGGCCGGCAATAAAAGATACCGGTATCGAACGCGTCGAATTTTTCAAGCCCCTTGCCGATCTCGCAAATATTGCCGGCGTCTGTCACAACACGCGTGACATCTTTCATGTCGACGAGCGGGCTGGATTTATTTTTATCGACAGCCAGGACGATTTCTTCATTTGCGAGGGGAAAGGCCATCAATTCCCGTGCGATGGTGGGGTCGAACAAATGATCCGCCATCAGCAACAAAAAAGGTTCCTGAAAATATTGCCGGCCTTTGAGTACGGACAGCCCGTTTTCTTTTTCCCAATCTTCATTGTCAATGGGGGTGATGGGAACTCCCAGGCGATTGGAAAGGTTTTGCAGAAAAGCCTTCAAGGGCGCGCCCTGATAACCGGTGACGACAAAGAACTCGTTGGCTCCCGCTTCCAGCGCATTCAGCACGACGCGCTCGATCAGAGGAACGCCGAAAATCGGTGTGAGGGGTTTGCTGTCTCCCTGAGACCTGAGGCGCAAGCCTTTGCCCGCGGCAATGATCAGGCATTTTTTGGATTTCCCCTGGGAACCGCCATTAATGAATTCCTCTGTCATGTAATGGGCTTCTTCGTCTACAAATTGATGCATGGGGTGCTTGCAGAAATAAGCCGAAGGCCCGTGCAGGACTCCCCCCTCGCCACGGTCGAGCGCCAGTTTCGCGCACCGGATGGTGTCGATGGCGACGCCTGCGGAGTTGGGTGAATCTTCCACCGAAAGGCGCATTTCCAGGTTGATGGGAACGTCACCGAAAATCCGGCCTTCCATACGAATGAAACAAACCTTGTTGTCATTTTGCCAGGGCACATAGTCGCTTGGGCCGACGTGGATGTCGTTTTTCGCCAGCCGTTTTTTCGCCGCCGACTGCACCGCCTCGGTTTTGGATGTCTTCTTGGAGGCCAGCCGGTCGCGATTCAGCATGTTCAGAAAATCCGTGTTGCCGCCGGTATTGAGCTGGTAAGTACGGTCCAGTTTGACGCCGCGTTTTTTGAACAGATCGGTCAGGACGCGGTGCGTGATGGTCGCGCCGAATTGGGATTTGATGTCGTCGCCGATGATCGGGATATTTTTCTCGGCAAACCGCTTGGCCCATTCGGGGTTACTGGCAATGAACACGGGGATGTTGTTAATGAAAGCGACTTTTGCTTCTAAAGCGCATTCCACATAAAATTTTGTGGCTTCTTCTGAGCCGACGGGCAGATAATTCACCAGGACTTCGGCTCCCGTGTCTTTTAAAACCTTCACCACATCTTCTTTGGAAGGCTGTTCGTCGGTCGCGGGGAGGAAGGTGTTCTCATCGTCGAAATCGGCCATGTGAGCGGAAACCCCATCCAGAACCTTGCCCATGCGCACTTTCACACCGGCAGGCGGGACATCCGGCTGAAAAACAGTGGTGCAATTGGGGTTGGAAAAAATGGCTTCATGTATGTCCTGGCCCACTTTTCTTTTGTCGATGTCGAACCCGGCGACGACCTCTATGTCGTCCGGTCGAAAGCCCCCGATTTCGCCATGCATCAATCCAACGGCGTCCTCAAGGTTTTTCCCTTTATAGAAATGGATTCCCTGTATCAAAGAGCTGGCACAATTGCCGATTCCGATGATGGCGATTCGAATTTTTTTCACGTCGCTTATGATCCCTGAATGTTATGCAGTTAAAAAATACGATTGGTGGAGAATGAATCTCAAAAATAAAATAACAGTCTCGATTGTTTGTCGTAAAACCGGTTAAAGCATTACACAATGCTATACAAAAATGCGGTAAAATCAATAGTTTCTGTGGATTATCATGGGTCGGGCGATATCAACCAGAAAGACGAGAGTTAAACGGGCCCGGTTTGCATGGTCGAGCGCTTGTTCCTGTGACCCGTTGGGAGGAATAACGCTCTTGAAGTGACCAGTTATCAACGGGTTTTTGCTCTTGATTAAATTTTTCGGCTTGATATCCTTTGTCCTTGATTTCAATTTGAGATTATATATGAAATGCTGAAAAATTCCGAATATTTTCCTGCGATTACTGAAAAAAAAGGCCTTATCGCGGTTTTGTTTTTGTCTCCGCCTGCGGGGAGCGGCGATTTTGTGGATTGGTACTGGCGGGCGATCGCCGGGGTTCCGTTTTTGCTGAGAAATATACTGAATATCCAGCGGGGCGGGGTCGAGCGCCTTGTGTTGATAACGGGCAAAAACCCCGGAGCCGCTGGCGAATTATGCGACCGTCTCAATGAAGACCCCAGGGTGACCCTGAAACTGGATCGGCCCTCGGATTCCGGGCAATGGGCCGAACTTGCGCAGGCAGGGGAAGGCTTGCTGTTGCTCGATGGATCTGTGCTCCACGAAAAGAATAAAATAGGGTCAGCCGTTCGGTCCGAACCCCGAGACACCGAGAGCCGTCTGTCTTTTTGGCTCGACAAAGCGTCTTTGGCCCCAATGCTGGAACCAATGGACACCTTCAATTTTTCCGGTTTGGAGCAGGCGAGAAAAGAATCCATTCAATCTGAAATGGAGACGACTCCTGAGGCAGAGAAACAATTGCTGGTCTATTTGCCCAATACCGATCTTCTCAAAATTTCCAGCGAACAAGATTTCGCGACCGCAGGCGAGTGTATTGTGCAAAAAATCGGCGGCCTGACGAATGACAGTTTCGCCACCCGAATCCTGTCGCGTCCGGTCTCCAGACGATTGACCCGACTGCTGTTGAACACCCGGATCACCCCGAACCAGATCACGGTGTTCAGTTTTATTCTGGGCCTTGGTTCCGCGTTGTGTTTTTGGCAAGGCGGCTATGGGATGGGCGTTGGCGGTGCGGGCTTGTTGCTATTGTCCATCTGGGTGGATGGTGTGGATGGAGAAATCGCCCGCATCAAATTCATGGAATCGCCGTTTGGCGCCAAGCTGGATATCCTTTGCGACAATGTCGTGCATGTCGCCGTATTTTTTGCGATCGGGATGGGGTTGTATGATGCCCAGGGCGAAACCATTTTTTTGATCCTGGGCGGTCTCGCCGCAGGTGGCAGTCTGCTGGCTTTTCTTCTTTTGAGTGAAGGTATTATAGAAGGCAAGTCCACGACCCGTTCCGTTAAGGAAAGCGACCGCAAGAAAAATAGTCTTGTCGATAAACTGGCCAACCGCGATTTCACCCACTTCCTGTTTGTGCTGGCCCTCTTCGATCAGTTGCCAGTTTTTATCTGGCTCACAGCAGTCGGGGTCAACCTGATGGCCCTGTACCTATTGCTGTCCAGCAGATGGCTCAAGAAATTTCTTAGATTCAACAATCAGCTAAGAGGATAGGTGCGACTGCATTTCCTCAACCAGCGTCTGGTGATCCCTGGCAAGGGACTCAAGGTCCGCCAGGCCGGAACCGACCGGCGGCATTTTACCCTTTATCTTTAATATTCGTTGTACGGACCGATTGATTGTTGAGCCTGGAATTCGTCCGGATTCAACATCCTCAATCATCAGCGACAGGAATTTTTTTACTTTCTCCGTGTCATGGCAAATCAGGAACAGGTCGATGCCCGCCTCGGTTCCCAGCGTCGCGAAAGATTCAAACGGAATGTGATCCTGAACCGCTTTCATTTCCAGGTCGTCTGATATAATCAAACCATTGAACCCGAGTTTATCCCTCAGCAAATGTTGCAGGATGGGAACGGAAAAAGTAGCCGGTGATTTGTCGTCCCACGCCTTATAAATGACGTGGGCGGTCATGATGACCTCCAATCCATTCTGGATCGCTGTTTTGAACGGCTGAAGTTCGACCTGTTCCAGCGTTGCGCGGTCCCGGTCGACATGGGGCAAGGTGAGATGGGAGTCCTGAGACGTGTCGCCGTGACCTGGGAAATGTTTGCCAACCGCCAGAACTCCGGCTTCCTGAAAACCACCCAAAAAGGCGGCTCCTAATTTAGACGCCCATTCGGGCTCGTCGCTGAAAGCCCGTTTGCCGATGATGGGATTGTCCGGGTTGGTGTTGATGTCCAGCACCGGAACGTAGTCCATGTTGATTCCCACGGCGCGCATTTCCCGGCCAAGAGCCAGCCCAAAGCGATGGGCTAAGGATTCCGAACGGGCCCTTCCCAGACAGCAGGGGTCGGGAAACAGGGTGAACGGGGATTTTAAGCGCGAGACGCGGCCTCCCTCCTGATCGACGGAAATGAAAAGCGGCAGGAACGGCGGTGTGGACAGCGCCAGTTTCTGCAAGTCAGAGATCATGCCTGTCAGTTGCTTTGGGTTTTCAAAATTGCGTTCGAAAAGAATCAGTCCGCCGATGTGATGGTTGACGATGAGGTCTTCGAGTTGAGGGTTGAGATCGGTTCCAGGAAACCCGGTCACCATCATCTGGCCGATTTTTTCATGTAATGTAGACGGTGCATGCAACAATTCTGTACTCCTGGAAAGTGATGCGGAAGATTTGTTTCAGAGGTTGTTCAGGGCGAGGCCGTTTTATGGCAATGTGTTGGCAATCGCCCTCATCCTTATGGTTCAGTGGCTCTTAAAATGTTTGCTGCAAGGGTTATGAAAGTGAGACGATTTACCGTTGTGGCAGGCGTTGCCCGGTATTGCGTCGTTATGTTAACATAAATTCACCACCCGCCTTCTGTTGGAACACTTGCCGTGTCTCCATTGGTGTTTATCGGAGTTCGCTGCGGCGAGGCCAGAGGCAGGCTTTGTGGTTTCATGGTTCTTGAAAGAAAGAGGTCCGTATTAATACATGTTGCGACGTGTTGTCATCACCGGCTTGGGTGCTATCAGCCCCAACGGATTTGGAATAAAAAATTTTTGGGAAAACACCTGCAACGGGGTCAGCGGGGTGGCCCGTATTGCAAGTTTCGACCCTGAGGGCTTGTCCTGTCAGGTGGCCGGTGAAATCAAAGACCTAGACCCCTCCCTTTATTTTTCCAAAGCGGACCTCAAAAAACTGCCGCGCGCGGTTCCCGTAGCAGTGGCCGCCGCCAGCGAGGCTCTGGAAGAAGCGGGCATCGACCTCGGCTCCTTCAGTGAAGAAGATTTCGAAAGTTTGGGCGTGCTGGTGGGGAGCGGGGGCGCGGGTTTTGACTTTTCAGAAAAGCAGTTTAAGATTTATTTCTCCGGTCAGAAAAATAAAATCAGCCCTTACGCGATATCCAATTCGCTCGTGGGAATGTTGTCCAGCGAGCTTTCCATGTACTTTGGGTTGCAGGGCAGGAGCCATGTGATTTCCAATGGTTGCACCAGTTCGACCGACGCCATCGGCTATGCGTTCAACACCATCCGCTATGGTCAGGAGGTCTGGTTTCTAACCGGTGGCGTGGAGGCCTGCGTGACTCCTGGGATGATGTGCGGGTTTGAGCGCATGAAAGCCAATCCGGTAAATTTCAACGACGCACCTGAACGTGCGTCCCGGCCTTTCAATATCGACCGCGAGGGGTTTGTGTTGGCCGAGGGCGGCTGGATGATGGTATTGGAAGAAATGGAACATGCCAAACAGCGGGGAGCGGAAATTCTGGCGGAAATTCTGGGCTATGGAACCACCTGCGACGCTTATCATCGAGTCGCGATCATGCCCGACGGCAAACAATCGACCCGGGCTTTGAATCTCGCCATGAAGGACGCTAAGGTGAATAAGGAGGACGTCGGCTACATCAATTTTCACGGCACCTCGACCGTCCTCAATGACAGAATCGAAACCCTGGCGGTGAAGCAGGCGTTCAACAGTCATTCAATGAAGATTTCCTGTAGTTCGACGAAGTCGATGATCGGGCACCCTCAGGGAGCGTCCGGGGCGATG
>CAYPQH010000013.1:0-22163 GCA_964412825.1 uncultured Nitrospinaceae bacterium | reverse complement strand
TTACCGGTTTCACTGTGTTTTTTTGGCGCTCCAAGGCACGTAACCTTCGGGCTTCTTTTTTACTTACTATGGCTTTTGTCTTTTTTTCTGCAACTGGTTCTCCCTCCCAACCCACTTTCTCCAAAAAATCCTCGTACCCGCCACGAAAATATTCAGCCCTCCCCTGATGAAAAATTATCAGATTTTGCGCCAGAGTTTTAAGAATGAGTTCAGAGTGAGTAACTATTACTATGGCACCATCATAATCATTCAACTCTTCGATCAAGGATTCAATCGACTCAACATCCAGGTGATGGGTCGGTTCGTCCAAAAGCAATAAGTTGGTGGGGTGGGAAATTATTTTCCCCAGTAGGAGACGGCTTCTTTCTCCACCAGACAGCACGCTCACCTTCTTTTTACTCAATTCCCCGCCAAACATCATGACTCCGCATATACTGTGGGCGGCTTGCAGGGAAAGGTTGGGGTTGGAGTTGAGGACTTCATCCAGCACTCGATTTTTCGGATTGAGCCTGTCGATATTGGTCTGGCCAAAATGCCCTATGCTGGTGGATGGATGTTTGCTGATGGTACCGGCGGTTGGCGTCAGCTCCTCAGCTAGACAATTTAACAATGTAGACTTGCCTTTGCCGTTGGCCCCGATAATTCCGATACGGTCTCTCCTGCCAATGGAAAACGAAACATCTGAGAAAATATTATTCTGGGATTTGCCGCCATAGAAGAAAGAAAGGTTCTCAATATTCATGAGGGTTTTCCCCGGACAGGCGAGATAGTTGAATTTAAACCCCAAATTTCTTTCGGTTTCCAGCTTTTCCATGGTGCCCATTTTTTCCATCATTTTCATCCGCGATTGTGCCATGGCGGCTTTGGATGCTTTGGCTCGAAACCGGTCTATCAGAGATTGCATCTCTTTTTTCTTGCTCTCCATGTTCCTTCGAGTCAACTCGTAGCTCTCTTCTTCCTGGATAATTTGCTCATAAAATTTAATGGTACCGCCCCGGACTTTTCTTGCCTGTTTCCGGTGCAGACCCAGGGTATGGGTGGTGACACCATCCATGAAATCGCGGTCATGTGTGATGAGAAGCATTTCCCCTGGCCATTTAATGAGATACTCCTTGAGCCAGCGTAGGGAAAGGATGTCCAGATAGTTGGTTGGCTCATCCAAAAGAAGCATATTAGGGTTGGCCAACAACGCTTTGCAAAGGTTTATCCTGATCTGAAACCCCCCACTGAAAGTCGTAGGATCTTTTTGAAAGTCCTGTTCGCTAAAACCCAGTCCCGAAAGGATGATCTCGGCCTTGTAATGGTCCCATTGCTTTTCAAGGGGCAGGGCTTGAATACATTCCATGAGAACAGTGGGTTGGGTGAAGCGAATGATCTGCTCCAGAGCATCGATGCGGTACCCTTTTGGGAAGGAAATATCCCCCGAGTCCGGTTTCTCCTGTCCCAAAATCATTTTGAACAGGGTTGATTTTCCCGTGCCGTTTTTACCCACCAATCCGACGCGTTCGCCTTTGTTTATAAGAAAGGAGACCTCTTCAAACAGACTTTGGGCTCCAAATGACTTTTCAAGATTATTAGCTATGATCATTGTCGATTTTGGGGATACGAAAAGACTTATAAATAAGGGTATAAGTCTTAATTTAGGAAATTGAGAACGAAGGCCTAATGGAGGAAACCTGCACTATCTTTCGAGCTGTTTTTATTCAGTATAACAGAGTTGTATGTCTTCAAACAAACCTGGACTAAGGTTGGAATTTAGCTAAAGATATATTTATAAGAAAACCAACTTTACATCTTCTTAGTAAGCCCAGTTTTTACTCTTCATGCGAATGTCCGCTTTGAGTTGTGACTTCAACCGGTCGACGCAACACATGCGCTAAACCTCTCTGCCGGTGTTTCAAATTCTATGAGGCAGTCTAAAACTTCGTCCCACTTAAAATCAAGTAAAACTTTATTTTATAAGTAGTTATCAAAAACCTTCAAACTTCTTCAAAAACCTTAAAACAGTGCTAAAATCGATTCGCAATCAGTAGGTCCTTGGTTCGACCCCGAGACGGCCTGCCAATTATATCAATGGGTTATGAGAATCATCTCATAACCCATTTTCGTCAAGTAGGCACTATGTAGGCATACTATTTAAAACTGGGAATCAACTTTAAGTCTCTGGAACACAAGGAATAGTGTCATATTTTAAATTTTTCAATCGGCGAATATTATAAGCATCAAACTCAACCCTACAATGGGCAATTTCATTGTAATGGCCGCTAATTTCTGTTTTGAAGGTCAGATCAAGTATTGTAACAACCTCTAATTTTTTTATAAAATCGTTCCAATTTAAAAAAATTTTATCATTATCACAATTCCGCATACCTTGAGCACAAAAATGCCTTCGGGGGCTAAAAAACGTTTCGTGGCTAATGGCGCTTTTCCCGTTTATTATAACCGGGGATGTTGCGGTATGTTTTTCTTCTAAAATATTTTCCATTTTCTTCCCATAAACAAACGGGCCAAACCAAAGCCAACCCAGTTCATAATCTTTCCCTGAAATCGAAAATTCAACGGATTCCTTCATTAATACCCCGTTATAATTTAACCCTCCACTATTTATATATGTCATCCCTGCTGAAATAGTGACGACTTCAGTTAAATTTCCAGGTGGCTTTATCCCATGAAATACCACCTCCTTAGGGGGGAAGAATTTAATGTCAGGCCCCTGGAACCAAAGGTATAATGGGTAAATAAAGGAGAACAAGGAAATAACAATTGCCACCCAAGCCACTAAATTTTCTCGCACTTGATAAAATATTGCCATTGCCCAGAACCTCAATTTTTATATTTTTTGAGAAACTTGAGGATGATTAGCTCGGGGTTTTTGGGTTTTCCCAAATTGGCACTAAAGTGCGGTATCACTAGTCCGATCCAAAAAAAAATTCCTATTCCTTCTCACAAACAGCGCAATCCCTTAGGCAACGGCATCCTATTTAGAAAACTGTCGGATATAAGACACGATCTGCCACACCTGTTCATCTTTGAGGTTTTGGTACGCCTTCATTTCGGTGCCTTCCGACCCATTCTTGATGACCCAATACAATTGCCCGTCTGGAATGTCTTTCATCATTTCCTTGCATGAAAAGTCTCTCGGTTTCAGCATCATTTTGAGCGCCGTCATGCCTTTCGAGTTGCCGTTGATGCCGTGGCAGGGATAACAACCAAAGGGCTTGGCGTCCCCCATATAAAGTTTTCTACCGGCTGTTAGGTTCTGGCGTGTGGGTTTAAGCGGATTGGCTTTAAGATAAATTTTGGCAGGCGCGGGAGCGGTCGCCCTGTTTTGAACGCAATCGCTTGCCTGGGCGGGATGTTCCGTTGAGAACAAAAAAGCAATCAGGACCGCTACTGCAAAAAAAATAACTCGGCTTAAAAAATTCACACGCATGTCTCCTCAATAAATGGTTAAACCATTTATGTTCTCAAATGATTTTTCAAAAGTCCAAATTAAAAATCGTCGCACTCTTGATCCGGGAACTGTCGTCAAACAAATTGCCCCGCATACAAAATATCGCATTTTCACCGCCCCCCATTTTTTGCAGGGAGATATCCACCATGTCAACATTTTCCCTGAATTTATCAAGATCCTGAATATCGTTCACCAACGGATTCACCCGGTAAACTTCTGGAAGGAGAACAACCCCTTCGCCCTTTGACAGGCCCTTTTTACTGGCCAGAGATTTCATCGACGCGAAGGACACCGCCCTGGCGCCCCGGTCGTTAAGGTGGTGAAACAGAACCAATTGCAGGTCATCCTCCCCAACTCCGGGCAGGTTGAGTTGCTGGTTGGCGCAGGCGAATTGGGTTTTTTTGCAGGTAATTCTGATCCCCTCTCCATCGACCCGTCTCTCACATGTTTTGTCAAAATTGCCAAAGTACTCAGGAATCGCAAGCGCCTGGTGGCTCAAATGGATCAAGGGCTGGAGTTCCACCTCGCGTTTTAAAATATGCACGGCTGATGGCCTGACGCCCCGGTTTTCAAAAGACGCTACGTGTTTAAACTTGTCCAGGGGAAGTAGTTCGACCCGTTTGCTTGACGGATACACCCTCTGAAACTTGATTTTGGCCTCGCCGGAGTTGGGCGTTAAATAATATATATTCTCTATTTTATGATTGTTGTGGATGTTGGAATTTTTTTCCCGAATCAATTCTCCGAGATAAAATCCCGCCTTGGTGTCGTACAGGGTAGAAATTATTAAATCATTGGGCCCTGTGTTTTCCTGCAAGTAAGTTTTGGCCAATTCAAAAGGGTTGCCTGAATCGGGATCGAAGTTTTTATATTTTCCCGTGGTGAACAAGAAAAAATAGCAAGAAATGATTCCCGCCATGATCAGGTAGCCGTATTTTCCGCCAACCGTTGCGGGAAAAAACTTGGCCAAAACCCATTCGCACAGAGTTTTCAATCCGTAAGCTTGAAACAATAGCAAAAAAGGCATCAAATAAATGGACGACCGCAAGGGAATCCATGTTCCCAATGAAATATAAAACAGTGCGTTCAGTAAAAAGAGCGCAAGGAAAACGAATACTGTCCAGTGTTTCTTTTTCAAAAAACACCACACGCCGATCAGGAGACTCGCTAGCGATATCAGCCAAATGACTGCGGGATAGGCGTAAAGCAACGAGGTGGAATCGTCCAGGTAACGATAGCCCATGAACGCGGAAAATAAACCTGGAATCGCCAGTAAATTCGATTCTGATATCTGCACCTTAAATAAATTGGGCATGATGGCGCGGTCCACATAAAACATGACGAACGCGAAAAAAGCCGCCGCCGTAACGGAATAAATCAGCAAGGACTTGATGTTGATTTTTTGAAAATGGGAAAGTCTAACGCGAAGCGGAGAAAAATTCCCCAGGATCGTCAAAACCCAGATGCCTGCGAGGAGGATCGAAAAAAACATAGGGGCGGCCAAATTGGCGATATAACAGGCGGCAAACGACAACAGAAGCAAGACCCAGGTTAAAACCCGATCTCCTGATTCCAATAGGCTATGAATGCACAAGTAGCAACAGACCACAAAGAAGAAATAAGCGGGGTACGCTCTCAATTCATGAGAATAATGTAAAAAGAAAGGATTGAGAAAAAGTAACGTAGCAGCGAGGATCGCCGTGGTGGCGGAGCCGGTCACTCTTTTAACAAAAACATGCAAAATTCCGGCGCTCATAATCGCAAACACAATGACCGGAAACCGCAAACCGATTCCATTGTTCCCAAAAATCCACAACGATATTTTTGCGAGATAGATGGTCAGGGTGTGATTGGGATTCAAGGAATTAAAGATGAACCGGTAGCGGAAGGATTTATTGGTGTAATGAAACCAGAACCCTCCTTCATCCACATGCAGAGGCATTAGGTAGGAGTAATAAAATAAGGACAGAAAGCCGCCGCCAATGGCAATGAATACGGCGCAATAAAAAATCCTTTTTGGGTGATTTGGCCTTACATCCATGAACTCCTCTCAGGTGCACTTGTTTTCATAATTGATTTTGACGACAACCCACTTTGCCGATACAGCGGACAAGATGTCTTTTCAAAAGGACAAACCAAACCACTCCGTTTGCTTGCACAATCCCCACAAATGGCGAGTTTACAACAAGAAAGAAAAACTGTCCGGGTTATAACATATTTACAAAAAATATAACCTGTAAGGACAATGTGGGCTCAAAAGGAAAAAAGTGAATGCCTATCTTCCAACCTTTCCATACTGATTAAAATTATTTTTATCGTCCTGCTATTTTCATTTTTTAGCGGTTATTCAATCCTTTGCTCGCCTGTTCACACAGGCTGTTTGTAATCAACTTTCGGGGCAAAACGTCACCGATTGAATCGGGATGTCGCCCAAGTCACCGTGGGTTGTGATATTTGTCCTCCCCACAAATACAAAGTTTGACTATGCTAAACGAGGTTCCAGAAATATCTTAACAGTCATGGTTTTCATCTCATATTTTTGAACATTGAACCAAACCCAACCGGGTCGTCTCAATGTCAGCTCAGTTTTTTTGAACGACACGGATGTCATATCAATTTTTAGTAATCTGAAAGGGGAGACATATTATGCCCGCTAAAAAGGTTCTCATCCTCTGGGTGATACCGATTGTATTGTTCATGACCTCCTCTGCCCTGGCAGACAGCAAATGGTACACAGGAATCAAAGGTGGGGCGAACTTCCAACTGGATCAGGAAAGTAAGGGTCCAAACCGGGAACTTGATCTCGATTTTGACACAGGGGGGTTTGTCTCTGGACAGCTCGGCTATAAATTCCGTGCCAATCAATTGGGACGTTTCCGCGTCGAAGCCGAAGTGTCTTATCGTGAAAACAACGTGGACAATATTGAGTTCAATGGGGTGGACCGAATTGGAACCGGTGACCAGGACGTACTGGCGGGCCTGATGAATTTATTCTTTGATTTTAACGGGGTCTCAAAAAATATCAAACCCTTTGTGGGCGCGGGATTCGGCATCGCCACCCTCAATGCGGACATTGCATATTCGCCGGGGGCCTTCATCGATGATGACGACACAACGTGGGCTTACCAGGCGATTATAGGTGCAGAATTCAATTTAACGGAAAAATTCTCTATTGTTGGCGATGCCCGCTATTTTGCTTTGGATGACCCTGAATTGACGCGTTTTGGCGGTCCGGCTCCTGCGGCCTTTGTCGATCTCAGTTCCGAATATGAAAGTTTTACGACATCCATCGGATTTCGATATAAGTTCTAGTCAGCCCCTCATTCACTCGACTTGAAAACGAAAGTATCATCGCTTCCTCACAAACATTTCAATCAGGTTGCCGAGAAAGCCGCCGATGGCGCCGCCGGTTCCGGCGGCCATGATCAATATGTCCCGGTCACCAGATAAATAGCCCAAATAGGCTCCAAATAGAACCCCAACGCAAATGACCATGAGGTAAAGTCTGCCCCCCAACCAGCCAACAAACCCACCGATAATGGCTCCCAAGCCTCCGGCTCCTGCCATCAACAAGGGGCTGTGTACCACCCAACCCATCGCCAGGCCGGTCACGCCCATCAAAAGAACCCCGAACACCAGATTATTTTTTTCTTTTGCTTTCATGATGAGCCGTTTTTCATATTATTCTTTGATGATAAGGCTGAGACAGGTGACACCGCCATCGGCTTTCTCGAACTCGCTCATTGGCAATTCGATGATGTGAAATCCATGCGCGCGAATGTTATCCGCCACTCTCGGAAATCCTGCGGGCATTAAAACAAACTGGCCCAGGGTCAGGCAATTGGCCGCGTAGCGTTCACTGGCATCCACTTCGATCCATTCAAATTTTTTAAATGAAGACGTCTCCACACTTGTGGGATCGATGACCAGAAGATTGCCTCCCAAGAAGCTGACCGAACTTTTCAGGTGTAGTCCACGCTGAACCGGAACAGGAATGCAGGGTTTTTCACAACACTCCTCAATAGCCTCGATCGCGTCTTTATTGGTGCGGGTGGATTGACCGACATAAACCGTTTGGTCCGTTATCAAAACATCGCCGCCATCCAGAGTCGCCGGTGACTTGAGGCGAGTGATCGATCGATACGCGCTAACTTCCCTGGCCACGGACTCAACCTCTCCACGACGGCTTTCAGCCTTCATGCTACAAATCAACGCTTCGCGATTAAAAATAACAGCGGTGTCTTCGATAAACGGGCTGTCCGGAAACTCATTCAGTGTTTCCAGGATCGTGACACGCGCCCCTGCCTGCTGTAATCCGCGAACATAATGACCGTGCTGATCCAGTGCACGTTGACAGTCTATCCTATGCTTTTGAGGATGGCCCGAAATGGCACTATTGAAAGCGGGGCCTGGTTTTCTTACCAGAGCAATGGGTGAGAACATTAAAAAGAATTTAAAATATAGAACTCCGAAGGACTAAAATCCATCGTCTTGCATCAATCAATGGTTTTAGTGCCCATGATCCGGGAGAAATACAGCATGGGCATACTGCTTTTCGCATTTCGAAAAATTTTCATCGTCGCTTTATCGGGCTTGAGGCCGTGTTTGATTTTTTCGGGACGCGCAATATAGAGAAAGCCGTTCACCATTGCAAAATCGTGCTTGTTGAACCGCATGACTTTGCGTTGGTACTCCTTTGGCGCCTGATGAATCTCATCCAACCTTGGCAGATAACTTTCGTCCATTTCGTACATGATACCGATCGCCATTCCCGCGTTGTCCGGGGTGGGTTCGATATTTGAGCAACCCAGTCCTGCCTTTGCATTTTCGTCACAGGGTATTTTATCGAATACCACTCGATGCGCGGAAAGCGTGACGGGCAACTTGTCAACATAGTCCAAACCTTGCTCCCTGAAATAATCTTCATTCATCAATTCCGCGTATGCAAAAAAATTTATTATGTCTGCCATTTAAAACTCCATCGTGATATTTTCTTGATATTGAATATTTCCATTGCTCTACACACAAAATGCAGAGGCATTAAATTTGTTGAAAAATGGAAGTATGTGTTACAATCCAAACCTTACACCACTTCAACTTTTTCGGATTTTGTTCAAATCTTTTAAAGCAATTGGCGGCAAGGTCGCCCCGAAAATTTTGCTTTTATCCTGATTGACTTCGATTGACTCGTCTTGTTTTAAGCGAGTGAAAATAAAAAGAATTTCAATATAAATAAATAGGAGACTTATATGTCAGCCGGTAAAGTCGTTACGGTATCGGACGCTGAATTTGAAGCATCGGTTGTTCAAAATGATAAACCCGTCATTGTGGATTTCTGGGCCGAGTGGTGCCAGCCTTGCAAAATGCTCGCACCCACAGTAGAAGAAATTGCCAATGAGTATGATGATAAAATTCTGGTGACTAAATTAAATGTAGATGACAATCCCGCAACCGCCACCAAATTCGGCATTCGCGGCATCCCCACATTGTTGTTTTTCAAAGGGGGTCAAGTGGTTCAGCAAATCGTGGGCGTCAAAACCAAAGCTGAGATCAAAAAAATCATCGAGGAACACCTTTTCGCCGCTTCCTGAAAAACCTGATTTTAGTCGCTCTGAAATTTCCTTCCATTACATTTATAAAGGCTCGACCGTTTTTCCTCGGCGAGCCCATGACCTGACCAAACTATTCCTTGCGGCAACAGACCTCTCATTTGAGGAAAAAAGTCATATCGATTGAAAAACCGGCTTTAAGCCCAGCCCTTCGATCATTTCGAGATCTTTTTTAGGGTCCTGGCCTTTGGTGGTGAGATAATTGCCGCCCAAAATTCCGTTGGCCCCTGCCTGAAAAAGTTTTTCCTGCTGGTCGTTAAAAATTTCCTCCCGTCCGCCGCAGACGAACATGTCAATTTTCGGCAAAACCAGCCTGAGCAACGCGATGGTTCTAAGCGCTTCGTAAAGGTCCATGACCCCTAGATGCTCCAGCCCCGTCCCTTCTATTGGCTTCAAAAAATTGATCGGCAGGGATTGCGTTCCCAATGCCTTGATGTCCAAAGCAAGTTCGACCCTTTGGGCAAACGTCTCCCCCATGCCAAACACACCGCCAACGCAAACCTGGAGCCCGACTTGCTTGGCATTTTCCACGGCCCGCACCTCATCCTCATAAGTGTGAGTCGTGACGATGTTTTTGAAATGACTGGCGGCTGTTTCCAGGTTGTGGTGACAACGGTCCAATCCGGCGGCTTTCAATTCCTGTAAATGCTCAAGACTCATGAGCCCCATCGAGCAACAGGTTTCCAGGCTGGTTTCCGCTTTAATGCGTTTGATCGCTTCGATGATTTTATCCAACTCCTGCCGGTCGTCCATCGAAGTTCCTGAGGTGACAATGGAAAACTCGTTGGAACCAAACGCCTCGGCTTCCTTGGCGGCGGCCACGATCTCATCCACACCCATCAATTCATATTCAGGAGAATCCGTTTCAAATTGGCTCGATTGAGCGCAGAAGGAGCAATCCTCCACGCAGCGTCCTGCTTTGGCGTTGACGATGGAACAAATTTTCACATCCTGACCTTTGAACCGGTCACGGACTTTGTTCGTGCCTTCAAACAGGGTGTCCAGCTCTTCGTGGGTCAAGGTTTCCAATTGTAAGGCATCGGCACGAGAGATGCCTTCGCCTTCAAGGGCTTTGTCAATCAATCGGTCTATAAATTCTTTTTGCATGGCTTCAGTTTTTATATTTTAAGATGCGGGATTCTACCACAATTTTCACTCGTAATTTAACAGTTTGACCAGATTCTCCACAGACGTGACCGGGGCCAGACAAGTCCCCTGACGACAAACATAGGCCGTGGCTTTCCCATCCACCACCTTGCGCCCCTTAAGAAGGGGAACTTCTGTTGCCGACTGCTCAATCTCATCCGCCCAGGCAAAGGCAAAAACGGCGTTGGGGAAAAACCCCTGGCGAATGGTTTCTAACATCTCTTTCGTTGAGGAATGATCACGCGGGCCGACAATGGCGACTTCTTTTTGTCCCCCCAGGTACAGGTGAAGCGCCTGCATCATGAAAGCCGAGTTCAACCCGTATTCCGTGATGTCTTCATGAAACGCCATGAAGATTTTTTCCGCATTGGCGGCGAGTGCAGGCTCGGCCAGATAGGCCGACAACCTTAAAAACGCCATCGCGGCGTTGCTGTTGCCGGAAGGCTCAACTCCGTCATAGCCGGAAATTTGCCTGACGATGAGGTTTTCCGCATCGTTGGCGGTTTCATAATACGCGCCCTCCGAAGAAAATTTTGCCTCCACCTGGGCCATCAAAGCGCGCGCCTGGTGGATGTATTCTCCCTTGTAGGTGGCTTCATACAGGTCCAGACAAGCCACAGCGGTGGACGTGTAGTCAAACAGGTACCCATCGTAGCGCGCTTGCCCATCCCGATATCGTCGCAATAATTTGCCATCGGGTTGAAGCAACCGTTTGAAGATGAAACTCATGGCCCGTTCGGCTTTTTCGATGCGCCGGGAATCGTCCAGAACGCGCCCGGTTTTGGCCATTGCCGAAATCATCAAGCCATTCCAGGAGGTGAGGATTTTATCGTCCAACAAGGGGCGTATGCGTTGGTTTCGAGTCTCCAGAAGCAGTGTCCGCGCTCTCTCAAGTTCTTCTACTACGGTGGGTTCCTCGACCCTCAGCCCTTTGGACAATTCCGCCACCGATTGTGTGACATTGAGGTTATTTTTGCCCTCGAAATTTCCATTGGAGGTGACATTGTAATAGGGAATGGCGATGCCGGCGGTCTTGTGCCCCAGGACCTGTTCGATCTCCTCACGCGACCACACATAAAACTTGCCCTCCACCCCTTCGCTGTCGGCGTCTTCCGCACTATGAAACGCTCCTTCGGCAGAAGTCATGTCGCGGTCGATGTAATTGAGAACATCGTTGGCGTGGTCGGCGAATTCGGGTTTACCGTTGACTTGATAAGTCTCGATCAACGCCGTGACGAACAGGGAGTTGTCGTACAGCATTTTTTCAAAATGCGGGATCAACCATTTGTAATCTGTACTGTAACGGCAGAGTCCGCCGCCGACCTGGTCGTAGATGCCGCCGTTCTTCATGGCCGTCAACGTGTTCTCGACCATCGCCAGACTGTTGGCGTCGTTCGTCCGATGGTTGTGACGCAACAGCAGGGAAAGCCCCATGGATGGAGGAAATTTGTTTTGCTGTTGAAACTGGAACCCATGATTCAAGGAATCGTAATGACGCGCAAACAATTCTGCCGCCTTGTCTTCGCCGTCAAAATCCAGCGTGTCGAGCGGCCCGCTTTTGGTTTCTTTAGCCGAAGAATTGCGAATGGCCTGAATCAAAGCCGCGCCCTGTTTTTCGACTTTTTCGTACTCGTTATGCCAGGTGTTGTTGAGAAAACTGAGAACATCGCCAAACGACGGCAGGTTGTGCTTTTTTTCAGGAGGGAAATAAGTGCCGCCGTAAAAAGGAATCCCCTCCGGCGTGACAAATACGTTCAGCGGCCAACCTCCCTGCTGACCCAGATTCTGGATCGCCGACATGTAAATACTGTCGATATCCGGGCGTTCCTCGCGGTCCACCTTGATGCTGATGAAATGGCTGTTGAGCGTTTTCGCAAGTTCCGGGTCTTCAAACGATTCCCGTTCCATGACGTGACACCAGTGACAGGTGGCGTAGCCGATACTGACCAGCACGGGCCTGTTTTTTCCCCGGGCGATTTTAAAAGGCTCATCCCCCCAGGCATACCAGTTCACCGGATTGTGCGCGTGTTGGAGAAGGTAGGGGCTTTTCTCGTGTATCAGTTGGTTGGTGTAGGGATAATCGTCCATGAAGTATTGCCCAGAGTCACTATGGGGTTAAGGTTGCGAACCGTTCAAAAAAATCGGGGAACGATTTTTCCACGCACCGGGGATTTTTGATTTTAATGCCGGGAATTTTCAGTCCCGCCAGAGCAAAGCTCATGGCCATCCGATGATCGTCGTAGGTCTCGACCTCCGTTCCCGATAAATTTTTTCCTGGCCGAATAATCAGAAAATCATCGCCGCTATCGACTTCTGCTCCCAGCCGGGAAAGCTCCGTTGCCAATGCAGAAATACGATCGGTTTCCTTGATCCTTAAATTACCGATCCCGGTGATGACCGTTTCGCCTTCGGCGAACAAAGCCGTCACCGCCAGAGTCTGCACAGCATCCGGCATGCTATTCATATTGATGGTGATTCCTTTCAAAGGATTCCCTTTTAAGCGGATTTTTTCTTTGGATTTCTCAATGTCACAACCCATGTTCCCAAGCACATCGAGAAACTGGGCGTCCCCCTGAACGCTGTCCGGGTTCATTCCGGTGAGGGCGATTTCCCCACCGGTCACCGCCGCTGATGCCAGAAAATAGGACGCGCTCGACCAGTCGCCCTCGACCTTATAGGCCTCTGCCCGGTAGCGTTGCCCGGCCAAAACATGAAACCGTTGATAATTCTCATTTTCCACACGTACCCCGAAGGCTTTCATAATGTCCAAGGTAATATCGGCATAGGTCTTGGACGTGAGGTCGCCCTGAATGTGAATCGTGGTGTCGTTAGCAAAATACGGTGCAGACAGAAGAATCGAAGTCAGATATTGACTGCTCTTGTCCCCCGCAAGACGCACTTCTCCGCCCGGCACATGGCCGCCGTGGATTTCAAGTGGCGGGCATTGATTGCCCTTGATCGACACGGCTTCTACCTGCATTTGCTTTAAGCAATCCAGTAAATCGCCGATGGGCCTTTCCTGCATGCGTTTGTCACCGTTTAATCGGGTCACACCCTGAGCAAGGGTGGAAAACGTCGTCAAAAAGCGCATGGTGGTTCCGGCGTTGCCGATGAAAATTTCCTCTTCAGGGGCCGTGATTTTCCCGCCTGTACCGGAAACGACGAACGCTTTGCCGGCCTCCCGTTGGACCGGGATGCCGAAGCGAACCAAAGCCTCGCTCATATAGCGCGTGTCGTCGCTGAACAGAGGGTTCTCGACCCGACACTCGCCGTCAGTCAGAGCCGCGATCAACAAGGCCCGGTTGGTGTAGCTCTTGGAAGCGGGAATTTCAACAGTAGCGGAAATGGCTTCAACGGGCCGGATTTCGATCAAGGAAACTCCCCTTACGGTATTATTTATAACTGGTTAAGTAGATAAGCGAGATAATATAACACACCGTCCAAAGTGGGACTTTTATTATATCCGGGGGTTTTATATACTCATTCATCACAAAAGAGTTCTTTCCACCAGATTTTAAGGACATTCAAACCTATAGGAGCAGATTTTATGGCCGATCAATGGATGATTCGTGGGTCTCAATTCGCTAACTGCAACTGCGACTTTGGATGCCCCTGCCAGTTTTACTCGAAAACAACTCACGGGTTTTGCGAGGCCAGCAATAGTGTAATCATTGAAGAGGGGCACTTTAATGATATCTCTTTAGACGGACTGTGCTTTGTACTGCTGGTGAAATGGCCGGGAGAGGTTGCTGAAGGCAACGGACAGCAACAGGTCATCATCGACGAGCGCGCTGACCCGGAACAACGCGAAGCCATTCGCAAGATCGCGCATGGCGAATCCACGGCCCCCGGGGCCACACATTTTTTTATTTTCAACAGCACTATGTCCAAAGTGCATGAACCGATCTTTGTGCCCATAGATATGAGCATCGATGTCGATGCACGCCGTGCGCACACAAAAATCGAAGGCCTGGTCCAATCCTCCGGCTCGCCGTTAAAAAACCCGTTCAATGGTGAAGAAATGAAAAAAGGAATTCACTTGCCCAGGGGTTTTGAGTACACCTACGCGGAGGTGGGGTCGGGCAATACCAAAGCGACCGCCTCTATTGAACTGGACCTGAATGAAAGCCACGGCCATTTCAATATTCTGCACATGAATCAGGATGGCGTGATCCATAGCAAGTTTTCCGCCGCGTAACCGGATGCCCCAAGCCCGGCAACTACCACGGCGGAATTTCTGGGCCATCATCATATCCCTGACGGGCATCACCTTACTTTCCTGGGTTTATCTGTTTTCAATCGCAGGCGACATGTCGGGCATGGCCGTCATGAAGATGCCAACATGGACGGCCCAATATTTCCTGATGATGTTTCTGATGTGGGCCATCATGATGATCGGCATGATGTTGCCTTCCGTCACTCCCACCGTATTGATCTACGCATCCGTAGCCAGAAAATCCGCAAAACAGGGAACCCCTGTCGCACCCACCGGCCTGTTTGTTTCCGGCTATATCGTGATGTGGATCGGCTTCAGCTCGCTTGCGACCCTCGCTCAATGGAGGCTGGAGCAGGCCATGCTCTTATCGCCCATGATGGTTTCTAAAAGCGCCGGTTTAGGGGCCTTGTTGCTCATCATTGCAGGAGTTTACCAATGGCTTCCGCTCAAAGATAAATGCCTGCATCAATGCCGATCCCCAGTGGAATTCATCAGCACCCATTGGCAGACCGGCGCTCTGGGCGCGTTTAAAATGGGCCTTGCCCACGGCGGCTACTGCCTCGGTTGCTGCTGGGCGTTGATGAGCCTGCTGTTTGTCGGCGGCGTGATGAATCTCTTATGGATCGCTGTCATCACCCTGTTTGTTCTGCTGGAAAAGGTTCTGCCTCTGGGGGACAAGGGCGGACGCGTGATGGGCGTTTTGATGATCGTGACCGGCGCGGTGATCGGGTTTATGGGGAGATAAAAGGGAAGGCCTCCCCTAAGCTTGTTTCCCATTCAAGAGTTTGCTAACATGCCTCCTCGCAGGGGAAACCCTTTTATTTTGAATTATATTGATGACTTTAAAAGCGCATCGGGACCCGTATTATGGGTGAAAAAATAGCTTCTTTATGGCATCGGGTGTGGGGGCACAAGTCCGAAAAAGAGAAACAACGGGTTCGGTCTCTCATTCCCATGATTCTTTACGGCTTTCTGGTGATGTACGGGATCATTTACCTGTCCATTCTCAATACCGTGCACCGGTTTAATCCCGGCCCTGCAGTCAAATCCTGGTTTGGCGGCGACAGCCCGGCAATCGTTGCGGCCCGTAATAAAGAAAAAACACAACAGGAAGCCAGCTACAAAGGTCTGCGCAAACAAGTCGCCGGCGGGCGCTAGGCGGGCATCACCCGCAGAAGAAATTAAAGTGCGATGGGTTTTGAAGCGACAATTCACCAATGTCTGCAAGTAGTGTTGACCTTCCAAAACCTTAATTAACGAGAGTGACTGGGGCACTTAGTGAAACGTCTTGTTTACATTTTCAATATGTTCTACCTGTTCTCGCTTTCCTTGTGGGTGGCGGGCATGTTTCTTCTGGGCATCCTGGTCGAGATCATGGTCCGCGTCACATTGCGAGAAGAACCGTTGCTGGGTAGCTCCATCATGAACAAGATCATGGACGCTTATAGCGTCCCGATCATTTACACCTGCATCGGGCTGATGTTGACTGCAGAAGTGATCAAGTTTCTGGTGACGAAATACAGCAAGACAGGGTTAGAGCGTGTTGTGGTCACCAAACGCCCTTACACCAAAGAAGTGGTTTTCGCGATCATGATCGTGCTGGCAATATATATGGGCAGTTTTCTTCGGCCCGAAATGCACCGGGTGGACCTGCTCAAAAAGGCCAACCCTGCGGACGTGAAACTGCAGATACAATTCGACCGGTTTCATTCCAAATTCACCTGGATATACACCGTCAACATGATTCTCGGATTGTCTTTATTTTATATTCACGGCAAGGAGATGGTCCGGTTCAGGGAAGACCCGCAGGACGGGTCATAGCGTCCATTCTCTCAATTCTTTCCAGGGCCGTCCCTAACTGATAAATGTCCATTCGTTTTCCTGCCTTTTTTCTCATTGCGCTGTTTTGCCTGCCGGGGGCGTTCACTGCCCTTCCTCTGGTACATGCCAAAAGTGGGGATTCTAAAAAAAATGATTTTGCGTTCATGGCACGGATTAAAGCCGGGGCTTTTAAGAGAGGCTCTACTTTTAACGAAACCAAAGAATATCTCAAGCGGTGCCGAGAAATCGACAGAAAATGCCAGCTGTGGTGGTTTGAAGACGAGCTCCCGCAAAAGCTGATCGAATTGGACAGTTTCTGGATCGATATTTTTGAGGTGACCAACGCCCGCTATCTCAAATTTGTTCAGGCCACCGGACACAGGCCTGCGCTCGACGACTCCTGCCAGACGGCAAAATGCCGGGAAGGCAATTTATGGAACGGAACCTCGTTTCCGAAGGAAATTCGCAACCAGCCGGTCACGCAGGTCAACTGGTACGACGCGAACGCCTATTGCGCCTGGATGGGCAAGCGTCTGCCCTCGGAAGCGGAGTGGGAAAAAGCCGCCCGTGGAAAAAAGGCAAACGTTTATCCCTGGGGATCGGGTTCACCCAAAGGGAAGGCCACTTTCAAAAGAAAATGGCAGGGCGCGTTGACCATGACCAATGTCGGCTCCCATCCTAAGGGTGAGTCCATATACGGGGTGTTCGACATGGCCGGAAACGTATGGGAATGGGTGGACGACTGGTATCACTTCAAATATTATAGCCTGGGGCGAAAGAAGAACCCCCGTGGCCCCGCCAACGGAGACTTCAAAGTGGTCCGGGGCGGGTCGTGGGTCAATCACGAAAATTCCTTAAGAAGCGCGTTCCGCAGGTGGAGCCGACCTGAAGTCCGCTTCAACGACACCGGCTTCCGTTGCGCCAGGGATGACATCAATGAGAATCTCAAATAGATGAAACCAAAACGAACCGATGAACTGACCGACCGCGAAAAAGAGATCCTCAAGCCCTACGTCTCGGATGTCGATGCAAAAGTTTTCGCGCTGAAAAATCTCAACCCCGAAGTGATCGGTGCCGCCCTGGCCCGCTACAGCCGCGCGCCCACCGGGCTCAAAGAAACCATCGTGCGTGAATTCCTGAACCCCGATGGCACGCCCAATGAAGTCAAGGGAAGCGCGCTGATCGACCGGGTGGTGAACAAATTCGGCGATGAGTCGGTCGCCGAACTTGCCGTCGCTCCGCTCTGCATCGAAGACGTTTCCAACCTGATGACCAAGGTCATCGAAGACTGCCGAATCGGCGGCTCCCCCATTGAGGAATCGACGCGCTACGTTTTATACGACCAGAAAAAAAATGGCGAATGGCGTTATGTTCGCCCTCAAAGCATCCTGCAATCCGGGTTGGGAAATAAATTCATCGAAACAATGGAGTTTCTTTTTGAAACCTACGCCAGCCTGGTCGAACCCATGCAGGATCTTTTTCGCAAACGGCTCCCTGAGAATCAGTTTCAAATCGAAGTGGAACGGGATGGAAAGCCAGAAAAAGCCGGTCGCAAGGAGCTGAAAAACGACAACGAACTGAAAGCGCATCGTATCGCTTACGGCTTCACTATCAGGAGCGCCGCCTGCGACGTGATACGCTGCATCCTTCCCGCATGCACAAAAGCCAATTTGGGCCTGGTCGGCAATGGCCGGTTTTATTCCGGCCTGATCTCCAAATTACTCACCCAGGGGCTTGGGGAGGGGCATACCCTGGCCCGTGACATTCAAACCGCGCTCAACACACAGATCCCCACATTCATCAAACGGGCGGCAAAAAATAATTATCAGGCGGACAACCACCGGAACATGCGCGAGCTATCCACAAAATTGTTTGCGGGTATTCCGATAGAAAAATGCGCCGAGGTGGTTCTGCTCGAAGACCCTCAGGAAGAAAGCCAGACGCAGATATTGTCCAGCATGATCTTTCCCCACGTACAACATTCGACCGAGCAGATACGCAACGTCGTCCGCTCCCTTGACGAAGACAAACGCAAGGAAATCTTTTCCGTTTACATTGGCGAACGAAAAACCAAGCGGGATCGTCCGGGACGCGCTTTAGAGACCGGGTATCCGATCAATTTCGATATCGTTGCTGGATTTGCCGAATACCGCGACCTCCAGCGGCATCGCATGTTGACCCAGCAAAGGCAGGACCTCGGAGTGGCGCTTGGATATTCGGTCCCGGAGGAGATCGCCGAAATAGGCATGGAAGACATCGTCCATGAATGTTTTGACCGGAGCGAAACCCTCTACCACGAACTCAAAAAGGTCGGCATGGAGGAGGAAGCCCAATATGTCACTTTATTCAATCATTACATTCGCTGGAACATGGGCATGAACCTAAGAGAACTTGGGCATCTGACAGAACTTCGGACGCAAAAAGCCGGTCACCCAAAATACCGGCGCACCGTGCAGTTGATGACGAAACTTTATTTAAAACGGTCGCCGGAAATGGAACCGATTTTGAAATTTGTGGATTATAACGATTACGATCAGAGCATCGCCCGTGCGGATCAGGAAGCGCGAACGGCGAGAAAAAGCCTGTCCGCAGGCGTGTTTGACGACATGGATTGAAATTTTGACCGGGTGGGCCGTTTATCTCAAAATTATTTTTTTGCGACAAACATCAGATGATTCGCCGATTCCCAGGGGACCCATTTTTTTAAAACCCACGCCACCCATTCCGCTAATAAATTAGTTTTCCCGCTGGAATCGGCATGAAAGCATTCGCACAGCATGTAAAGTGAAAAACTGTGACCGACCGGCTTTTCCAGCAAAATCTCAAATCCCGCTTTTTGCAAAATTTTCCGCATTTCCCGCCTGCCATGAAGTTTCATATACAGCTCACTTTCCTCTGAAGCCTGATACGGGGGTTTACCGGCGATTTTTCGTATCCATGACAGCCTTCTCAATTTTTGCAGGAGATTGTCCGGGTCATGAATGAACCGGCTGAGCAGGTTTCTCGCCGGAACCAATATGACCATGATGCCGCCGGGCTTCAAAACTCTGAAGGCTTCCTGAACCGCGTCCTGACAACCATGCGGAAAGTGTTCCACAACACCGTAGGAAAGATAGGCACCAAACGTATTATCAGGAAAAGGGCAGTCATGAATATCACAAGAGGCCAGGTGGGTTCCGGGTTCATATTTTTTTAGCCGGTCAAGGGCCGAAAAAACGAAATCCACTCCCACCATCCGGTATCCTTTTTCACGAAAAAACAAGACCTTAGGACCCAGACCGCACCCTGCTTCTAAAATCCTTTCGTTTTTAGGCAGGTAATCCTCATAGTAGCTCAACTCTTCTTTAGCTCTTTTGTAGTGATTGGTCCGAAGAAGATCTTCCACCGTATTGCGGTTCCACTCCTCTTCGAACTCTACTTTCGTTTGCTGATACTGATCGTCAAAATCCATTGTTCGATCTCCGTAAATTCAGGAAACGGATTATACCAAACCGAATTGAGAAAATTTATTGAATTAAAGTTGGCTGAAAACTCGAAGACAAAACAGGGTATGAAACCCATCCTGCAATTTCGGGCATTATTTTTATGAGATTTTGAGAAATATTGGCATTTATATGATAGTCTTATGCGCTTTGATATCCCCCTAACCCATTCTTTAATGAGAGAAATGTGATGAAGATTGGTATCCCTAAAGAAGTTCATGCTGGCGAAAAACGGGTGGCGACCACCCCCGAGGTCGCAAAACAGCTTATCAAACTAGGTTTTAAAGTAGCCATTGAGGCAGGTGCTGGCTCTGCTGCCCATTATTCAGACGCGTCTTATGTGGAAGCGGGCGTAACGGTTATAAAAAACACCAAGGATCTCTGGAGCGACAGCGACATCATTTTGAAAGTTCGTGGCCCGGAATCAAATGAGGTGAAATTGCTGAAAGAAGGCCAAATTTATATTTCGTTCCTTTGGCCTGCGCAAAACCCTGAACTGCTCAAAAAATTAGCCGACAAAAAAGTCACTGCCCTGGCAATGGACATGATTCCGCGTATATCTCGTGCTCAAAAAATGGACGCCTTGAGCTCCATGGCGAATATTGCCGGATACCGGGCCATTGTTGAAGCCGCCCAGCATTTTGGACGGTTCTTTACCGGACAGATCACAGCGGCGGGTAAAGTTCCTCCGGCAATAGTCATGGTCATTGGTGCTGGGGTTGCGGGTTTGGCCGCCATCGGTGCCGCTAAAAGTATGGGCGCCATTGTACGGGCTTTCGATACCCGGCCGGAAGTGAAAGAACAGATCGAGAGCATGGACGCAGAGTTCCTGGAACTTGATTTTGAAGAAGAAGGTTCCGGCACTGGCGGATACGCGAAGGTGATGAGTAAGGAATTTATCGAAGCGGAAATGGCCCTCTTTAGAGAGCAGGCCAAGGAAGTAGACATCATCATCACCACAGCGTTGATACCCGGCAAACCAGCTCCGGAATTGATCATGGAAGACATGGTTCAATCCATGAAAGACGGTAGCGTGATCGTTGACCTGGCCGCCGAACAGGGAGGCAACTGCAAGCTGTCTGAAGCGGGAAAAGTGGTCAAGGTGCATGGAGTGTCCATTATCGGATACACCGATTTACCAAGTCGTCTGGCGGCAACATCGAGCCAGTTATACGGAACGAATTTACGCCACTTGCTCACAGACATGTGCAAGGAAAAAGACGGCAACGTAAAAATAGACTTTGATGACGAAGTGGTCAGAGGAGCGACGGTTGTCAAGGAGGGTGAGATCACCTTTCCGCCGCCTGCGCCAAAACTTTCAGCGGCACCGGCCAAACCGGCTGAACCCGCCAAACCACCTGAAGAACCCAAAGAAGAAAAACCGTCGTGGGTAGAACCGGTTGTCACTTTTGGGGTTGGGGCCCTGGCCTTGTTAGGATTGGGTGCCGTTGCGCCTGCATCCTTTATGGCCCACTTTACAGTGTTTGTTCTGGCCTGTTTTGTCGGTTATATGGTGATCTGGAATGTGACCGCGGCTTTGCATACCCCGTTAATGAGTGTGACCAACGCCATCAGCAGCATCATTATTGTGGGTGCAGTTTTGCAGATCAGTTCGGGAGATAATCTTCTTATGGGAATTGCGGCGTTCGCAACGCTGATCACGGCAATCAATATAGTGGGCGGATTTGCGGTAACGCGCCGCATGCTCAACATGTTTCAAAAATAGGAGGCGGATTAGATGAGCGAAGGTATTATTACCGCCTCGTATGTTGGGGCAACCATTCTTTTTATTCTTGCGTTGAGCGGTTTGAGCAATCCGGCAACTTCCCGCCGTGGCAACATGTATGGCATGCTGGGCATGGCCATTGCCCTTATAGCCACCATCTCAGGGGTCACAGAAAATATAGGGATTTTGATTGGTGCATTATTAATAGGCGGCAGTATCGGCCTGGTTCTGGCAAAACGCGTGCAGATGACGGAAATGCCCGAGCTGGTTGCCATTCTGCACAGTCTGGTAGGGATGGCGGCGGTTCTGGTTGGTTTTGCCAATTTCATGGGTTCCAATTCGCATCTCACCGGGGTGGACCTCACCATCCACGATATCGAAACCTATCTGGGAATTCTCATTGGGGCGGTCACGTTTTCAGGGTCCCTCATTGCATTCGGAAAACTCAGTGGAAAAATCACCGGCAACGCCATGTTGTTGCCGGCCAGGCATTGGCTCAACTTAGGCTTGCTACTGGGTTCCATTTACCTGTGTAGCCAGTTCGTCGATCAGTCCGCGGCAGGCAGTGGCATGATGCCTCTGATAATCATGACAGGAATCGCCCTGTTGTTCGGGGTTCATATGGTCATGGCCATTGGCGGGGCGGATATGCCCGTGGTGGTTTCCATGCTCAACAGCTATTCCGGCTGGGCGGCGGCGGCAACGGGTT
>CAYPQH010000012.1:0-24090 GCA_964412825.1 uncultured Nitrospinaceae bacterium | reverse complement strand
CGAAGCCAATGAAATGGTCGATGTGCGTGTGGCTGACAAAAACATCGGTGACCTTTAAGAGCGTGCTGTTGGGAATGGCGGAAATATCCCCAAGGTCGAACAGGAGCGCGCGTTTTTCATAAAGAAAATTCACCTGGAGACCGGGGTCGCCAAAAACATCATTGGTCAGTCTGGGGTGTAAAATCGGTTTCATTTTCTTAAATCTCAGGCTTCCGGGCTCTTGCTTAGCATTAAAAAGGCCTCGATGAAGGTATTCAGATCGCCATCCAGAACCGCGTCCACATTGCCCATTTCGACATGGGTCCTGAGGTCCTTGGCCATGCGGTAGGGATGCAGAACATAGGAACGAATCTGACTGCCCCATTCTATTTTTTTCTTTTGTTTCTCCAGCGACCGTTTTTCTTCGTCCTGCTTTTCCATTTCATACTCATAAAGCCTGGACTTCAACACCTTCAAGGCAGAGGCTTTATTCTTAAATTGCGAGCGTTCATTCTGGCATTGAACGGTGATCCCCGACGGCGCATGCGTCAGTCGAACCGCCGAATCGGTGGTGTTGACCCCCTGCCCGCCCGGCCCGGACGCCCGGTAAACATCGATCTTGAGGTCTTCATCCTTGATTTCGATATCGATCTCATCATCGACTTCCGGATAAACAAACACCGACGCAAATGAAGTATGGCGACGTTTATTGGAGTCGAAGGGAGATATACGGACCAACCGATGCACGCCAATTTCAGCCTTCAGGTAGCCATAGGCATAGTCCCCGGTGAAGTTGACGGTGGCGCTTTTGATCCCCGCCTCATCGCCATATTGCATGTCCAGAATTTCGGCTTTAGTGCCGTTGCGTTCCCCCCAGCGGGTGTACATTCTGAGAAGCATTTGCGCCCAATCCTGAGATTCCGTCCCGCCGGCGCCGGAGTTAATCGTCATGATGGCATTGTTGACATCGTTGTCCTCGGACAACATCGCCTGCAATTCCGCTTGCTGGATCTTTCCCCTGAGTGCGGTTTCGGCAGATGCTATTTCCGCATTTAAGGATTCATCCTCATCTTCTTCCGCCAGTTCGATCAGGGCACCCAGGTCTTCGCGCTCTTTGTTGAGATCGTTCCAGGCGGTCACCGTCCTCTGCAACTGGGATCGTCTTTGCTGTACTTTTTGCGCGGTTTCGTTGTCGTTCCAGAACCCCGGCCTTGCCACTTGTTCATCCAGCGTTGCAAGCTCTTTTAAATTATTATCAACGTCAAAGATACCCCCTCAAAAGATCGATCTTCCGTCTGGAATCCTCACATCCTTTTTTTAAATCATCCAACATCAAAAAACTCCTTAGTTTAATAAACGACTTTGGCCGCAAGCGAACAGAGTGTCCGGCAAAAGTTTTCATTTAAAATAAAACCCGGACGATGGGTATAAAACCCACTGGTGGGAACAAACTCGTGCGGACCCGGCATTTTCGCCAATTTCTTCCGGGAAAGCAATAGCGTCAATCCATGATAAAGTATCAAAAAGTGGTATCGCACTTGCGTGCAGCGTTTAGAAAATTTCAAATTCCTGACTCAGGACAAGCCTTTTGACGACAAACCCGCCGCCTTTCCAGTTTCCTGCCCCCCCTACCTTGGGCCTGTCCATCGTCATCGTCAATTTTAACACGCGGGACATCGTCCTTGACTGCCTGAAATCGATCCACGCCTTCACAGAGGGGATTTCTTTCGAGACTCTGGTGGTGGACAATCATTCCACCGATGGCAGTCAATCAGCCATTAAGACAGCTTTCCCGAAGGTAACCCTCATCGAGAATAATGACAACCTGGGGTTTTCGTCCGCCAACAATCAGGCCATCAAAATCGCCTGCGGCAGATACACCGTTCTGCTGAACAGCGACACCCTGCTAACCGAAAACTGTTTTGCCAAAATCGTCCACTATCTCGACGACCATCCAAAGTTCGCCATTTTGAGCCCCGAGATTCTCGACTCAACCGGCGTCCCCTGCTCCATGCGGTTGTGGGAGGACACCGCATTAGACGCGGCATTGAAAATACTCGGCCAATACGATCCCGTCAGCGAATTTAAAAAAATGGGTGGCCGGGAACCTCAAGAAGTGCAGGCCATCGGCGGCTCCTGCTTTGTCATTCGCAGGCAGGTTTTTGAAACCACGGGTCTTCTCGATGAAAATTATTTTTTATACAACGAGGAAGACGATTTTTGCCGGCGCGCTCGTAGTCTCGGGCACAAAATCTGCTATTACCCGGAAGCGCATGTCACGCACCTGCTGGGGCAAAGCACCCATCAACCGGAAATAAGAGCAAAAGTGATCTTGGAAACCTACAAGAGCAACCTGTATTTCTATCGCAAGTATTACTCGGCCACCTGGAATGTTTTGTTGCGAACCCTTTACCGCCTGACCTTCGTTATGGGCATTTTGCGGTCCCTGTGGATCAAAACGATCGGCCGTTCGACTTTGCCCGCAGAGGATTCCATCGCCCTCAAGCTGAAACTCCTTTTCATGAAAATACCCTGAGTTATCAGACAATTCTCCGAAAACCAGTGAACTACAAGCAAATTCTCCTCAAGCAAAATTCAATTTTTGCCGATTGAGAAGATATGGAGAAGTGTGCCCGGAATTTTCAAATGCCCGCATAACGATTCCCGGGCTCTGGATGTAACATTCATCGTCAAATCAACGCCAATGGACCTGCAACAAACTATATTCCTTATCCTCATCGCCTTGACGGGGATATTGTCCCGCCGCCCTTTTTTACGTTTTCCTCTGGACGACGATTTTTCCATCTACACCTACAGAGCAAGATTCGCCAGCAAAGGTTTGCAATGGAAAAAAGACCTGCAAATCATCGGCATTCCCATCTGGCGGATGCTTCTCATGGACAAGCTCTACGGGAATCCCGAAGGCGGAGTGCAAAGAATCCGCCACCTGCAAACGGTTTTCCACGTTGGCGGTTCAATAGCAGTTTTCTTCGCCGTACTATTAATAACGGCCGATCCCTGGTCTGCCCTGGCAGGCGGTCTTCTGCACGCATTTTACGGAACCTCCCCGGATCTCACGGCAGGTTCTTTCAACCACGAGCAATTTTACATCCCCTTCACCTTTCTGGGCTTGGCTTTTTTGACGGCGGGGTCGGGGTTTGTGGTCTACGCCGGCCTCTGTTTTGGTCTCGCGACCCTCCCCAAATTCACCACCGGACTTTACCCGGCGGTTCTGTCTCTGGTGGTTGGGTATCAATATGGGTTCGGCGCGATGGCCTTATTTGTATTCGCAACCGCAGGACCCATGATCCTGTCCAACCTGATCGAATATAAAATGGGGTTCTGGGATGACCTTTCCCTGAAGCAAATGCGGACCCGCATGGCCACCACGTTGCGTCTCAGCATGACCAAAGCCATGTACTTCAGCAAATTCAGGGAAGTGCGCCATTTGATCGCGCAAACCCTGCCGCTCTGGATCGCGGGCCTTCCTGGTTTGTTCCTGTCTTTTTTCGGGGACCACGGCCTCTGGCTTGGCGCGTTCACCGCCGTCACTTTGGCGATGATCGTTTGCCAGCGCGCTTTCTCGCGCTACCATTACCTGCCGTGGCTTGGCTGGCTGGCGCTTGGGTGCGGCCTTCTAGTCGATTTTGTTCTACAACAGACGGCTACCGTTCAGAACGTCTGTCTCCTGGTTTTCTTAGCCTCGGCCCTCTGGAATATAAAAAATCTTCTGCCTTTCTATTTGCGCCCGACGGATAAAAAAACTCTGGCGCAGTACGAAAAATTCGATCAATACATTTACCTTCCCCATCTTGGGAAACTTTTAAAACGCCTCACCCGAATGCGAGGCGAGCGAGACGCGAGGATTTTCGTTTGGGGAACGTTTTCCCAGCTCTATCATTTGACGGACTTACAGGCGGCGGACAATTACCTGCACCACACCATCGGCCCCTGGGACACCGAGGCCCTGACAGGGTTTTATGACGGCGTGATCGGCGGATTGATCCGCCACAAGCCGGTTTATCTGATCAAAACCTTTACCGATCTCGATGTGGACTATCTGGAACAGATGACCGGATTGCGTTACCAGCTGATCAAAGTGGTCCTGGCCCGATTTCCGGTTTACCGGCTGGCCGGGTTCAGGTCAGTGGCCGAAGACCCCCTTGCTTTGACCTGGCAGGACAAAATGCGCCACATGCAAATTTTGACCCAGGCCAATTGGCACGCTCCCGCCATCGACCGGACCGACTTTGAACGGGGCAAAGCCGTCACTGCTTTAAGAGAATGCAAAAAACTGATCCGGCTGAACGCCTGCGACTCCCGGGGACTCATTTATCTCGGAGAATTATATAGCCATTTCGGGCAACCTGAAAATGCCGTCACCGCTTTTGAAAACGGTCTCAGGGAAGAACCCCTGCATTCGCCGGTGCGCCTCATGCTTGCCAGACAAAAAATAAAGCTCGGTCAATTGGACGAGGCCGAAGGTTTGATTTTCGAAGAAACCCTGCGCTTCGGAAAAAGCGACGAAGGCCTTTTTATCCAGGCGCTGATTCATCAGCAGGAAAATAAGCACCAGCTGGCGGTGAATGCATTCGAACGGTTCCGCACGCTGTATCCCGAACGACACGATTGCTGGCAAGCCTTGATGGAATCTCTGGCAATCCTCAACGATCGGGAACAACTGCAAAGGCTGTACGCCGAATCTGAAACCATCGCCAATAAGCCGGACCGCGAGTGGATGAAAACCCGCGTGGCCAGCACCATCGCCCAAATGGATAAAAAGTCACGCCCGGAGTCCGCAACCCTCGACTATTATTTACAACAAGACCCTCTAAACTCGCTTCTGATATATGCCAGAGCTTCGGCTTTGGAACGCGAAGGCAAAATGGAAGAGGCCTATAATCTTTTTGAAAAAATAACGTCCTGCCTTGCGACCTATCCACACATTCAGGCGGGGGCGTGGTTTCGCAAAGCGCGATTGTCCCGAGGGGAAAACCGAGAGCACTTTGTCCAAAAATGCCTCACGCTGGACCCCAGGCATCAAGGCGCCATAAAATTGCTGGAGGAAATAAATTTAAACTCACACACCCGGCTGATGCCATAAAGCGGAGAGGAAATATCTAAATGAACGACTCAGCAACCACCAGGATACAGTCCGCCATGAATTCATCGAACGTCCGTATCGAGTCCGGCCCTCAGGATGAGAGTATACGGGTCAGCGTTATCGTGCCCAACTGGAACGGCCTCCGGTTCATCGGCATGTGTCTGGATTCCCTCAAACTCTCGACCTTCGATGCTTTTGAGGTCATCGTGATAGACAATGGCTCGGTGGACGGTTCCCGTGAATTGATGGAAGAAAAATATCCCTGGATTCGCCTGATCAAACTCCCCAAAAATATGGGATTTGCCATTGCCTGCAATCGCGGCATTCAGGCGGCCAAAGGCAAGTACATCTGCCTATTGAATAACGACATCGAAGTCGAGCCCGACTGGCTGACCGAACTTTATCAGGGAATGGAGCGGCACCCGGAATGCGGGATGGGAACCACCAAAATGATGTTCCTCGACCAACGCGACGTGTTCTACAACACGGGAGACCTGTTCCACGCCTGGTCGGCAGGCGGTGGCCGCGGTCAGGGCGAAAAAGACGTCGGACAATACGAGGACGAAGATTACGTCTTTGGGGCCTGCGCGGGGGCGGGAATTTATCGTCGGGAACTGTTCGACCGGGTTGGAATTTTCGATGAAGATTTTTTCATCTTCGCGGAAGACGTCGATTTGAACATGCGCAGTCAATTGCAGGGGTTCCAAACGGTGTATCTGCCAAGAGCCAAGGTCTACCACATCGGGACCGCAACCGTTGGCCTTTACAGCGACCGTTACGTATTTCTCTGCAAACGCAATGACGTGCTCGTGCTCATTAAAAACTTTTCGCTGAAAATGTATTGCAAGAATTTTTTCTCTATCCTCAAACACCAGTTGGATGATATTAAATATTTTTCCTACCGGGGGCAGGGAATCGTCTTGTTGAAATCAAAACTGGACGCCTTGAAGATGCTCTTGCCCATGCTGGTACGCCGGTTTCGTATTCAATGTTCCCGGACAGTAGCGGATGCGGATATCGAAAAAATTATGATCACCGAATAACAAGGATATTCACGCCATATCAAAGGAAAAGGGATCCCATGAACATCAGAAGACTTGTCGGTCAACGCGAACAATTACAGAGAAGCCTTTACGCCCAATGCAAAAAATTAAACGCACGAATCGCTGTTGTGGGAACCAAACAATCCGCTTCAATATTGTTGGAGGCTATCGAAGGCACCGATATTTCCATCTGCGGCGTTTATGAAGGAGTGGGGTTCACTGAAAACACCATTTTTCAGGGCCACTCTGTACGGCCTCTCAAGGAACTGTCCCGGCTGACGGCAAATGACATCGTGGTGATCGCGTCCAGCGCCGAGGCCACGGATCTTTACGATACCTTCATGATCATCAAATCATTTTGCCCTTGCAAAACCATTCATCTCAAATCATTGATGAATGTTTTTTCCATCGCCAATGAACTGAAAGAACCACTGAGATTTTGTTTCGACGACTTTTTATTTGGCCAGGGCGTGTTGCCAATCAATATGGAATCTCCCTATTGGCATCCCGTCCCCCCGGACGTGGATTTCAAAGACAAGACGGTTCTGGAATTGGGCCCGTTTGAAGGCCACGACACGGTCATGCTCATGGATCAGAAACCCCGAAAGGTGATCGGCATCGAAGCCCGCCCTCTCAATTACGCCAAAATCTCCGTGACACGTTCGCTTTATAACTGGCAAAACTATGAGCTCATTTTGGGAGACATGCATCTTTTTCCACAACTCATCAATGAGAAACTGGATATTATTTTTTGTTCAGGAGTTTTCTACCACAGCGACAAGCCCTGGTGGTTACTTGAAAGTTGTATGCAACAAAGCGACACTATTGTTTTGTGCGGACACATTTCCTCTAAACATTCACGCCCTTACAGAAATTTTCGAGAAGTCGAGCTGGAAAGCGGAACCTACTCTTTTGAAATCTATCCCGAATGCGGCTGGAACGATGGTTTGTCCGGCGTGACCAACGATAGTCTGTGGTTCAAAGAAAAAGATCTGATTCATTTTCTCGACTATCACGGCTTCCGCTTTCATAAATACAGCACCCATGTGAATCCTCTGGGAGAATGGATGATGAGCGTCGTCACCAAAAAGTAATGTGTATGGATTGTGTTCCAGGTTCAATTATGATTAAATCCCGGCAAGAGGGAACTTGCGCACGAGTCCCGAAAAGCCATAGTTCCTTAGCGCGTTAATATTTGAACTGCCCACTGGCGGGTTTAACCCAGGGTCGCCCTGGCCACAATCGATTTGACTCATCAAGCAATGGAAGAGGACCGCGTCGCTCAATTTAAATCTGTGTTTCGTTCTCCCGACGCAAACAACGAGAAGCTGTCGCCCCCCTCCGGTTTTCATTGCGCGTCAAATGGAAACCTCATCCTCGCGGACGACTTCAATCACCGCATCCAGATCTACGACGCTGATCAAAATCTTATAAAAAGTTTTGGCGGTAAAGGCAAAAACCCAGGGGAATTCCACTACCCAAAAGGCATCGCGACAGACCGTGAGGGCAACATCTACGTTGCGGACAGCTGGAATCATCGAATACAGAAATTCGACGCGGAAGGCAATCACCTGTTTAGCTTCGGCTCCTGTGGAGAAGACAAAGAACAACTCAACGAGCCTCATGACGTTTTTATCGCCCCCAATTCAGACATCCTCATAGTCGAACGCTACAATCACAGAATACAAATTTTCAGCCCTGAAGGTAAATCGCGGGGCTGGATTGGAGGCCGGGGAACGGTGCTGGAAGAACAGCTGGCCTGCATTTACGAAACCCCAAAGAGTTTATTCAACGCTCCCACATTCGAGTTCCCGACCTCCATCGCCAGCGACCGTCACGGCAACTATTTTATTTCCGACAGCGGCAATCACCGCATTTTAAAGTTCGATGCCCGCTGGAATCTCCACCTCGCCTTTGGAGAACGGGGGAAAAACTCCGGGCAGTTCGAATACCCGCTTTCGGTTTCCGTCGGTCCCGATGATCTCCTTTATGTGGCCGACCTGAACAACGACCGCATTCAGGTTTTCTCACCCGCCGGAGAATTTCTGTATGCACTGAAAACAGCCGAGAACACGGTCCCCCTCATTGCGCCCAGTCTCACAGCCGTTGCCCCCGACGGCACGTTGGTCGTGGGCCTGACATTCGACCCCAAAGTGATAATCTTCCAGCTCCCACAGGCAAGCCAAAATGAGGTGCCAAAAAATCAGGCCGATGAAAACGCGCTGACCGCCTGCCAGAATGCCGTTAGCAAACTGCTTGCAGAAAATACCGAACCCGAAAAATTTATTGGTCTGGACCTTCTGCTAAAACTCAGTCGTCTGGCAGTCGTTACTGAGGACGAACAGAACGAGTCGTTGCTTTTACAGGGGCTCGAAATTTTCTCCCGTCATCACACGGCCGTTCGTCAAAAGGTTCTGATCGTGTATGAGGAATGGGAAAAAGCCGCGGTCGAACACAACCAGCTGTTATTTACCGAGCAAAAACTGGTTCTCGAGCAACGGGACGACCCCAGGGTGTTCAATAAAAACCTGTTCCAGGCGGAAACTCAGGACAGAACCCGCTTCCGGGAATTGCGCCACCTTTTTTATGAGTATCGAAAAGGCGTGGAACAAGGAGCCGAATTTTTCGGCAATGTCATCAACACCCCCCTGTCCGACTCCGGCTTAAAAACCTGCATGGACTTCGCGGAAATCAATATCGCCCGTATAGGCCAAGAAATAATCCGCTTGCTGGAAATTAGGGAACACAATGAAAAAACCATGATGGCGTCTTTTGCCGACACTGAAAACCAGAATGAACAGTGGGGCACCTTCCTTCTCCGCTCCAATTCCAACGCCAGAATCATGGACGTTCTCAGGCAATTCCATTTCGAGACACGCAGTCTTCTGGCAAGTATCAAAGGCGCGGCCTTGAAATTTCCGCTTCATAAAGAGATCGAAGAAACTTTAAAAAGACAGTTCATCGAGCCTCAAGGCTCAGAAAAATTCTTTAAAATTTTATTGGGGCTTCAGGAAGAAGGCCACCTGCACAAGTCGCTTGAAATTCTCATCAAAGACCTGATCGACCTGTGGATGAATCGTTGGGGTTCGCACACAGACACCCTGCCCGTCGAGGTCACCTTGGCGGATCTCCTGCCCGTTGCCTTCAACGCGGAAAACCTGACGCTCAAGGAAATGGCCCAGCCTTTGTTGACAGAGGGGATGTGTTTACGAAAAAAAGATTCCGGAATGGCCTGGGGTCACTTGCATTTTTCAGCGGACACAGTTTTAAGCAATGAGGCCGACCATATAAAAACTCTCTGGGACCTGTTGGAAAACCAGCGGGGTTACGAATCCAAATACCTTGAAACCCTCCAGCAACTTGAAGCCCTGTCCCAACAAAAACATGAGGTGGCAACAAAAGCAAACCGGGTCAACCCACAGGACAAGCGGGCTCCCATCACTCTGCAAAACGACCTCTCGGTGGTCAACTTTCAAGTCAGTGTCTTAAAAAGAATGGCGCTGACCATGGAAATCAACGAGGCCAATAATCTCTTTCGCCTCGCTGTCGGAACCGGCCTGTTGATCGGTTCGGGTAAAGCCAAGGCCGTGCCCGATGCTGTACGCCTGCTTGAGGCTTTAAATTCATTGCACCGCGATTTGAAAGAAACCGTCCATCAGGGCTTAGAGGAAAGAAAAACACTTTCCTTTGAAGCTTCTCGATTGAACGGAATTCTGAATTCTGCCGCCGAGAACAAAAATATCGAGGAATTAAATCAGACTCTCGAAGTCAATGACCAATTGTCCGCCCTCAACCCTAAGCAGGAAAAACTGGACGCCGTCTTGAACCGTAAGTTTAAAATCCTGAACCGGATGAATACCATTCTCGCGTTTGAAAAAGACTGTGCGCTGAAAAACGCTTCCAGCAAAACAAATGCCACCGACCTTCGGTGTCAATTTTCTTTTGCGAACAGCGGCCCCTTGACCCTGAACTTGCGCCGACCTTATGGAATCGCCACCACCTCTGAAAACGATTTCATTGTCACGGATTATGAAAACCATCAGGTGATCCGGTTTTCCAGCCAGGGCGCATACAAAAACCATTTCGGCGGGCTGGGCAACGCTCCCGGGTTTTTCAATTTTCCGACCAATGTGCAAGTGGACCACCAGGGAAATATTTATGTGGCGGACGAAAGAAACACCCGCATACAAAAATTCAGCGGTGCAGGAGAGTTCCTGTTGTCTTTCGGAGACCACGAAAGCGACGACCAGCGGTTGGGCCCCATATTTTCACTTTCCATTGACCGTTCCAATCAGATTTGGGTGGCCGACCCCACGCACAACCGGGTTCAAATTTATTCTCCCGAGGGAGAACAAATCCGCTCCCTTGAAAGCCTGGAAAATGCATCCAACGACCTTGCCGAGCCTGTCAGCATTCACTGCCTGGAGAATGGGGACTATCTGATCGGAGACAAGTCTTCTTATCTGCTAAAGCATTTTGACGCAGAGGGAAGGTTTATTCGCGGACTCAAAAAGGACAGCCTTGGATTTGGCGAGATTTATTTTATCGCCAGCCATCCCGATCACGGAATCTTCGCCACGGATTACTGGAGCAACCGGATTCTCCATTTAAACACCCATTTGGGCGTTATTTCCATAGTGAATCATCCGGGGCAACGCGCGGGGCAATTCGGCAAAGTGGCCGGGCTGGCCATCTCCAACGGTAGATTGATCGTGGCGGATTTCGAAAACTTGCGCGTTCAGGTTCTTGAGTGTCCTCCACTCAAGAGTGGCTCTTGATGGGATACTGACAAAATTTTTCCTGGCGGGTGTTGTTATCTTGCGCCGCCTGTGGAAAATCCTGCTCCGAAAAATCATCCAGAAAAATTTTCGCGTTGGCGTTTTCCAATAAGTCCGGCTGGTACATGGTTGCCAGTTCGGGCATTGAAAATGGCATGTCCGGCATAAAATTTCCGGCGGATTTTTGAATATCCTCTTGTGACCAGGGTCGCTCCCGGTCCGTCGCAATCAACACGGTAGCCACCTGATCCGGGTCTTCAAAAAAATACAGGCCGCGGAAAACAGAATCAAACGTCGCCCGATCTCCTGGTTTCAGGAGATTGCTTTTCCCATAGAGATTGGACGCGACCACGCCTCCTGGATTCAGAATATCAAGAATTTCCCGGTAAAATTCTTTTGTCTTAAGGTGATAGGGAACCGAACCGCTTTTATAGACATCCAACAGGATAAGATCATAAGTTTTTTTTCCGATCTGGTTTTGCACAAATATCCTGGCGTCCATCGCATGCAATCGATAATTTTCGGATTCTTGTAAATAGAAAAATTTTTTACACAGTTTGATGACTTTTGGGTCCACCTCGACCACATCGAGCCCTGCTTCGGGAAAGCGGTGATGCAGGAATTTAGAAATGGACCCGCCCCCAAGGCCCAACATCAAAATATTTTTGGGAGACGGCTGAAACAACAGGGACGCCAGCATCATTCGGGAATAAACCAGAACGGGAAATTTTCGGGTCTCGGTGTCCATCCGGCTTTGCAGAAAAAAACTGCCGCCGCCTTTGAACCACATTTCCCGTTGGGTTCCGTTTTGGATCACATAAACTTCATTGAACCGGCTTCGGGTTTTGGCAAGAATTTCGAATGTGTCGGATGTTTTGTTGTCTTGAAATAGTTTCATTACAATCCCGGTCGGCCGGACCTGTCGATGGATGATGGAGGAGCGATTCTCCGGTTTTTACCCGAGAAATACGATTTATGCCATGAAATTTTGCAATATCACCGGGAAATATGGGGCGGAAGGCCAATTATCCCTTCCCCTATCCAAATTATATGTTAAAATTAATGATATCAAATGGTTATTATATTTTAATTGCATCACACTTTAAGGGAAAGTCTCTCTTTTTTCAATACGTTATATAACTCCATTCGCCAAGCATTGTCAGGATAAGGAGAAAAATCCATGCCCGAAAAAGGCCTCAAACATCAGGTTGGTTTAGAGCAACACGGAATCAAGAATTTTAAGGAAGTTCATTGGAATCTTTCAACACCCGTCCTGTACGAAAATATTATCAGGCGATCCGAGGGTGTTCTTTCTCATCTGGGCCCTATTTGCGTCCAAACCGGCGAACATACCGGACGGGCTCCTAACGACAAATTCATTGTACAGGAATCTTCCAGCCAGGAAAATATCTGGTGGGGAAAAATCAACCGGCCTTTCACGGTGGATCAGTTTGACGCCTTGCACTCACGGATTCTCGCCTACCTTCAGGGCCGGGAGATTTTCGTGCAGGATTGTTGTGCCGGAGCCGACCCCAATCACCAGCTCCATATCCGCGTCATCACCGAAACCGCATGGCACAGCCTGTTCGCCCGCAACATGTTTATCCAGATCACAGAAACCTCCAAGCTGGAGTCCCATAACCCTGGGTTCACTGTCATTCACGTCCCCGGGTTCAAAGCGATTCCCGCCATCGACGGAACCAATTCCGAAGTATTTGTGATTGTCGATTACGGCAAACAACTGGTATTGATCGGCGGAACCAGCTATGCAGGAGAAATCAAAAAATCCATATTTTCCGTGCTCAATTATATACTTCCGCATAAAGACAAAGTGCTGTCCATGCATTGCTCCGCAAACATCGGTAAAAAAGGCGACAGTGCCGTCTTCTTTGGCCTGTCAGGAACCGGCAAAACCACGCTTTCCGCCGATAAAAACCGAGTCCTGATCGGGGACGATGAACACGGCTGGAGCGATGACGGTGTTTTCAATTTCGAGGGCGGTTGTTACGCCAAGGTCATTCGCCTGTCACAAGAGGCGGAACCGGATATTTTTGATTGCACCCGCAAGTTCGGAACCATATTAGAAAACGTTCGCCTGGACATGACCACGCGCCGGCTGGACCTCGACGACTCAAGCCTGACCGAAAACACCAGGGCGAGCTATCCCATCTCGCATATTCCAAACGCCACCCCCAGCGGGGAGGGAGAGCATCCGAAAAATGTCATCATGCTGACTTGCGATGCCTATGGCATCATGCCGCCGGTCGCCAAACTGACTCCCGAGCAGGCCATGTATCATTTTATCTCAGGCTACACCGCCAAAATCGCGGGGACCGAAAAAGGCCTGAGCCGGGAACCCTCGGCGATCTTCAGCACCTGCTTTGGCGCACCGTTCATGACCCTGCACCCTTCCGTATACGCCAATATGCTGGGAGAAAAAATCGCCAAGCACAACGTCTCCTGCTGGCTGGTCAACACCGGTTGGACCGGGGGTCCTTACGGCGTGGGAACACGAATGGAAATCGCCCACACCCGTGCCATGATCAAAGCCATTCTTGAAGGACAACTCGACAAAGTGGCCACCTTCGAAGACCCTGTTTTTGGTTTACAAATTCCGGAAAAAGTGGAAGGCGTCCCCAGTGAAGTCCTCAACCCGAGGAACACCTGGAAACGACCGGAAGATTACGACAAAAAAGCCAAGGAGCTGGCAAACCAGTTCATTGAAAACTTCAAGGAATATGAAAAAACCGTGAGCAAGGAAATACTGGCGGCTAGCCCGCGTCCTGGCGGAACGGGAAAAAGCACCGGAAAAATTACCAAAATAAGAAAATAGATGGGTAGACCCATTTTTTGGCCCATGCTTTAATGGAATGATTTTTAATCCTCTTCCAACACTCCTTCCTTTTAAGAGGAGTGTTGGAAGGAAATCTCCTCAACCTGAAATTACCTCCGGGAATCCTGAAGACAATCCTCATCAAAAAAGGATTCTGAACCTTGAAACAGTCACCGCGAATTGCCATCACGATGGGAGACCCTGCCGGGATTGGGCCTGAAATCATCGTCAAAGCTTTCCAGGAACAGCTTTCCTTCTGTCAGCCCATCGTTATAGGCTCCGCCCGCTTTCTTGAATCCATCGCCCGGCAAATGAAAACACCCATCACCGTTCATCCGATTTCATCTCCGGACCAGGCGCGGTTTCAACCCGACGTCCTCGATGTTCTCGACCTTGACAACGTTTCGCCTGATCTGATACGCGGGCAGGCCACAGCCGAAGGCGGCCACGCTTCTGTCCAATACATAGAGACCGCAGTGAAACTGGCGCTGGATCAGCAAGTCTCCGCCATCACCACGGGCCCCATCAACAAAGAGAGCATCCACAAAGCGGGTTTTCTCTATCCCGGCCACACGGAACTTCTAGCCAAGCTCACCGATACAAAAGACGTTGCTTTGATGCTGGCGGGCAAAAACCTGCGCGTAGTCCTCACCACCACGCACCTGCCCTTAAGCCAGGTTTCCGAACAAATCACAGTGGACCGTGTACTCACGACGATTCGACTGACGCATCAATGGTTGCACCGCCATGTGACGTCGACCCCAAAAATTGCAGTCACCGGGCTGAACCCGCATTGCGGCGACGGCGGAATCTTTGGCGGCGAAGAACAATCCGCCATCATCCCCGCGCTGGACAGGGCCCGAGAAGAAGGCATCCAGGTCGATGGCCCCTTCTCCGCCGATGCCCTGTTCATCCGCAAGCAATTCGACGCCTACGACGCCGTCATCGCCATGTATCACGATCAGGGCATGATCCCGGTTAAAATGGATTCCATGGGAACGGCTGTTAACATCACCCTCGGCCTGCCGATCCTTCGCACCTCGGTGGACCACGGTACCGCTTACGACATTGCGGGGTCAGGAACCGCCTCTCCTCTAAGCCTGATCATAGCGCTTAAAAAAGCGGCGGAACTTTCTCAACACCCCATCACCACCCCACAATGAAAAAGCGCCCATTTGGTCAAAATTTTTTAAAAGACGCGTCCATCGCCCAGAAAATTGTTCAGCTGGCTCAAATAGCCGCGGACGATCCGGTTCTGGAAATCGGCCCCGGTAAGGGAATCCTCACGCAATATCTGTTAAAATCCGCAAACTCATTGACGGCTTTGGAAATCGACAATAAGTTGTGTATTGAACTGCAACAAAAATTTGCGGACAAAGAAAATTTCCGACTGATTGAAGCCGATGCCGTAAAGTTCGACTATGGACAAATCGGGCCTAAGTTCAAGGTGGTGGCCAACCTGCCCTATTACGCCGCGACCCACATCGTCAAACGGTTGATCGATTACCGGGCTCACGTCACCGACATGACGGTGATGATGCAGAAAGAAGTGGTTGACCGTCTGGTGGCAAAGCCCGGACAAAAAGAATACGGTTCTCTTACGGTATACATTCAATTCCATTGCCAGGTGGAACGACTGATGGAAATTGATAAAACGGAGTTTTCACCACCGCCCAAAATCGATTCCTCTCTAGTCAAGCTGACGCCATTGGCAAGCCCGAAAGTTCAGGTGAAAGATCAGAAAACTTTTTTTAAAGTCGTCAACGCGGCGTTTTTACATAAACGAAAAATGTTGAAAAATAATTTAAAAGACTGGCAACATCAATTTCAGCAGGAACACAATCACACGCATCTGGCGGGGATCGACCTTTCCCGCCGGGGAGAAACATTGTCTCTGGAAGATTTTGCCACCCTTTCAAACTTCATCCACACTCACCATGACTGATTCTTCCTCCAAACAAGGCCGTGTCATTTTAGTGGGCGCTGGTCCCGGCGATGAAGGCCTCTTGACTTTAAGAGGCAAAGAATGGCTGGAACGGGCCGATGTCATCGTCTACGACCATTTGGTCAACTGGAACATGATGCGCTTCGCCGATGCCAATGCCGAAACCATTTATGCCGGCAAAAAGGCGGGCCATGCCAGCCTTGGGCAGGAAGCAATCAACGAAATTCTCATCAGCAAAGCCAGACAGGGAAAAACTGTGGTCCGCCTCAAAGGAGGTGATCCTTTTATTTTTGGTCGCGGCGGTGAAGAAGCCCTGGCGTTGAACAAAGCCGGGATCGCATTTTCCGTGGTTCCGGGGGTGACATCTCCCGTCGGGGTCGCGGCCTATGCCGGCATTCCCCTGACCCATCGGGATATTTCTTCCACCGTTTCCATCATCACCGGAAGCAATGAAAAAAATCAGCAGGACATTCACATCGACTGGGAAAAAATCGCCAGCCGTTCAGGGACGCTGGTTTTTCTCATGGGCGCGCGCAAGCTCCCGCAAATTTGCGAAAAATTAACGCACCACGGCAAGGACCCCGACACGCCCATCGCGGTGATCCAATGGGGAACCACCGCCCGCCAAAAAACCTGGACGGGAACCTTGAAAACCATCGTCGACATCGCGATGAAAGAAAATATCGCCCCTCCCGCTTTGACCATTATCGGGGAGGTGGTCAACATGAAACCCCTCATCGAATGGTATGAAACCCTGCCCTTATTTGGCAAAGCGGTGGTGGTCACCCGCGCCGAAAATCAGGCAGATTCCATGATCCGCCAGTTACAGGAAAAAGGTGCCGAGCCCGTTTCCTTCCCGGTCATTCAAACCGTGCCGCCTGAGGATTGGTCGCCTCTCGACCACGCGCTCACCTGTCTGCCTGAATATCACGGCTTGATTTTCACCAGTGTCAACGGCGTGCATTTTTTCATGCGAAGACTGAAAGCAACGGGTCAGGATATCCGCAATTTGAAAGGAGTCCGTATTTACACCATCGGCCCCAAAACTGAAAAAGCGGTTCTGGACTTTGGCATGCAGGTGGATTGCGTGCCTGAAAATTTCGTGGCGGAATCGCTGATCGAAAGTCTTGGCCGGGAACACGTGACGGGGAAAAAATTCCTGATTCCACGCGCATTGGTGGCGCGGGAAATTCTGCCCGATCAACTGCGTGCCATGGGAGCCCAGGTGGATGTGGTTCCTGCTTACCAGACTCTGCCACCGACCAGGAAGAACGAAGATCTGGCCCAACGATTGCGAGACGGCGGCATCGATGTCATCACCTTCACCTCATCATCCACCGTGACCAATTTCCTTGAGCAGACCGGTCCGGAATTGCGCCCTCTTCTCGATCGCGTCACCTTCGCCTGCATCGGGCCCATCACCGCCAACACAGCCAGGGAGAATGGTTTGAAGATCACGATCGTCCCGAAGGAGTACACGGTCGACGCTCTGATCACGGCGATTGAGGATCACTATGCCGATAAAACCAAAGGCGTTTGAGTTCCCATCCGGCCTGTTAAACCCCCACCGTAAGAATGGCGTCCAATTTCTGCCAGGCGCGTTTTTAGCTCGCGTCGCCCTTATTTCTTGTATATTTCCTAGAAACCGCTACAATTTTATCTCACAGCAACTTATATTAATCCGGTTTTCGTCCACAAACGCTGGCTCGAAAATTGGCAATTAAAAAAAATCCCCATGCCTCCAATACGTGCCGTCGTAATCAGCCATATTGTGTTAACCACCGTAGACATTGCCGACGTCCTCATCGAACACTTGCAATCTTACGACGATTACGATCAGATGATGAAAGCGTTCAAGAAAATGGCGAAGAAATACAGCGCCTGCTCGTCCCGGAATCAAGGCGGCGACCTGGGCCCTCTGGAAGTGCACACCAGCGCTCCCGAATTATACGAGGCCGCCATGAACGCGCCGATAAAGAAAGTCCAGGGTCCGGTAAAGACCCGGTTCGGGCATCACATCTTCGTCCTGACCGATGAGGAACCTTTGGGCGATACGGGAATCGACGGTATCAACCAGCCTGGAATGGGCGCAGGCGACGGCACCCTCTAGGAGACCCGACGCTCGACACAACGACAAGCCATGAAACTAGACGGAATACACCACATCGCTTTGAATGTAAAAGACCTGGACCGGGCGGAACGATTTTACACCGAGGTTCTGGGCTTCAAAGTCACGCACCGGTTCACCAAAGGGTTGAACCATCTGATGCTCGACACGGGAAACTCCGCGATCGCCTTGTTTGAAGCCCCCGACCTAGAAGTGAAATCAGCGATGGACCTTTTGAGTGAAACGGGTTACTTGCATCTGGCTTTCAAAATTCACCGCGACCAATTTCCAGCCGTTGTTGATGAGTTGAAAAAGCACAATGTCACCATCGACCAAGGCCCGGTAAAACGCGGCGATGGGGAATCGATTTACTTCAACGACCCCGATCACAATCATCTGGAAATCCACTGCGACCACTGATCCATGATTGCAACGATCCTGAAAAAAGCCCTGGACGGGGAAAGAATTTGTACTGAGGAAGCGTTGGAGTTGTTTTCCACTAACGACATGCTTCTTCTCGGCAATGCGGCCTCACGCATCGCCCGCCGGAAACGCAACAACCGGGTCGTCACCTACATCGTCGATCGCAACATCAATTACACAAATATCTGCGTCACCGATTGCGCTTTTTGCGCCTTTTATCGCAAAGAAAAAGACGCCGACGCCTACGTGCTTCCCTTCGAAACCATCGGGGAAAAAATTGAGGAAACGATGGCGTTGGGAGGGCGGCAAATTCTCCTGCAAGGCGGTCACAACGTCAACCTTGGCATCGATTATTTTGAAGACCTGTTTCAAAAAATCAAGGAAAAATACGGCATCCACCTGCACGCCCTGTCGCCACCGGAAATCGTTCATATCAGCCAGGTCTCAAAGCTTTCCATTGACGAGACGTTAAACCGTTTGCAAAAAGCCGGGTTGGATTCCATTCCCGGCGGCGGTGCGGAAATTCTGGTAGACAAAGTCCGCAATGAAATCGGCCCGAAAAAATGCACCACCGACCAGTGGCTCGAAGTGATGGCAAAAGCCCACCGGATGGGCATTCCCACCACCGCCACCATGATGTTCGGTCACGTGGAGTCTCTTGAAGACCGGGTGGAACACCTTCTTCGTATTCGCGAGCAACAAGACCAAACGGGCGGGTTCACGGCGTTCATCCCCTGGCCGTGGCAACCGGGAAACACTAAACTCGGTCGCGATCGGGAAGGGCAAAAAGCAGTGAGTGGTCTGGATTATCTCAAAACCCTGGCCATCAGCAGAATCGTTCTGGACAATTTCGACAATATTCAGTCGTCCTGGGTGACTCAGGGGGCCAAGGTCGGGCAGGTGGCGTTGTACTATGGGGCCAACGACATGGGAAGCACCATGCTGGAAGAAAACGTGGTCCGGGCGGCGGGGACGGTGTTTTGCCTCGACGAAAAAGACATCAGGCGATTGATCACCGATGGCGGTTTCACCCCCCAGAAACGCAATATGCGCTACGAATTTGTCTGACCAGCCATGCGGCGTGAGGATAAAAAGTACGCGGTTACTTCTTTCATTCTCTCCTCCAGGACTGCGCCCGTTCCATAGCCCCCAGGTTCAGAACCGAGGAGAACCCCAGGGCCTTTAATTTCCTGGCCCCTTTTTGACTACGGAACCCACCTTGGCAATAAAGGATGTATGTCCTCGTCTTGTCCTCGAGCCGGTCCTCCAGGTTTTCCAATGGAATATTAACGGCATCTTTCAAATGTCCACCTGCAAACTCATCCGGACCTCTCAAGTCCACCAACAATGCCTTCGAAGTAAGCGCTTTCTCGAATTCTTCCCGGGAAACAGGTTCGCCCCATTCTCCCACCAGCTTCAACCCGCATTCAAAAATCCAGGAAGCCAGGCAGAAGTGGGTGAAGATCACAACAAGTTGCAGGCAGATCAGAACCAACCCAAATCCATAAGCCCAGGCCCACATATTGAAAAGAAAGAACAGGCCTATAGCCAAATTCATCATCCCTCCCATGAGGCAGGCGACCCTCCTGGGCAGAGGATTGGGCGGAAGGGCAATTCCATTCCACAGGAAACGCAGGACTTTATTGTATAGCAAATCCACCGGGTGCCCTCTTGGGAACCAAAAGGGAATGATCCCAAGAACCGCCAGCGAAAAATGGATGAAAGGTTCCCTGAGAAACAGGCCGAGCAGAGCAAACCCCATACACACTAAAGGGGTAAACCTAAGCCCCCAGGTTAATTTCCGCAATTCATCAGGGCTGAAATTGTAACCCTGCTGAATCAAGGCTTGCTCCTGAAACCCACTCGAAGTTCCCATAGTATCGTTTGCAAAAGATGACAGACATTAAAGAAAACTCATCCAACTTGCTAAATTTCAACCCACCAGCTTGGTCGGCTTGGTGCGACGCAGACCCAGCAGGTTCTGCACAACTTTGGGGTCGGTTCCAGCTTTCACCATGAAGGCTCCAAAGGAATGGCGCAAAGAATGCGGCGTGGCCAGTTTTTTCACGCCGGAAAGGGCCAGCGCCGACTTGAAAAATTTTGCCACGGCACGGGTGGACAACGGCCCTCCGCGTTCACTGGGGAAAAGAAAACTCTCAGGGCTTTTGATCCCCACCTGCCTGGCCAAAGCGTCCTTGAGACTGCCTGAAAAAATCGTCGTACGCCCTTCGCCCTTGCCTTCCTGAGCGGGAACAAATAATTTTAGATTCGCAAGGTCCAGATGTTCAACTCGCACATTAACGACTTCTGAAACACGCAGTCCCGCCGTATAACCAAGTTCTATCATGAGACGGTGTTTGGGATTCTCCGCTGAGATGGCGATGCGTTTCACTTCGTCCAAGGTCAACAGGACAGGCTGGGCCTTTTTCTTGGGTGGCCGGTTGAACCCTTCCAGGTCCAATGTTTGATCGAGATGGAATTTGCAAAAAAAGCTCAAGGCGTTCACCGCCTGGTCGATCGTGGAACGGGACAAGTCACTATCCGTCAGTCGATCGAGGTAAGTCCTCATGTCTTGCTGAGTCACTGCATGAGGTTCCTTCGGATGCACCTGGCGCATGAAAACATTCAATTGGCCTAAATAGGCTTTGATCGTCTGCACGCTGTAATGTTCCGCTTCCAGTTTAGCGTGGACGCGGGTCAGAAGGTTGCTTACTGGCAGGGGATATGAAATCACTTGGCTCATGAACGCTCTCCTTAAAAGGAGGAAGGGAATGCCCTCTTCGGTTATGTGGGGATGCCTGGGGGAAAACCTGGCTTTAATTCAGGCGTTATAAAATTGAAGAATATTTTCGAGACGACCGTCAACGGATTCTGCGATCCCATCTTTGAAATAAATATAAGAAATTAAGCCCAACCGGTCAAGGAAAATCACGACCGGGAAAAGATGTTATCCATTTGAAATCAAATTAGCTACTGGCTCTTGGGGTTGGCTCTGAAAAAATCTGAACTCTTGTATTTAAGAACCCCACGGCGGATCAGAACATTGAGCACGGCGGCTACGGGAACCCCAATGATGATTCCCGTCAACCCAAACAGTTCACCTCCCAGCAACACCGCGAATATGACGGCCACCGGGTGCAACCCAATATTTTCGCCCACGATACGCGGGGTGATGATAATGCCTTCCAGTATTTGCACCACGCCAAACACGCCCAGCACCCAAAAAATGGGCATCCATTCCTGAGCCTGTAAATAGGTCAAAATTGCGGCGGGTAAAAACCCCACGACGATCCCCAGATAGGGAACCAGATTTGCGAAACCCGCAAGAAACCCAATAAAAAGACTCATGGGTGTGCCGATCGCATAAAGGCCCATTGAATACAGGGAGCCCATTAAAACCGCCACCATCAACTGACCGCGAACAAAATTGGCGAGCACCTGATCGACCTCTGAAATCGTATCCACAATAATGTCCTTGAGCCTTGACGGAACCAAGTCCAGAATTTTTGCGTTGATCTTGTCGAAATCTCTTAAGAGATAAAACATGGCCACGGGAATGATCACCAGATTCGCCGCCATCAATATCATGTCGAACAGGTTCGAAAGGGAGTCCCAGAGAAAAGACGAAACAAACGTCAGGATCTTCAACGGAAGCTCGCCAAATCGGGCCATGCCTTCGTTTAGCAGGTCTTGAATTTTGGCCTGATCGAGGCCCGCGACTTTTTCCAGAACCGGACGGAGCCAGTTTTGCACCACCTCGATATATTTTGGCAGGTTTCTCGCCAGGTTTTCCGCCTGCACCCGCAACATCGGAAAAACCAGCAGACCCGCCCCCAGAATCGATGCAAAGAAAACCGTCATCAGGGAAATAACGGACAGGGTCCGTGACAGTTTCCACTTTTCCATGCGGTCCACTATGGGGTCCAACAGATAGGCCAGGGCAAACGCCACAAAAAACGGGATGACCACGCGCCGGGAATAATACAAAAAAATCGCCAGCAAGGCGGCGATGGCAAGGGCCAGAAAAATGGCCTGATAATTTGTTTTCCGTTGCATGCGCTAGAGATCTTCCATAAATGAAGGCGGCGCAACCGGTGACGGGATATCGGGTTGGCTGCCTTGAACATCCTGGGAGGCGGATGGTGCCTGCCAATAGCGGTCCAGCGAAGGCAATAGAAATTTGGAGAGCTTCCTGCTGGCGCCTCCAAACGCTTCCAGTTCACCCGCAAGCAGGTCGCTATTGCGCGCGGTGGCAAAATCACTTTTTGCCGCGATGACAGTCGACGTTAGCGCTGAAATCACTCGCACGCTGATCGTGGTTTGAATGGCGGGTTCCTCCAGGTCTATTTGATTTTCCAGCCGACTGGACACCGCATTTCCCAATACCACGATATCGGCTCCGACTTTCAAGCCAATCTGGACAGCCTCGTTCACATTTCCATTGACGGCTTTTAATACATCTTCTTCAGACACGGCCTCTTTAACCCGTTCGCGGGGAATCAGGTTCACCCCTCTTTCGGCAAAGTTTTGCCTCAGCGCGGCCTCGGAAATCGGCAACGTATCCCAAAAAGATATGACTTCGTCAGAGGTCAGACTTTTTTCAGATATTAAAATGACGACCTTTTTTGAACTCACAGATCCCAATGCAATTCCGGTGTTGCTCAAGGATTTTCCCAGGGCATTGGGAAACAAAGTCACCTGCAGGATCACTTCACTGGTTTTCCCAATCGGATCATCCACCGCTTCGATAAACCGGTAACTCTGCACATAGTGGTCGGCATTTTTCAGGGTTTTGCGAAAGCTTTTTTTGTTAGCTTGAAATTTTTCATCTCCCAGAAAATTTTGGAGCGCTTTTTCCAGAGCCGATTTGAACCCCAGAGACACGGCCAGTTTTCTCGCCTTGCTATAGTCCTCTCCTAAAACAGAGACCTGAGCGTTGACCTGATACGTCAACTGAATCTGCCCCTGGGCGAAAATCTGGACGGGGGAAGATAAAAACCCGCCCACACTCAGAAGAAGTAGGGCCCACATGAAAAATATTTTTTTTATGTGCAAGGTTTTCAATTGAGTTTTTGAGGCATTCAAGTTACAAAACTAAAAAATGGATGGACGCTCCATCGACCTTTCCAAATTCAAAAGGACGTTCAGGCACTTTGGCTGACGGCTTTATAAAGCGACTTGATTTCCCGGGGCGAAAGAAAACGGCAACTCCCCAGTGGCAGACCGGTCAGGTTTAACTTGCAAAAATGAGTCCTCTTTAACTTAATGACCGGATGCCCGATCATTTCGCAGACCCGCTTTATATGACGATTTTTTCCTTCCGTCAGTGTCATGGTCAAAATACAATTTTTCCCTGTCGTTCTGAACACTTTAATTTTAATCGGCGCGGTAGGAATTTTATCCAACCGAATTCCCTTGCCGACCCGTTTCAATTTTTTTTCATCTGGAATTCCTTTGACCTTGACCTGATAAACGCGTTCCGTCTTGTATTTAGGCTCAAGTAATTTTTTGGCAAGATGGCCATCATTGGTGAACAACAAAATCCCTTGCGTGTTGTAGTCCAGTCGGCCTACAGGAAAAACCCGCACGGGAACTTTTTCAACGAAATCCATCACCGTTTGCCGACCGCGAGCGTCTTTTTTCGTGGTTGTCAGGCAACTGGGAGGTTTGTTGAGAATGAGAAACGCTTTTTCTTCAGGCGGAGGAACCAGCTTCCCCTTGGCTTTGATTTTATCCAGGGCAGGGTCGGCCAGAGAACCCAAGAGCGTAACGGTCTTGCCGTTCACCGTGACCAGGCCTTCGGCAATCCATTTTTCCGCTTCCCGGCGCGAAGCAAACCCCGCTTCGGCAATGATTTTTTGCAGGCGCATTTTCATTT
>CAYPQH010000011.1:0-24789 GCA_964412825.1 uncultured Nitrospinaceae bacterium | reverse complement strand
ATAACCCGGAGGTGAGCTCTCATCGGCTTGCCTCCGGGTTTTCTTTTGCCCGCTATTTTATTTCTCAGTAAGATGAAGTTTGTTCATGCCGGAAAGAGTTTTCCGGCGGTAGTCAGCGAGGCGATATTAGGGTGGTTGAGTTAATACAGAATCAATAGTTTTCAATTATCACAAGGCACTTGTATTTGCCACACCTCTCCTATCCCTTCTACCCCTTCGGGGCATGAAAGCTGATGAAGAGGATATCACAGGGGAATGAACGTAATGGAAAGGTAAAGCCCTTCGTCTCCATGTTCTTCAGAAACGAGGGGCTTGAAATTAAAATCCAAGGCGAAATCGCCCGGCATTTTCCAGTTCGTTAAACAATAAAACCCACTTCAACCTTTTCCGTTATCTACGACAACCCACAGATTACCGCAGTTAATCGACCCAAACCGGAAACTTATAGCTGTAGCTCTTCACCGACTTACGGCAAACTTTCTTGCTGTCACCTGTGTTTCGCTTGGAAAAACCACTCGGGCAGGATCCAACATTGGCACCCGCGACCTTTGAGGTGAATGACTTGCATGTCTCTCCCAAAGGGCTTGTTCCACAGCATTTCCATATATTACTACGTTTGGCCCAGTGGTAACCAATTCCGGCGATTGATTTACATTGGCCTCTTGAAGAACTCGTCCTCTTCGCTTTGTATTGATAGCTAGTATTCGTGTGTTTCTTGCAGCGTCACTCATTCTTGTTGCTTCTCTTATCCAGGGAGCCGTCTCCACTGGCGCATGCCGGTCTTTTCCACGTATCGGCGAATGCCGGGGATGTGGTCAGGACAAAAATCATGCTGAGTCCAAAAATTAACAAGGTCACAGTCAATAGCTTTTTCATTTGTCAATCCTCCTATGAAGATTTTATGAAAACAGGTAGCAGACCAGCATTATGCATCAAAAGCATCTCGTATGAAAATACAATACCTATAAGGGTTTACCCAAACGTGAGCCTAACTTTTTCCCTCGTGTAACGGCGCGGGAGTTATTTGACGACCGACCAACCCATTTCCATCCATCGATGCATTCCCCCGTCCCCCACGCAGACGACGTTGTCCAGACCTGAACCGGTCAGAGTATCCGAGGCCGTCTTGGCTCGCCCACCCATTTTGCAATGAACATATACCGTCCTATATTTTTTCAGGTCCTCAACAATAGCTACGACTTCTTCGTGCGGTGTATTTTGGGCGCCCTCAATATGACCTTCGTTGAATTCGGAAGGGGACCGCACATCCAGAATTAAATGATTTTCGGGTGAATCAGCCAGAAGTTCGTGCAGTTCATCTATGGAAATATTTTGCATCCTTCAACCTCATGAAAAGGGGTTTGCAATGGTGTTAAGAAAGCCAATGATAATTATAAGATCATAACAGTACCAAAAGGGCATAAGAAAGGCCAACCCTTAAGAGGGGTTTCTTGTTAAAACCAAATGAGGAATAATTTGCCGATATCTATCAATGCTTTAGGAAATATCTTCTGGAAAATGAAACCCTTCCAGTACTCGATTCGTGCACAACGATGTTCATACCGGGCTTTGCTCACAATTTCTGCAAAATAATTTCTTTGGTATGGATGTTGCTGAACTTGAAAGGGAACAACTCATTGAGGTTTGCTACATGCACGAAGGAATTTATATCGCCGCATCAGGCGCATTCAAACAGGAACGAAAATTAGACGTCATCGCGAACAATCTGGCGAACATGGGGACCACCGGATTCAAAAGGGACGGGATGGCTTTCAGGGAACTGATTCCACCGTTCACCGAGACGGCCCAGTTGAGCGCAAGTCTGGATCCAAAACCCACGGCGTTTCAGCCGGACCCAAAAGTGTCTTACGTGGGAGTGGCGGAAATGTATACGGACGTGGCGAAGGGGACCCTGCGTCAAACGGGAAATTCTCTGGACGTGGCTCTGGAAGGAGATGGATTTTTTGTGGTGGACACGCCCCAGGGCCAAAGGTACACCCGCAATGGAAATTTCAAATTGTCAGAGGGTGGAACCCTGAGCACGCATGAGGGTTTCAATGTACTGGGCAAAAATGGAAAACCGATTAAAATCGACACTCAGCAGGGGGGGCAGATCGCCATCAATTCGAGCGGCGGGATTTTGGTGGGCACTGGCTTCCTGTCCACACCGCAGGGGAACTTGCAAATAGTGAGTTTCGATGATCCCACCAAGTTGGCGAAGCAGGGAAATGGTTTGTACACGATTGCGGACCCAAGCGTGAAAAAACAATCCCTTGAAAATGTGACGGTCCAGCAGGGCTTTCTGGAGACTTCCAATGTGAATCCGATTGCGGAAATGACGAATATGATCGTCACCATGCGCGGGTTTGAAGCCTATCAGAAAATCATCCAGGCCATAGACGAGGCGGATGAACAATCGGTCACGGCCATTGGCCGGTTGGCCTGACGTCGGAAAATTTCTAAATGAAAACTCCGTTAATTTTCAACAGGAAGGAAAACCGATAAATGATTCGCTCTTTATACACGGCGGCTACAGGGATGAATGCCCAGGAATTGAACGTGAGCGTGATCTCCAATAATCTCGCCAACGTGAACACCGTGGGTTTTAAAAGAAGCCGTCAGGAATTCCAGGACCTCCTGTATCAGAATCTTCGGTTGGTGGGAACAATTTCGGAAAATGGCAATCAGGTTCCAACAGGCGCCCAATTGGGCCTAGGGGTCAAAACGTCGGCCATTCAAAAAATATTTTTGCAGGGAGATTTTACGCAAACGCAAAATACTCTCGACGTGGCAATTCAGGGAAGAGGATTTTTTCAGATTTCCCAGCCAAGTGGCGTCATCGCTTACACGCGGGCGGGCTCTTTCAAACTGGACAACACCGGTCAGATAGTGACGTCGGACGGCCTGCTTCTGGAGCCTTCCATCACCATTCCCCCGGACGCGATCACGATATCCATAGATCCTCAGGGCAGTGTCGCGGTGACCCAGCCTGGCGCGGCGATCCCCAGTGTGCTGGGAACAATACAGACCGCCACTTTTCAGAACAACGCTGGCTTGCAGTCTATAGGTTCTAATCTTTTTGTGGAAAGCGCGGCGTCAGGATCTCCGACGATCGGTTCTCCCGGAGTTGACGATCGGGGAACGATTCAGCAGGGTTTTATCGAGCTTTCCAATGTGAGTGTGGTCGAGGAACTGGTCAACCTGATATCCGCGCAACGCGCCTATGAGGTCAATTCGAGAACGGTGCAAACTGCGGATGAATTATTGCAGATCGCCAATCAAATGAAACGTTAAAAAATAAACAGGATAATGAAAACCCTTCATGTAAGATTTCTACAAATTGTTTTGGGCTTCATGACAATCACGTTATTAAACCTGATTGGAGTTGCCGGTGCTTCAGAAACCCGTACGATCAAGGGAGAGGAGTTGGAGGCCAAGGCCATTGAATATATCGAGGCCAATATCCCCTGGGACCCGAATACGACAGAAATCGAGATCACGTATCGGGGCAAAGACATAGAAGTGCCCACAGGATCGGTGGACATGGATTTTGATTTTCCCGCGCGCCGAGTTCGCATGGGTCGCTTCCCGGTGACGGTCAGAATCACCGTGGATAGGGTTTTGCAAAAAAGGGTGCGTATGATGGCCCGTGTGACGCATTTTGCGCCGGTGGTCAAAACCCTGCGCCGCATCAACCGGGGCGAAATATTGACAAAAGAGGATGTGGTGGTCGAAGTGGTTCCATCCAACCGCATTGTAAGAAACGCGATGACCAGTGTGAATGATGTGGTGGGCAACCAGATCATCCGAAACCTGGGAATGGGGAGAGTGATCACAAGCGATTCCATCGACAAACCCACACTGGTGAATAAGGGAGACCGGGTGACTATCATAGCCCAAAGTGGCGCAATGAAAATAACCGCTCCCGGGATTGTGCGGCAAAAGGGTTTCAAGGACAGCCTGGTCAAAGTCCTGAACATTCAAACTCAAAAAACCGTATTCGGAATGGTGCAGGACTCAAATACCGTGAAGGTGAATTTTTAACCATGACTTTATCGAAAACCACGTATTTGAAAAAAGCAATATTCGCGATCATGGGTTTAATGGCAGGGGGCGTATTGTCATCCTGTGCCAAACCCAACCTGGCGGTGAATCCAGAATCAGCGGTCATCCCAAATCAGATATACAAAACACCTCCGCCTAAAGTACACAATGGTTCCATCTGGCCGGGAGATACAGCAGGCAACCTGTTGTTTATCGACGCCAAGGCCAACAATGTGGGAGACATCGTAACGGTGGTGATTGAAGAGACGGCGACATCCAGTCAAAGAGCCACGACGGATGTCGGCAAAGACTCTTCATTGACAATGGATTGGACCGCTTTATTTGGCATCGATAGAAATTTAGGAATCGAAAATTTTCTGGGTTCAGCAGATCCGTTTGACCCCCGTGCCGCGGCCAGCCTGGCACGAAACACGAAGGGCGCAGGCACCACGACCCGCGAAGGACAATTGAACGCGCAAATTTCAGTGGTGGTGATGCAGGTGTTTCCCAATGGAAATTTTGCCATTGAAGGAAAGCGTTCCATCACCGTGAACCATGAAGAGCAAATCGTCATTTTAAGGGGAATCATCCGTAAAGTGGACATCGATTTCAACAATACCATCTCCTCTCGCTTCATCGCCAACGCATCGATTTCCTACGCCGGAGAAGGGGTGGTGGCGGACGAACAAAGGGTGGGGTGGCTGACAAGAGCCCTGACCTATGTCTGGCCATTTTAGAAGGTGGCGAAAATTGTACCGAGACAGGCGCGCAAATTATTTAATCAAGGGATACCGGTTTATGTTTTCTAACAGGGTGTGGGTCAAGGCAGGACTGCTGGCTTTGTTATTGGTTTTTGTGGCCGAAACGGCTCATGCGGTCCGAATCAAGGATCTCACCAATGTGCGCGGCGTTCGTGGCAACCAGTTGATCGGGTTCGGGCTTATTATTGGATTGGCTGGAACGGGCGATAAAGCGAACAACGTCTTTTTTTCCATCCAGACGATGGTGAACTTGCTCACCAAAATGGGCATCACGATTCCCGCCGCGGAAGTGGAACAGTTGCAATTCAAGAACGTGGCTACAGTGATGGTGACGGCGACCCTGCCGGCTTTCGCCCGCCAGGGAGATCAGATCGATACCCTGTTGTCGTCGGTTGGAGACGCGAAAAGCCTGCAGGGCGGAACGTTGCTGATGACGGCGCTTAAAGGCCCGGACGGGCAAACTTATGCCGTGGCCCAGGGGCCGTTGTCGATCGGCGGGTTTTTTGTTCAGGGAGCGGCGAAGGGGGCGCAGAGAAACCATCAAACGGTGGCCAGAATGGCCAACGGCGCGTATGTGGAAAAAGAATTGCCGCATCGGTTTAACTTTAAGGAAGAGATTTTCCTGACCCTGAAAGAAACCGACTTCACCACCGCCAGCCGAATTTCAAGAGCCATCAACGATGCCACGCGGGACATCGTGGCGACGCTGGTGGACGGCCGCACCGTTAAAGTGAAAGTGCCGGCTTTTTATAAAAATAGAACTTCACAATTCATCACCAGCATCGAATCCATCGATGTGGAGCCGGATGGTATCGCCAAAGTGATTCTCGATGAACGCACGGGGACCGTGGTCATGGGGGAAAAAGTCAGGATTTCCGCAGTTGCGGTGGCGCATGGGAGTTTGTTCATTCAGATCACCGAAGAAGCCTCGGTGTCCCAACCGGCCCCGTTTTCTCCCGGAGGACAGACGGTGGTGGTTCCCAGAACCCGCCTGCAGATAAAGGAGGGTGAGGATAAGCTGTTGATTGTGCCCAAAAGCATCTCGCTCGGTCAGGTGGTCAATGGCCTGAATGCCATCGGGGTCAACCCAAGAGATCTGATCGCGATTCTTCAAGCCATCAAAGCGTCCGGCGCCTTGCACGCGGAATTGGAAATCATGTGACCTAATAAAACGTTCCAATCCTTTACAGGGAGGCGCGAACTCTCTGAGAGCAAAATTCATCCTTCCTAAAGCGGGAGTCCTGCCTAATACATTGATTCTCAAGGAATTGAGAACGGAAAATTTTTCCCCCCTGCCAATTAATTTCTTCCTAAATTTCTTTAGGGCCGATTGCAACGACCCTCTTGCCGCCATTGAAATGCCTTATTTTATGGGTGCTTAATGGGGGCAATGCGTCTCCTTGCCCAAATTTTGGCATTTGGTATGTGGTTTGCAATTAATCATAAAGAAGACATTGCGAATAATCCAAATGGAAAAAGGTCAGCACATGGAATTTATCCCTTCATTGCAAAACCAGGGAAATGCGTTTTCCCAATTGACGGAAAATAAAATGGATCGGCTGCAAAAGCAAGCCGAGTCCAGTGAGTATAAGGATGAAAAAGAATTGAAAGCGCTGGCTCAGCAATTCGAGGCGATATTCATGAATCAACTCATGAAGTCGATGCGCGAAACGCTGCCGAAGGAGGGTATGCTGAGCAGTTTCTCGGTGGACATGTATGAGTCGATGTTCGACCAGGAAGTGGCCGGAGAAATGTCCAGGGGGCGCGGAATGGGGCTGGCGGATGTCCTCTACACTCAATTGAGCCGAATGAACGGGACCCAACCGGAAGGTGATGAAAATTCAGAAGCCGCAAGCCCTTCGGCACCTGAATTCTATGCGCCTGGCAAGAAGGAGGGTTCGTAATGGGAAGGTTGCTTAGAGAGTTGAATGCCCTGATTGCAAGCGAAATAGACCTTTATAAAAATTTTATTCTTCTCTTGAAGGAGCAATGGGATTCAATCTCCAATTATACACTCGATTCCCTTAAGGAAATTATTGCAAAAAAAGAAAACATGGTCCGGCAAATGCAACAACTTGAAAAAAAAAGATCCGCCCTGATGGTGCAAATCGCACGCTTAAGAGGCGTGCCCGAAGCGGACTTGACGCTGAACAAAATTGTCCAGACCACCGTGAACCCCATTCGGATCAAACTGGGCAAAGGACGGGAAACCCTGCTGGCGCAAATTTCCACCATCAACGAACTGCATGAAAGGATCAAGGGACTGATGGACCATTCGTCGTTGTCGATAAAAAAATCCATGGCATTTGTCCACTCCAAGAGTGAAGAGGCAAGCGCGCCTTATCATCCCGATGGAAAGCTACAGAACGCCAACCTGCAAGGCCGGATGCTCAATTTCAATGCGTGAGAAGTCGCGAAGGTCTTAACCCGAACGATGGCCCGATTGTATTTAAAAAAAAATGATTGGGGATTGCCAGGGCTAGAAATCATAAATTTTTTGAGGCCGCTTTTTAAGAAATGTCTGCGAATATTTTCAGTGTTTTAAATACCGCCAAATTGGGTTTGCTATCCCAGCAGTTGGCGATCGAAGTCACGGGCAACAATATTGCCAACGTGGAGACGGAAGGGTATTCCCGTCAGGATGTGGTATTTGAATCCAACACCCCGCGTTCGACCAGCCAGGGACAGTTGGGGACCGGGGTCCGGGTCAGCGGCATCGAGCGGGTGTTCGATCAGTTCCTGTTCCAGCAGATTTTATCCGAGGGCGACCCGACGGGAAACTTCAGGGTGCGCGAGAATGTTTTCGAGCAGTTGGAAGTTCTGTTCAATGAAAATCAGGGCCGCAGTTTGAACAGCGAACTGAGTGAATTATTTGCCGCGTTTCAGGATCTTTCGTCAAACCCCACCGGCTTGCCGGAACGAGCGGAGGTCATTGGCCGGGCGCAATCATTAGCGTCGGTGTTCAATAATCTGGGCGACGGTTTATTTAAAATTCAGAGAAATACCGACGCCATCGTCAATGATGAAGTGGCAAAGATAAACAATCTTGTCGATGAAATCGCAAAATTAAATCAAGCGGTGTTTGCCAATTCCCCCGGCCAGTTCAGCGCAAATGATCTCAAAGATAAACGCGACAAACTGATCACGGAACTGTCTGAGAAAATCGACATCACGCTGTTAAAAGAAGCGGACGGACAATTCAGCCTGACCCTGGGCAATGGCACGCCCCTGGTTCTCAAGGACACTGCGTTTAATTTGAGCACGGGGTTGAATGGCAATAACAATTCTTTTCTGGATGTTTTTGTCAGTAACGGCGCTGGCGGAACGATCAACGTCACCTCAGCCATTCAGGGGGGAGAGCTCCGAGGCTATCTGGACATGCGCGATCTGGAAGTGCCCGCGATCAAAGAAAAGCTGGATCGTCTGGCGGCAGGCTTTGTTCAGGAGTTCAACCGAGTTCATCAACAAGGCTTCGGCATTGACGGCAGTACGGGAGTCAATTTTTTTACGCCACTTTCGCCGACTGTATTCACCAATACTCAGAACACCGGGTCGGCGCAGGTTTCGATATTAAACGCCAGTCCCACCACGGTTTCGGTGGATGAATTTGAGATCGCCTTCACCGGGGCCAATGCTTTCACTCTGACAAATCTGACGACGGGAGCGGCGTCCAGCACAACAACCTTCACAGCGGGATCCACATTCAATCTGGCCGGCGGATTTGCGGTCAATATCACGGGAACTCCCGTAGTGGGCGATCGTTTCAAGTTTTCGGTTTCGGAAAACGCCGCAAAGTTTGTAAAGGTTTCCAGTGATGTGCTTTCCAATTCCCAAAAAATCGCCGCCGGCAATTCGACGTCTGGAGATGGCGGCAACGCCGGGGACATGGCCGATCTGCAAAGCGATTTGACATTCAGTAGCGTTACCTTGCAGTCGGGTTCGGGAGCGTTCACATTCGATGAATTTTACAATGCCCTGGTGAGCTCCATTGGAATTCAATCGGCATCCGCTCAGGCGGGGGTTCGGCAACAGGAGGGAGTGCTCCTGCAATTGAACAACCGCAGGCAAAGCATATCAGGAGTCTCCATCGATGAAGAACTGGTCAACCTGATTCAATTCCAGCAGGCGTTCAACGCCTCGGCCCGGTTGATCAGTCTGGTGGAAGAGTTGTTCGACACGCTCATCAACCGGATATAAATTAAGAGCAGGATTTTTTCGTTTTAACAGGAGACGGACCATGGTTCAGCGCGTGACCAGCCAGGCAACTCAGAATACGGTGCTCAACAATATTTTCCGTATAACCGAAGGATTGGCCAAGGCGCAAATAGAAATATCTTCGGGTAAGCGCATTCAAAAACCATCGGATGATCCTGCGGGTTTAAGAAACAGCCTGGCCCTGCGCACGGGCATTCGTAAGGCGACTCAGTTTATCCGCAATATCGACAACAATAAAATATTTATCCAGAGCACAGATTCCGCTCTGCAATCGGTGAGCCTGGGGTTGACGCGCGCCAAGGAACTAGCGATCAGCGAGCTTGGAGGCACATCCACCGCGCAAACGCGTGGCTTTGCGGCGATTGAGATTGGGCAGATCATTGCGCAATCAGTCGAAGCGGCCAACACCAAGGTGAAGGATCAGTACATATTCGGCGGCACCCTGACCCGGACGGCTCCTTTTGAAGTCAGCGCAACCGGGGCGATTTATCAGGGAAATACCGAAGTATTTTCCATAGAAATTGCCGAGAACACCAACGTTGGCCTGACCATCCCCGGTTCCACGGCTTTGGGCACGGATTTGAACCCGGCGCTCACCCTGTCCACCTTGCTTGCGGATTTAAATGGCGGGCAGGGGATTCCGGCGGGGCAGTTTTCTATCACAGATCGAGGCGGCAACAGCGCCAATATTACGGTTGCTACGGGGGCGACACTGGGCACGGTCATTTCAGCGATCAATTCGGCGGGGGTCAATGTTTCAGCCGCGGTCGACAGCAGTGGCAAGGGCATCGCTCTTACGGATTCCAGCCCGGTGATTACGCAGGCGTTGACTGTCCAGGAAGTGGGAGGGGGAACCACAGGAACCGCGCTGGGTATTGTGGGGCAAAGAGACGGCAATTTGAGTGGCACCGTTTTGAACCCCAAAGTCACGGGCGCGACCTTGCTGACGGATTTAAACGGGGGCACGGGATTGGCTCTCAACGACATAAAAGTCATCAACGGCGCGGCTTCGGCGACGATAGGCGATGCGCTCAATCTGATCAACAGCGCGGGATTGAATGTGACGGCCAGCATCAACAGCGCGGGCAATGCGTTAAGGGTGGTGTCCAACGACGCCACAACGGTTGCGGTGGTGAATGAAATAGGAGTGGGCACGACAGCGGAAAGCCTGGGGCTGGGCGGGGGGCGCAATGTCCTGGACACCTTGACCACTCTAAAACTGGCTCTTGAAAAAGATGACACCGTCGCGATCCTGGCCCTTTTGTTGAATCTGGATAAAGGATTGGACTCGGTCAATGAATCGCGCGCTTTTGCGGGGTCCACTTTGAGGCAAATCGAATCCACCGATTTTATTCACGATCAGGATATTGTCGATCAAAACGAACAATTGTCCAACACGGAAGATGCGGATATTGTCAAAAGCGCATCCGACCTGGCTTCACTGGAATTGGCTTTAAACGCCACATTGAGCACCACCGCCCGCATCCTCCAGCCTTCCCTCCTCGATTTTCTCCGCTAGTCAGTGCAAAAAATTCAGGATATGCTTGGCCCGATCTTAAAAACGGCTGGCGTGACACAGGCACCAACCCGCCTTAAAATAGGACTCCATATTAACGTACGCCAGTCCCAAATCTTCTCCCTAAATTGCGGAGCGGAAAATAAAAATCACGAGTTGGACAAAAGAAAATGAATTTTCATTTAAAATTTTGGAGGATGTCCGGAGGGCCGTTGCTTTTAGTTGTTAGGGTTTTAGCACTTTGCGTGTTTGCGCTGACAGCCTGCGTTCCGGGGGGAGATGTTGTTTCTCGGTCGCCTGTCGATGCGCCAATATTTGCCCGAAATGGCATGGTGGCGACGCAGGAATCCACCGCCACAAAAGTGGGTGTCGAAATCCTGATGCAAGGCGGGAACGCTGTGGATGCGGCCGTGGCGATTGGTTTTACTCTGGCGGTCACCCTGCCGCGGGCGGGCAATCTCGGCGGCGGCGGTTTTATGATGATGCATATAGCCAAAACAGGCGAAACCGTCGCCATCGATTACCGCGAGACAGCGCCTGCCCTGTCCACCCGCGATATGTACCTCGATAAAGAAGGCAACGCCGTATCCGAACGTTCGCGGTTCACTCATTTGTCCGTTGGGGTTCCAGGCACTGTGGCCGGTCTTACGCTGGCGCTCAAAAAATACGGAACCCTGACCTTAAAGCAGGTGATGGCCCCTGCGATTCGCTTGGCAGAGCAAGGGATTTTGGTCACCCGCCCTCTTGCCCAAAGTCTCAAGCAGAGCAGGGAAACTCTGCTGCGCTGGCCGGAGGCCACGAAAATTTTCATGAAAAGCAATGGCGGGCCGTATGCTCCAGGGGACGTGCTACAGCAAAAGGATTTGGCCCGGTCGCTTAAGATGATTTCGAAAGAAGGTGCGAACGCTTTTTACCTGGGAGACATCGCCAAAAAACTGGTCGCCGAAATGCAAACCCATGCCGGTTTGTTGACCCTGGAGGATTTGCAGAATTATCGGGCCGTTGTGCGCGCACCGGTACACGGGACTTATCGGGGATATGAAATTTTTTCCATGCCGCCACCGAGTTCGGGGGGCATCCATTTGATACAAATGCTGAATATTCTGGAAGGTTATCCTTTAGGGGCTTTGGGAGCCCAAAGTCCTGCAACGCTTCACCTGATGACTGAATCCATGAAGCTCGCCTATGCAGATCGTAGTCAGCATCTGGGAGATCCGAATTTCTGGAAAGTGCCGGTGGCCGGGCTGTTGTCCAAGTCGTACGCGAACCAGTTGAGAAAAGGAATCGCAAGCGACCGGGCAAAACCGAGCCTGGACATTCGACCGGGAAACCCCCTGCCCTACGAGAGCTCAGAAACCACGCATTTTTCGGTGCTGGATGGGGAGGGAAACGCGGTGGCCAATACGTACACCCTGAATTTCAATTACGGATCGGGGATCGTGGCTAAGGGAACCGGTATTTTATTGAACAACGAGATGGATGATTTTTCTGCCAAACCGGGCGTGCCCAATGCTTATGGATTGGTCGGCGGAAAGGCCAATGCGGTCGCGCCCAATAAGCGGCCCTTGAGTTCGATGACGCCCACCTTGGTGTTCAAGGATGGCAAACCGTTTCTGGCAACGGGAAGCCCCGGGGGAAGCCGTATCATCAGCACCACTTTGCAGATGATAGTGAATGTGGTGGACCACAAAATGAACCTCAGAGCCGCCACCCAGGCTCCGCGCATCCACCATCAGTGGTTGCCGGATCAATTGGAAATGGAAACCGGCTTCAACCCTGAAACCTTGCGGGCTCTGACAGATAAAGGCCATCGGGTTGCGAGTACAGAACCCATCGGCTCCACCCAATCCACCCTCAGAAACGCCACCGGTTTTTACGGAGCTTCCGACCCACGCCGACCGGGGGCGTTGGCCAAAGGGCATTGATCCTTCGGTTTCGATTGAGAGAATCAGGACCGGTTTTTACCTCTGGATCGGCAAACTAAGCCCACCATTTTTTGTGGGTTTTTTTCCAGACTTTCTGAAAATCGCCGCCGTAGATTTCGGCCATCATGACGGAATCGTCATCATGCAAATCACTGTTGAAGTGTTCAACAATTTCTTTTTCTTTAAATTTGAACTCAACAGGAACTTCTTCAGGAAAAAAGCTAAGAAAAGAATCAGAATTTTGGATGGGTTTTTTCATAATCACCTCCGCTTGCAAAGAGCCGCGCTGAAAATGAAATTCGTAAGTTAAGATACGCTCAATATTTCTTTTATTCCAACCTTTTTTATTCTAAAATTTTCCTTCGCAAACCTGAGTTTTATCTCATGCAAAATTCCATCGGCGGCTGTCTTTTAAACTCTTGAAAAATTGGGTTAAAAACGAAATCACACGGTTTCGGGCAGGGGCGACACTTTTTGATATAGATAAATGTTAGAATAATTCACCCTGAAACAACCTGCCGAGAAAAATTATCAGGTTCTCCGCAATCAAACTTTTTAATTCCCACGTCAAGGATTTCACTTAATGAAGCCTGGTTTGAATTATTTATGGATCATCATTTCTGTAAGCGTTGTCGGACTCGGTCTGCTGTTTTTTTTAGGCAACAGCCAACCCAATGTAGAAGTGGTCGTGTTCAACCAAAGCGGTCAATCTATAGAGTCCGTTCAATTGCAAACAGAAAAATCCGGGAAAAATATTGTCCTTCGGGGGATCGTTGCGGGGGCTCAGGTGGCGGTCAAATTTCATAACGATGGCGCGGACACTTTTTCCCTGCGCATTCTTTTTGCCGACGGAAAAGAATTGAAGGGCGAAAGCATTTTCTTTGAGCCTGGGCATCGCGTGCTGGAAACCGTGACTGAAAAAGAAATCCTGACAGAACATGAAAACCTCGTGTCCTAGGCCAAATAGCCGGTGATTTATTCGGTTTCCTGGTATTGGTTCAATAGTTTGGACGTTAAAATTTTTTCATTGCCCTCAGCAAACTTTATCGCCAGTTTGAAATGCTCCGCCGCCTTTTGGGACTTGCCGCGCTTGTGAAAAGCCAATGCGATATTGAAATGAATTTCGCCCGCTGTTTTGTCGGCGGAGTGGGCCTGCATGAATTGCAGCAGGGCGTCCATGTAGCGGGTGGCCTGATAATGTTCTATTCCCCGGTCGTTACGCAGTTTTGCAGAAGGTTCCGCGCCGACAGGCAACGGAAGCGGGGGTTCGGTGTCGCTTGAGCAACCCGCCATGCCCAGGGACAGCAATAAAACCACCAGGGTAAAAATTCTCGCACTGTAAAAAATTCGGTTAAGCATAGAACCATTGCACGTTCGTATCGGGTCCAGCGTCACGCTGGTGCGGACGGAGAGATTTTTAGCGTGAAGTCGTGTTCCACCGATTGGCCGGAAAGCAATTCCAACTTCCGGTGCATCAGCAGGCAGGAGCCTTGATAAGTGCGTTCGAACCCGTCTTCCGATTGCGAAATTGTTTCCACGGGAAACCGCCACAATGATACGGCGGGTTGGAAGCCCACCGACAATTGAAACTTGTGCCAGTCGTCTCGCATGCCAAAACTTTCGACGTGATCGAGCGCGCCCTCGCTGATCAATCGGGCGGACTCAAGAGAATGACCGGGGCAAGTGTAATAGCGATCTTCGGCGTCTCCCGCCAGTAAAGTGAAGTTGAATTCCACTCCCCACCACAAGTTCAAAAGAACGTCACTCACATTGTCGATTTTATAATGCGCCTGAATATGCGCATCCGTTTTGGAGAAGATAAATGTCTTTTCGATTTTCACGGGGTGGGAGTTGCCCTGCTGGGTCACAACGCCTGTTCGGGTCATTGTGATTGAATAATTTTTGTCCGTTTGCGCGGAGTTGTTAGATTTTTTTTCATAGGTCTGATCGACGAAGTCGCCCTGTTCCTCGAACCGGCATTGTTTGAAATCTTCAAGCGTGGTGTCGGGGCCGATAAAATGATCGAGAAACGAGTAGCGTTCCCAGCGGTCGAAAAAAATTTTGCTGTGCAGATCCTGTTCTTTGAATTTGATGCGGTCGTGGATGGACTGCGGCTGGCCTTGGTCGCTGTTTTCTGAATGTTGGGACTCCATAATCGTTTTGTGATAAATTTCTTCCCGTCGTCTGAGCACATTGCTCAAGTTAAAGCACTTGGGGCGGTAATCGATCTCCATCAGCGCCCCGCCATAAGCGGGAGCAAGGCAGACGTTCATGTTTGGATTGCGGATCAGGACTTCGTCTTTGCCATCCAGATTGTAATCAAAAGTTTCGTGGGAGAAATCATGACCCGTTATTGCATCGACAATGTTCTGGGCGGCCAGCAAATGCTGGTATAGGGCGTGGCGCAAATAGTTGAGATAAAGCCCACCGAACAGACCATGCCATTGGGCGCAGTTGCACTGCCCTTGATAAAGTTCCTTCAAGGCGCCGCTCGATTCCTGATCTTTGGGAGACAGTTGTTGCACCTGCCTGCTGACCATCAACATCTTCTTGTGCAGCAGATTGCTTTCCTCGTACTTGGTCAGAAAATTATCCCACTGGCCTCCGCGCAAAAATAGTTTGTAGCGTTCTTCAGCGACATCTTTCGATTGCAACTCTTCTTTCAGCCATTTAAATTTCAAGGCGGCGTTCGTTGGCAAAGACCATTCCATCATTTCGTCGTAGGACGCCATGGGCAGATAAATACGTCCTGACGGGGAATGCCGGTCGATGTATTCGCTGAAGGTGAGGGTTTCGAGCCAATCCGAATTTTCGCTGAGGGCGGTGAAAAATTTCTCCAGCCATTTTTCCTTGTACACCCAATCGTAGGTGTCCGGCCAGCTGCCAAATTTTTCGCCATCGTCGGCATAGGTCATGCCCTGAAACCCAAGCTCGTCCTTCGCCCGGCGTAAAACAGAAAGTGTCTCGTCGGGCATCTTGAAGGGAATGCCATAACGAAGCTCTTTGCTGATGGGAAAAACAAACAAGGGGTGGCCGAGGCGCTCGGTGATGTAATACCCCTGTATCTGGTTTTCCTCCAGGCCGGAATAATTGAAGTGCGTGTCGTCGACGATGGTGTACTCGAGGCCCGCTTTGGATATGATTTTTGGAAGCTCGGGGCTCCAGATGCGCTCTGCCAGCCACAATCCGCGTGGTACAGAACCGAATTCCGTTTCGATGAACTGGTTCATCATGCGGATTTGGCCGATGGCGTCTTCCTCCGGCAGGGTGGACAGCAAGGGTTCGTAAAACCCGCCACTCAGGATTTCCAGTTGGCCCGCCTCAGCCATGTCACGCAACATTTTCAGATAATCGGGGCGGTTTTGTTTCAGCCATTCCAGGAGCGGACCGGAAAAATGCGCCGCCGTCTTGATTTCGGGGAATTGCTTGAGAACTTCGAAATAAGGCCGATAGCAGGCGTTGAAGACTTGCTCGAACACATGCCCGAAGTTGCCCACCGGTTGATGGTTGTGAATGGCGAACAAAAATTTTATTTTATTCATAAAGATGAAGTGGAGTCCGCAGTATCAAGCTTCGACCGGCGGGGTTTCTATCATTTTGAGGGTGTAAAGATCGTAATAAAGACCCTGGTTTTCCATCAATTCATCGTGCCTGCCGACTTCGGTCACACAGCCTTTGTCCAGGACGATGATCTTGTCCGCATTGCGAACCGTGCTCAGCCGATGCGCGACGATGACGGTGGTTCGGTTCGCCATCAACCGGTCCAGAGCTTCCTGAATCAGCGCTTCCGACCGGTTGTCGAGAGCGGAAGTCGCTTCGTCCAGCACCAGAATTTTGGGGTTTTTTAAAAGCGCGCGGGCGATGGCGATCCGTTGTCTTTCTCCGCCAGAGAGTTTGACGCCTTTTTCGCCGGCCAGGGTGTCGTAGCCTTTTTCCAGTTGCAGGATGAACTCATGTGCGTTTGCCGATTTGGACGCCGAGACCAATTCATCTTCCGTGGCGTCCAGTTTCCCGTAAAGAATATTTTCGCGGATGGAGCCTCCAAACAAAATGGTTTCCTGCGGCACCAGCGCGATCTGCTCCAGAAAATTTTTCAAACCCAATTGCCGGATGTCGTGGCCGTCTAGTTTGACGCAACCCTTGTCGGGGTCAAAGAACCGGTGCAGGAGTTGAATGACGGTCGATTTTCCGGCGCCGGAAGGTCCGACGAGGGCGGCGGTTTCGCCGGGCAATATTTCAAAGCTCACATCTTTAAGAACGGGGGATTCCTCCCGGTAACCGAAGCTGACATTTTCATACTCGATCTTGCCTGCGATTTTGGAAATGGCAATCGGGTTTTCAGGACTCTTGATCAGCGGTTCGGTGTCCAGTATTTCGTAGACCCTTCTTACGGCGCCAAGCGCTTCCTGAATCTGCGTGTAAATGCGGACAAATGTGCCGATCGGGCCCGCGATGATGAGCGCGTAGAGGAAAAATGCCGCCAGTTCACCCGGGGTGGTGACCCCCTGCATGACCTGATTGCCCCCATACCAAACCAACAGAGCGGAGACCAAAAAAGTGAGGCCGAGGATGAAGGGGCCAAAAAAGGAAGATATTCTGACCTTGCGTACCGATTCCTCGAAGGCGGTCTCGATTTCTTTTTGGAACCTCTGTTGCTCATGCGCCTCACGGGTGTACGACTTGACGATTTTGATGGACGAGATTCCCTCCTCCAGCACCACCGACGCCTTGGCCAGTTTGTCTTGTACTTTTTCCGAAAATCCGCGCAGGCGTTTGCCGAAAATGCGCGCGAACAGCATGAGGGGGGGCAGAACCAGAAGGATCAATCCGGTCAGTTTCCAGTTCAAATAAAAGATGATCGCCAGCCCGCCCAGGAGAGTGATGGTTTGCCTCAGGATGGCCACGGGGATGGTGACCAGGGCGTTTTGGATGACGGTGATGTCATTGCTCATGCGCGACAAAATTTCCCCGACCCGGCGATTGTTGAAAAACCGTAGCGAGAGCGATTGGATGTGCGAAAAAAATTCGATGCGAAAATCGGTGGTCATCCGATGCCCGACAAACCCGAAAATATAATTGTGGGTGACCGCAAACGCCGCCTGGAAAAGAATGATGAGAACCAGATCGCGGGTGAGCGTGTTCAATATTCCGCTGTCTTTCAGCACAATCACCGCGTTTATCATATTACGGACGATCAACGGCAATACGAGGTTGATCATCGAAGTGAGCAACAGACAAAGAAAAGCAAATACCAGGCTCTTTTTATAGGGAAGCGCGTATTTCAGTATTTTGGCAAAATCTTTCATATTTACTTACAGAAGGTCCTTAATAATTCGATATTTTTCTGTCCCCTGTCGGGGAGGAGAAAATCAGGGCCGACACTAAGTCCTTGCCCTTCGTCTGAGGAGTTTCAAACCGATCATCATACATTCTGAAGGCCGGTCGTTCAATTAATATCCTGGCCTTAAGTCGCGCAATTGCAATAATTTTGCCACCTATTAGGTTTTCTGTCAGGAAAATAATTCTAAAAAAAATTATTTCTTGCTAAAGAATTCCTATGGATTGCCGTTAAAGAGGATGCGAGGGTTTTAATCTATACGAGCTGTTGATACTTAACCCCAATAGATACAGTCAATTACGGGTTATAGGCTGGTTTTTCAACGATTCATAGCGAAAAAACAAAAATTTTTATTAACCCTGGTATTATGAGAAAAAAATTATGGACAGTTCATCAATCAATCCCGTAAAGGGACCCGACATTCAAACGGCTAAACCATCGGCGTCTTCAGCGCAACCGGTTGCCAGTCCACCAAAAGCCGAGGTAAAATCGGCACCTAAAGACACGGTGTCCTTGTCGCCAGCGGCCAAAAACGCTTTGGAAAGCAGTGCTCCAGAGGTAGCCCGGGAGGCTTCATCGCCGAAGGCTTCAACTGAAAACGTTGTCCAGCAAGCGGACCGTCCTAAAACCGGAGGCGGCGATGCGGGTTTGGAGAACAGCCGCAAAATATCGCTGACGGACTCCAACGATGTCGTGTTGAAAATCGTTGACAATGAAACCCGGGAAGTGATCAAGCAAATTCCTTCGGAGGATGAGCTTCACCTGAAAAATGCCATCCGCGACGGAGTGGAGAATATCGCTCCTAAAAATAATTCGACCGAAGAATTGATCTAGTCCAAAGGCGAGAGCTTGAAGGAGTGTCGCAATCGAGCCTCCAGGGGTACTTGTCTCAAAAACCCCCGGTTCCTTTGGCCTTCTCACTTGGGGCCCAGGGCATCCATGAACCGGGCCTTGATTTCTTGAGGGGTATGCGTGACCCGGCCTGTTTGAGGGTCAAAATCCGGCTCCACTTTTATCAGTAAAAATCCCGGTCCATCGCCCGCCATCAATTTCTCAAAAGCCGGTTTGATGTCCTCCTTCTTCGTTGCCTTCAACGCCACCTTATAGCCTGAACTTTTAGCCACTTCCTCCAGCGGAACCAACGCCGAAAAAGACCTTTGAGAGCCGGTGGACTCATAAACCTGATTGTCGAAAACCACATGCACCAGATTTTTAGGAGCGGTTGCCCCGATCATCGCAAGTGTCCCCATCGACATCAAAACATTGCCGTCACCATCGAAGATGATGACTTTTTTGTCCGGTCTGACGAGAGCCACGCCAAGGCCAATGGCGGAGGCCAAGCCCATCGACCCGATCATATAAAAATTCCCCGGTCGGTCCTGCAATTGAAAGGATTCCCGGCAGATGAATCCATTGGCATGCACCACCGGTTCGTCTTTCAGCAAAGGAATTATTTCCTGAAACGCTTCAGTGCCTTTCATCGAATATTCCTTTCTTGACGAGAAGGGTGAACGGGAGGCCTGCGTTTATTTTTCCAATCGCCTGTTGCAATACGTCTTCGTGGTTTTGAGGAGTGATGACCGCGTACTCCATGCCGGCGGTTTTAAGAAGATCCTCATTGATTTCGCCCATGATGATATGTTCAGGAGCGTCCTTGCCGCCACATCCCCGCCAGCTCATGATCACCAGAGTGGGAATTTTATAAATCAGGTTCAACGAAGTGAACGCGTTCAAACAATAACCCAAACCGGAATTTTGCATCAACAGGACAGGATTAGACCCCGCCATATAAGCTCCGGCGCACAACCCCACAGCGGCGTCTTCACGAACAGCGGGGATATAGGACACCTCTTGGGTTGCATCCAGGCAGGAGATCAGACCGGAAAGCAAAGAGCAGGGAACGCCGGTAAAAAAATTGAATCCGTTTTCCGTCAAGCTGTCGATAAAACTTTGCGATGACAACATAGTTAAAAATTTTTTTCCTCCCGTGTTACGGGTCCTCCTCGCGTGGCGGGGAGTTACCAGGTTTGGACAGAGCGTTCTCCGCCGTACTCGGTTTGCAGTTTATGGAGAAGTTTTATGTATTCGACAATGCCTTCCTGACCTTTGAATTCGACTCCCAGATCTTTCGCCGCCTGATTGGACATGGGCACGCCCTTCTCGCCCATGATCCCTTCCGCCTCGCCAAACGATTCGATGGTCTCGGCGATCATTTTTCCAAGATCCAGATTGTGGATGTGCCCGTCGATCAAGTGATAGGTTTTTCCCGCCGCTTCTTTATTACCCAGAACCTTTTCGATGGCCTGGCAAACCGCGTCCACGGAAACGTATTTGGTGCTTCCCTTGAGATCGACATTGTAGTTGGTGGCGAGGAAATCGACCGTCTGGAACCATTCGGATTTGTCGATCGCCGGACGCACACCGTAAATGGTCACTGGACGTAAAATGGTGACGTCGAATGCCCGGCTCTTGAGATAACTCAAACTAAACGATTCGATGGAAGACTTGATGGCTCCATAAAGACTGCTGGGACGCACCGGATGATTTTCATCCATGGGGTGAGAATCGTCGACGCCGGGTAAGACTTCTCCAAAAACGGTGCAGGCGCTCATGACGACAAATTGTTTCACTTTCGCCTTTTTGGATGCTTCCAGTAAATCGAAGGTGCCGTTGACATTGACCCGGACGAGTTCGTCCACTGACTGTACGGGACCGGGGAAATGCGCCAGATGAATCACCGTATCGGCGTCCTCCACCAGTTTGGCGAGCGATTCCTTGTCTTCGAGACCGCCGATGATGTAGTCCACATCCTCATAAGGTTTCAAGTGGTCGACGATGCTGTCTTCCCGAATCAGGGCTTTTATATTATGATCTTTGCCCTCGCCAGACAACTGTTTGATCAAATGGGAACCCACCAGACCGGTGATCCCCGTGATTGCGATATTCATTGGTTTCTCCAATTAATTGCTGACAGGATGCCCCTGAAACAGGCCAATCCAAGCCAAATTCCAATTTTGTGCAAGTGACGTCAATCCGGCGGTGCAAACAGACCGGAGTGGGCTCAAGTTAATGATAGAATGGGTTATTATGAATAATAGACTTGAGGGAAGTCAACCACCTTTTTCTGAGGGTGAAAAAATGCTTGTCCGACCTTACGCTTGTGGTTTCAAGGCCTGAGGGCATTACAAGCCTGGTCAGCGATGTTTGATAGAAGCCTGCGCCGCTGACAGAATGGCGGTGGGAACCCGGTAAGGTGAGCAACTGACATAATCGAGCCCCAGGGTATGAAAAAACTCAATAGAGGCCGGATCGCCTCCATGTTCTCCGCACACCCCAAGATGCAGGTCGGGGTTGACGGCCCTGCCTTTTTGGGCGGCGATTTTCACCAGGGAGCCGACGCCGGTCTGGTCGATCGTCACAAAGGGGTCTTTTTCCAGCACCCCGTTTTCCAGATAGTCTGCAAGGAAACTTCCAGCGTCGTCACGGCTCAACCCGAACGTGGTTTGGGTGAGATCGTTGGTTCCAAAGGAGAAAAAATCAGCTTCCCGGGCAATTTCATCGGCGGTGATTGCAGCCCTTGGCAATTCGATCATGGTTCCGATTTTATAAGACAATTTCACTTCGGCTTTTTTGATGACCTCCTCAGCCACGGCCACGATCTCATCACGAACCGTTTTGAATTCATTGACATGTCCGACGAGAGGAATCATGATCTCAGGATAAACCTTCACGCCTTTCCTGACCAGCTTGGAGGCGGCCTCGATGATCGCCCGAACCTGCATGCGATAAATCTCGGGAAATACGATGCCCAACCGGCAACCGCGCAGACCCAGCATGGGATTGGTCTCCCGCATGGAGACGATTTTTTTGACCAGCGCCGTTTGCGATAGTTTCATGTCCCGGGCCAGGATTTTTATCTCTTTGGTCGTGTTGGGTAAAAATTCGTGTAAGGGTGGATCGAGCAGGCGAATGGTGACCGGCAGTCCTTCCATGACTTTGAAGATGTGGGTGAAATCGCCGCGTTGAATGGGGAGCAATTTTTTAAGAGTCTCCGCTTGCTTTTTGGCGTCGTCGGTCAGAATCATCTTGCGCATCAGAAGAATTCGATCCGCCTCAAAAAACATGTGCTCGGTCCGACACAGGCCGATGCCCTGGGCGCCAAAATCCCGCGCCACGAAAGCATCGTGCGGGGTGTCGGCGTTGGCCCGGACTTGCAAGGTGCGGATTTCTCTCGCCCAACTCATCATGCGGGTGATGTTGCTGGTATGACGGGGGCGGATCAGGGGGACCGTCCCCAGTATGACCTGGCCCGTGGTTCCGTCCAGCGTGATGGTTTCAAGTTCCTTGATCGGTGTTCCATTCAAAGAGCCTTTTTTTTTCTTAACATTCACATCGAGGTCGGCACAGCCCGAAACGCAGGGTTTGCCCATGGACCTTGCGACCACGGCGGCGTGGGAGGTCATTCCCCCTCTGGCGGTTAGAATTCCCTGGGACACGCTCATCCCATGAAAGTCTTCAGGAGAAGTTTCCATGCGCACCAGAATAACGCGCTCTTTTTTACCGGCCAGCTCTTGAGCTCGTTCCGGCGTAAAAACTATTTTACCCGTGGCGGCTCCGGGGGAGGCTCCAAGGCCCTTGGTCAGTGTCTTGACTTTGGCTTTCGGATCAATCATGGGATGAAACACCTGATCCATCTGGTCCGCTGGAATTCGCATCAAGGCTTCCTGCTTGCTGATCACTCCCTCTTGCACCATGTCCAGGGCAATTTTAATCGCCGCCGAAACCGTTCGCTTGCCGGTGCGCGTCTGCAACATGTACAGGTGACCGTTCTCTATGGTGAACTCAAGGTCCTGCATGTCGAGATAATGGTTTTCCAGTTTTTGGTAAACGCCGGCCAGGGAATGGTATGCGTCCGGCATTTCCGTCTCCAGCAGGGCGATGGGGTGGGGCGTGCGAATTCCAGCGACCACATCTTCGCCCTGGGCGTTCATCAGATATTCTCCATAAAACTTCTTTTCCCCCGTTGCCGGATTGCGGGTGAACGCCACGCCGGTGGCGGAGGAAGGCCCCATATTGCCGAAGACCATTGCCTGCACCGTGACCGCCGTTCCCCAGTCGTCGGGGATGTGATTCAACTTTCGGTAGGCGACCGCGCGCGGCGTATTCCAGGAAAGAAATACCGCTTGCACGGCTTGTTTCAACTGGGCAGTGGGAGTGTCGGGAAACTCTTGATCGATGTTTTTTATAATGAGGGCTCGAAATTGCCGGATGATGGATTCGAGGTTTTGAGGGGTGAGGTCGTTATCGAATTGAATGTTCAAGCGTTTTTTTTTCTGCGCGAGCAGGGTCTCAAATTTAAGAGAGTCGATGCCCAGGGCGACATTGCCGAACATAGCGATGAAACGGCGATGGCAATCCAAGGCAAAGCGGGTGTTATCGGTTTGACGCCCAAGGCCCTGGGTGGTTTCCGCATTGAGGCCAAGATTCAACACCGTGTCCATCATCCCCGGCATGGAGACCCGGGCCCCGGAGCGTACGGAAACGAGCAGGGGGTGGGAGGCATTGCCAAATTTTTTCCCCAGCCGGTCTTCCAGTTTTCCCAGGTGCTCTAAAATCTCAGCCCACAGTTTGTGGGGCAACCGATTGCCGGAATCGAAAAAAAGCCGGTAGGCTTCTGTGGTGATGGTGAACCCCGGTGGAACAGAAATGCCTAAAGAGACCATTTCTGCGAGACTCGCTCCCTTTCCTCCCAGGAGGTCTTTCATGTCAGCTGTGGCTTCTGCGAGACCCTCGCCGAAGGAGTAAACGTATCTTTTTTCCATTTCGTTATAATAGCCTGAAATGACGTGATTGAAAATGCAAAGCGCTGTAGATCCCCAGTGTTAGCGAGCTAAGGAGCGTATCGGAACCCTGATTCGTTTTCAACTTTTTTTAACAGAAACCTGACGATTTGATAAATTCCGGGTTCCCATATTCGGCCTGTTTGTCTGCAAACGGATGGATCGTGGAAAAAGTTATTTTCTCGAGGTCCCTTTGACGACGATTCGGGAGAAGTCGGCGATATCGGCAAACAGACGGGAAATGCCATACAGCAGGTGGAGGCGGTTTTTTCTCAAAGCGTCGTCTTTCACCATCACCATGACCTGGTCGAAGAAATCATCGACTGCGTCTTTGATCTCGACAATTTTTTCGAGAGCTTGTGAAAACTCCTTATCCAAAACCAGTTGTTGCACCGGCCCCTTGATTTTGACGTATTGGGCGTGCAATTCCTTTTCGGCAGGGTCGGTCAATAAACCGGGTTGAATTTCTCCCGGAGCGTCGTCGGTCAGAATACTGACCACGCGCTTAAAAGCCACAGCCAAAGGCTCGAAATGAGAGCGTTCTTTTAAATCGGCAAGCGCCCGGACTTTTTTCTTAACATCGACCAGGGAGTCGATTCCCGTGGACAATACCGCGTCGATGACGTCGTAGGGAAATCCTTCTTCCGTCAACAGGCTTTTGAAACGTTGGGAGAAAAGGTCCACCGCGTGCTGACGGATTTCGTCTGGTGACAGTTTGATTTTTTTCTCTAATTGCCGGATCCCAGAGTCGATCAATTCGTGTAAAGAAATCTGCCAGCCTCTGGACAGGACGATTTGAATAATGCCCAGGGCGTTGCGTCTGAGCCCATAAGGATCTTCAGAGCCGGTCGGAATCAGGCCGACCCCGATGCACCCTAAAATCGTGTCCAGCTTGTCGGCGATGGCCACCACCGCCCCAACAGGACTTTCAGGAAGCGTGTCGCCCGCAAACGCCGGCAGATAATGTTCCTTGATTCCCTGGGCCACCTCGTCAGATTCGCCCGAATGGGCGGCATAGTAACCGCCCATGATTCCCTGCAGTTCAGGGAACTCATAAACCATTTGGCTGACCAGATCGGCCTTGCACAGCCGGGCCGTCCGTTCTGCATGCTCTTGTTTTTCAGGGCAGACTTTTTTAGCCAGAATCCCG
>CAYPQH010000010.1:0-25984 GCA_964412825.1 uncultured Nitrospinaceae bacterium | reverse complement strand
ATTCCCAGGGCCTCGCGTAGCGTCAGGCCCAAGTTTCCTCCCGCGTAGCGGGGTCAGTAGTGCCGCATCAATTCCACGGCAAACTTGGTGCGGGTCAGGCTTTCTGTTGCAGACGCGATGACCTCGCCGCTGGCAATGTCGATGAGGGTCAGATGAACGTCGAGATTCGTCCCTAAATCCGTCAGTTTTCCGGTCAGGATGGCCTGGGCGTTTAAAGCTTTTCCCAGCCTTTCGAGCTCCGCCCGCGTATAGGCGAAAGAGGCTGGCAGGTTGAGCTTGCTCAGAACATCGTCGACTTCCCCCTTTTGAGTCACCCTGAAAACCCTTTTTTTGGCAATGGCCTCGACCACCCGGGTGGAAATATACTCTCCAAGAATAGGAGACTTCTGTTCTGCGTTGACCGGGTCGATCACTGCTACACGGTTGATTTCGTATTCGAAGGTGTCTTTGGACAGTTTTTTGACCAGACTTTCCGCTTTCCCCTTGTAATAACTGGAGTCTGACTGGGTTTTAAACCAGGTGGACCAGCCATCCGATGGAGCCATTTTGACTTCGCAGGCGGTCAACGAAAGCAGGAGGAGGAGCGAGTAAATAAGGTTTTTTGTTTTCGTCATAGCTAGAAATCCCAATTAATTTAAACAGTTATCGTCATTTTTCAGACTTTCCTAAAGGCCGTTCGCAAAAAAGGCAAAAATGGGGTTCAAATCACGCTATTTAAAGGGAAGGATGGGAGGGGGGACAATATTGCCTGCAATTGAGATGAAAGGGATTGGGGCAAGGGATTTTCTGAAAATTCCCTGGAATTCGTGTATAAACAGGAGTTACACATATACTAAAACTTGTCAGGAAGGTCGATATGTCTAAAAACTCAATTACAATAGTAATGTTGTTAATCATAGTGCTGGCGGCTTTACCGGCTTGCGCTGAAGAGATTCAGGAAGAACCGGCGGTTAAATTGCCGCCAAGGGAACACACCTGGGTGCGTAAGGAAACAGTGAAAAAAACCACGGGTGTCTTTTTTGCTGAACAGGATGAATCTCAAACGAATTTTCCAGTCAATGAGGCCCTGGGTAAAAAATTGGCCCAAACAAAATCAGCAGATGTCAAAGGCTCCGTGAAAGACACCGCTTCTTGTTTTGCTTTGTTGAAGTCTTTGGACCTTAAAAGAACCGGTGTGCAACAAGCCGGTGGCATGTGGGGTGCGTTTGAACGGTCGTCTGAAGTGCGTGGTCATTCAGAAAAGGGCATGCAGATCGACAGCCGGATCAATAAACTGATATTTGCCCTGAGCCATCTTTGTGAAACCGCCAAAGGTCTGCCGCAGAATAATATCGCGCGGGTTATTTCGGGTAAGGTTTCCCAAAAAGGCAAAGAAGCAGTGATCGAAGAATTCCTAGACTTGGGCAAAGCGCCGAAGGATATCGACATCTGGCTGGAGTATGCTGAATACTGGAAGAAAAACCAAAAGCGCGATCTCGATTATAAATCCATCGAAGGCCTGATGGCCCAATCAACGCCCTTGATCGATTTGTACGCCGAATTGACGACACGGCAAGTGGACGCGAACAGCAAACCGAGGTTTCTTTCCGACGCGGTGACGCTTCTTGGTGCCTTAAAAAAACTTTCGTCAACGGATGAATACATCGTGTTGGCACTCAAGGAAGAAAAAGACGCGCCTTACGAAAACCTCGACCCGGATATGTGACCCCACTACGTGGGGAGGAAGCTTGGGCCTGACGCTACGCGCCCCGTTACACGGGGTGGATAAGCTTAAGGCCCCGTTTTTTCTCACCCCTTGTGTGTGGGCATGAAGGTTAGCAAAGAGGACATCACACATACCCCTTCTACTCCTTCGGGGCATGAAAGCTAATGTAGAGGATATCACAGGGGCATGAAGGCAACGGTAAAATACCACATGCTCACGGAACCCCCCCCGGGAAACCCGGCATGTCGTGAGTAAACTCCCCGCTCTGGGGAGCGAGTCAATTGAGGGTGGAAACGGATGGCCTTTTTGAGGCGGCGGGGTTTTTAGATTTTTTAACGGCGGGTTTTCTCTTTCCCTTCAGCTTGAATTTTTTTCCAAACGCGATTGCTATGACTTCGTCTATCGTGGCTGAGGGATGAAACGTGATCGCCTTGCGGACGTTTGCCGGGATATCCTGCAGGTCTTTTTCATTGTCCTTCGGCAGGATGACGTTGGTGATGCCGGTCCTGTGGGCGGCGAGAATTTTTTCCTTCAATCCTCCGATGGGCAACACTTTCCCCGTCAGGGTCAATTCCCCGGTCATAGTGAGTCCATGACGGACGGGGGTTTTGGTCAGCGCGGAAATCAGGGCCACGGCCATGGCGATCCCCGCCGACGGTCCGTCTTTGGGGACAGCACCTTCAGGAATGTGGATGTGGATGTCCATTTTCTGATAAAAGTTTTTGGTGAGCCCCAATTCCACTGCTCGCGACCGGACATAGGTCATCGCCGCCTGGGCGGACTCTTTCATGACATCGCCCAATTTTCCAGTCGGGACCAGTTTTCCGGTTCCGGGGATGGCAGTGACTTCGATATAAAGCAGTTCCCCGCCAAATTCCGTCCACGCCATGCCGATGGCCACTCCGGTGTCCAGCTTCTCGAGAGTTTCCGTGGGTTGAAATTTGGGAATGCCCAGGTATTTATCCAACTGCGAGGGGATCAGTTTTAAATAGAATTTTTTCCCCTGCTTGACCACTTCCATGACCACTTTTCGACACAGGGTGGCGATTTCCCTTTCCAGGTTGCGGACGCCCGCTTCACGGGTGTATTCCCGGATGACTTTCTCCAGCACATTTTTGCCAAATTCGAGATTCTTTTTGAGCAGGCCGTGTTCCCGCATTTTTTTGGGGATCAGGAATTTTTCCGCGATCTTGACTTTTTCCTGATCGGTGTATCCCGGCAGACGCAGAACTTCCATCCGGTCGAGCAGGGGCTGCGGTATCGTGTGCAGCACGTTGGCGGTGCAGATGAACAGAACGTGGGAAAGATCGTAATCCACTTCCAGATAATGGTCGTTGAAACTGGTGTTTTGCTCCGGGTCCAGAACTTCGAGCAAGGCGGAGGAAGGGTCGCCTCTAAAGTCGCTGGTCATTTTGTCCACTTCGTCCAACATGAAAACGGGGTTGGTGACGCCGGCTTTTTTTATTCCCTGAACAATCTTTCCGGGCATGGCTCCTATATAGGTTCGTCTATGGCCGCGAATTTCCGCCTCATCGCGGATGCCGCCTAAGGAGATGCGGACAAATTTGCGCTCCATGGCCTTGGCGATGGATTTGCCAAGCGAGGTTTTGCCTACGCCCGGCGGTCCCACAAGGCAAATGATGGGCCCTTTGATTTTTTTGACCAGTTTGACAACCGCCAAGTGCTCGGTGATGCGTTCTTTGACTTTTTCCAGCCCGTAATGGTCTTCGTCCAGGATCTTCTGGGCGTGATCGAGATTGATTTTTTCAGCACCGGGAGTTTTCTTCCATGGCAGATCGACGAGCCATTCGATATAGGTTCTGGAGACGGTGGCTTCGGCGGACATGGGTTGCATGAGTTCCAACCGCCGCAGTTCCTTCATGGCTTTATCGTTGACTTCTTTTGGCATCTTGGCTTTTTTGATCTTCTGGGTCAGCTCGTCGATGTCCGATTTGAATTCATCGCGTTTGCCAAGTTCTTTCTGAATGGCCTTGATTTGCTCGTTCAGGTAAAACTCTTTTTGACTGCGTTCCATTTGTTTGCGGACCCGACCGTGAACGCGCTTCTCGATTTTCAACACTTCCATTTCGGACTTGAGCGTGGACATCAGCTTGTTCAACCGGTCGACGGGATTATACGTTTCCAGAAGGTCCTGTTTGTCTGTGGTTTGAAACACCATGTAGGCGGCGATGGTGTCGGCGAATCGATGCGGTTCGGTGATATTGGCCGTTGCGGACACGGCTTCCAGAGGAATTTTCTGGTTCAGCTTGACGTATTGTTCAAATACGTTGCCGACGCCCCTGATGAGCGCTTTGATGTCTGCGGTCAACTGAGTGTTTTCATGGATTTTGATGACCTCGACCTGATAAAAATCAGGATTTTCCGTGAACGAGTTGATACGGCCGCGCTGTATCCCCTCCACCAGAACCTTCATGGTTCCATCGGTCAATTTTAATATTTGCAGAATATTCGCAAGCGTCCCGGTTTCGTAAATTTCGCTGGGAGTGGGGTCGTTGTTGGCGGGGTTGCGCTGAGCCGAAAGGAAGATGTGCTTTTGGTCGGCCATGGCTTTTTCCAGCGCCCGGACGGATTTTTCCCGTCCCACGAACAGGGGAATGACCATGAAGGGAAAGACGACGATATCCCGCAAAGGGAGTAAGGGTAATTCAAGTTTTTCGATTGTCATTAGCTTGCTTGTTTCTGTTTATGATAGACGAGGAGGGGTTTTTCATTTTTAAGAACCACCTCTTCGCTGATAACCACTTCTTCGATATTATCGCTTCCGGGTATTTCGAACATGATATCCAGCATGGTGTCTTCGAGCACCGCTCTCAGGCCACGGGCCCCGGTTTTGCGACCGATCGCTTTTTTCGCCACCGCGCGGATGGCGCCGTCGGTGAATTTCAGTTTGACGTTTTCAAATTCAAACAGCTTCTGGTATTGCTTGGTGAGTGCGTTTTTGGGTTCGGTCAGCACTTTTACCAGAGCTTCTTCACTGAGTTCCTTTAAAGTGGCGACTACGGAAAACCGCCCCACAAACTCGGGGATCAGCCCGTATTTGAGCAGATCTTCGGGATGGGTTTTTCCCAGGATGTCTTCGTCCTCTTTTTCCCGTTTGGTGATGATTTGTTGGCCAAATCCCAGCGATTTTTTGCCGATTCGGTTCCTAATGATACTTCCAAGGCCGACAAACGCCCCACCGCAAATGAACAGGATGTTGGTGGTGTTGACCTGTAAAAATTCCTGGTGCGGGTGCTTGCGTCCGCCCTGCGGAGGCACGCTCGCGGTCGTTCCTTCGATTATTTTTAAAAGCGCCTGTTGCACGCCTTCGCCCGAAACGTCGCGGGTGATGGACGGGTTTTCGGATTTTCTGGATATTTTGTCGACTTCGTCAATGTAGATGATGCCGCGCTCTGCCTTTTCTACATCGTAGTCGGCGCTTTGCAGGAGTTTGAGAATGATGTTTTCGACGTCCTCGCCAACGTAACCGGCTTCAGTGAGCGTGGTGGCATCGACGATGGTGAAAGGAACGTCGAGAACCTTCGCTAACGTTTGCGCCATCAGGGTCTTGCCTGAACCGGTTGGACCGATGAGGAGCACGTTGCTCTTTTGTAATTCCACGTCATCGATGTCCACCGTAGAGTCCACGCGTTTGAAATGATTATGAACGGCGACGGACAGGATTTTTTTGCACAGCTCCTGGCCGACAATGTACTGGTCGAGGTGTTTGTAGATATCCTTGGGTTTCAGGAGGTGCTGAAAATCTTCGTTTTTCTCCTGTGCCCACTCCTCCACCATGATCTCATTGCACAGTTCGATGCACTCGTCACAAATATAAACGGTGGGTCCGGCGATCAGTTTTTTAACTTCTTCCTGACTCTTGCCGCAAAACGAACATCTGTAATTGCCTGCTGTGGAATTTTTCTTAGCCATTAATTCCTCTCATGGATATTTTTTCGAGGGCCTCAGCCGGTCTGCTTCTTGAGCTGAGATTATTTATCGTCTTTTTCTTTTTTCTTGGCCTTGGAACCGGCCAGGTCTTTGGATTCCGTTCGTTTGGAGATCACGCTGTCGATCAACCCATAGGCCTTTGCTTCTTCGCCTGTCATGAACCGGTCGCGTTCGGTGTCACTGTTGACTTTTTTAACATCCTGCCCACAATGGTTTGCCAAAATGCCATCCAGAACTTCCCGGACTTTGGAGATTTCCCTGGCCTGAATTTCGATGTCGGAGTGCTGACCCTGGAACCCGCCGCTCGGCTGATGAATCATGATCCTGGAATGGGGCAGAGCGAAACGTTTGCCTTTGGCGCCCGCGGCCAGCAATAACGCTCCCATGCTCGCAGCCTGGCCCATGCAAATGGTCTGGACGTCCGGCTTGATGTACTGCATGGTGTCGTAAATGCCAAGCCCTGCGCTCACGTGCCCGCCGGGGCTGTTGATGTATAAATAGATATCCTGCTCCGGTTCGTCCGACTCCAGGAAAAGCAACTGGGCGATGGCCAGGTTGGCGACGTGATCGTCGATGGCCGTTCCCAAAAAAATAATGCGGTCCTTGAGCAAACGAGAATAAATATCGTAAGATCGTTCTCCTCGGCTTGTTTGTTCTACAACAATGGGCACCAGTTGATTGTAAATTTCACTCATATTGGGCTCTTTTTCTCTCTAAAAGGGGGTAACGGAAAATACGCGAGTTGAAAACGTGTAACTCGTTAAGATATAACCAGATATGGTTGGTTTCCTCTAGTGTTAATTATCTGCAATTAAATCCTTCCTGTCAACCATTTCTTCCGTGACATTCACCTTGTCAAGGACGGTTTCCAGAGTCTTTTCTTTACGCATCCGATTGTGCAGTTTGGCCAGAACGCCTGTTTTTTCCCATTCTTTTTTCATTTTTTTCAGGTCGCCACCGCCCATGATCTGCATGAATTTATTGACCTCGGCGTCCAGTTCTTCGGGAGGAATATTGATTTCCAGAGTGGTTGCCAGTTTGTCGATCACGATTTCCTGTTGCAGAATATTGAGCGCCTGGGCGCGGTATTTTTCCTGATCGTCTTTAGACACCTCGGAGTTCTTTTCCTCTCCGTGGTCATGGTCATGGTCGTGGTCATGATCGTGATCGTGGCTGTGATCATGAGTTTTGGTTTTTCCGGGGTTGTTTTTCTTTTCAGCGTCTTCGACCATGAACTTGATCTGCTCATGAATCAGGCCTTCCGGCAGATTGAAGGCATTCATTTCGGTTATTTTATCCGCGATCTCATTTTGCGCCTGTTTTCTGGCCCGTGTTTTCTCGTGACTTTCAAGGTCCTGGCGTAATTTGGTTTTCAGGTCGTCCAGGCTGGCGTATTTTTTTTCAGGTTCGAGACTGCGGGCGAATTCGTCATCCAGGGGCGGCAGTTCTTTCACCTGAATGCCTTTCAAGGTGATCTTAAAATCCACTTCTTTTCCGGCGATGGTCTTGTTGCCATAATCCTCAGGGATTTTGACTTTGGCCGATTTGGTTGCGTCGATCGCCATGCCGTGGAGATTTTTTTCCAGATCTTCCAGAAGCTGGTTGGTTCCCAGCTGGATGATGTAATCCTTGGCCTCTCCGCCTTCGAACGGCTCGCCGTTCAGAAATCCGTTGAGATCGATTTTAATGAAGTCGTCTTTTTGTGAAACCCGGTCGGTCACCGGAACGCTCACCGACTTGTTTTTCCTAAAACTCTCGATCTCCTGATCCACGTCTTCGTCGGTCACTTTAGCGACCTTCACCGTGAGCTCAAGGCTTGTGTAGTCTTTGAGTTCAATCGAAGGCAAAACTTCTACCGAAGCTGAGACATTGATGTCGGTGCCCTCTTCAGCGTGGACTTCCAGCAGGTTTGGCTGGCTCACCGCTCTTAGGCCCTTTTCCTGAATGGCTTCCATCACCCGGTCGCTGATCAGTTTGGTGAGCACTTCCTGTTTGACCTGGGGGCCAAACTGTTTTTCCAGAAGAGACTGCGGCACCTTGCCTTTTCTGAATCCGGGAACTTTAACATCCCGTCCCAGGGTCTTGTAATAGGCATTGACCTTTTGCTGATAGTCCTTATAAGGAATATCAAACTTGATTTTCTTGTTGCAGGAATCTACGTCTTCAATTTCGATGTTCATAACTTTCCTAAAACGTATTCAATGGTTATCGTTTTTCATTAATTAAGGAGTGCGTCTTGACGAAAAAAAATCAAGCCCAAACCAAAAAGCCTTGCCCGTCGTGAACAAGTCGCCTCTCGCGTCAGCGAGTGCGCTTTGACGTAAAAAGATCGAACCAAAACCAAAAAGCACCGCCCGGCGTGAGCAAACTCCCCCTCGCGGGTAGCGAGTGCGGGAGGAGGGACTCGAACCCCCACGCCGTGAAGCACGAGATCCTAAATCTCGCATGTCTACCAGTTTCATCACTCCCGCTTGCCCAGTTTTATGCTGCATCCTGCAACCATCCGCATCATCCGCAACAAACCGTTCCCAATACTACAACACTAGACTATCTATCCAAATAATAATTTTGCAAAACCGGTGGTTTTGATTCTCTCCAGGCGACCCGCACCCTGGTCGGTCCAATCGGGATGCCGAAGATGATTGAAAATAAAATAAAGTTGTCACCTCCGAACTCCGCAACACAGCAAACACTGAGTCGGTAAACCCTGAAATGCAGGTCAGAAAAAAATGACCTTCATTTTCGCAAAAGGGATAATGGGTTTTACCAGTATGTTAGGGTTGCCAGGATGGAACTGTTCCCGGATGGGCGGGATACAGACCGGGTGGCGGGTCCTTTAACCCATCGGCGGCCTGGTAGACGAATTGAAAAATGGAGCAAGGTGAATTATGTCCCAGGTGTTTCAGGTTGGCGGGCGAGAGATTGCGGCTTCACGGATTTTTTGTGTGGGAAAAAATTATCGCAAGCACATAAAGGAGCTTAAAGACGAGGACCCGGAGCAACCGGTTATTTTTATGAAAGCGGTTTCCTGTATCGTTTTGCCGCAGGAAAAAATTGCACTTCCCGTACACGGAACCTGCCTGCACCATGAGGTGGAACTCGTGGTTCTGATAGGGCAGGGAGGAAGAAATATCAAGGAAACCAGTGCCCGATCCCACATAGCCGGGCTCTCCCTTGGCGTTGATCTCACCCTGCGCGATGTGCAGACATCTCTTAAGAAAAAAGGACTGCCCTGGGAAATTGCCAAAGCCTTCGATCAAAGCGCTCCTTTGGGAACGTTCGTTCCTTTAGGTGACTCCACCGACCTCGATGACATTGCTTTTTCCTGCGAGGTGAACGGCGCGCTTCGTCAAGAGGGAAATTCGGGGCAAATGATTTATTCCATTCCATATATCATTGAATACCTGAGTGACATATGGGCATTGCAACCGGGGGATCTGATTTATACGGGCACGCCTTCGGGGGTGGGTCCGCTTGTCTCAGGGGACACGATAAAAATTGCCGGCAGTGGAATAGGAAAATTCACCTGGGACGTTCTTTAAGTTCCCAAGTGAAAGCAGTAAGTGGTGCATCGCAATTATTGAAAACCCCTTATTATTCCCCAGCAATTTTGGGTTCTCTGTTGTTTGGCGAAAGGATGGACTTGGGCGGGTAATATTCTTTGGGCAAGACGGAGTTGGGGTAGATCCAGTTGTCTTTTCCCACCAGAGCCCCAGGGCAAATCACCGCGTTGCATCCGACTTCTACATTGTCGCCCAGAATTGCGCCGAACTTGTTGAGCCCTGATGCAATGGTTTTGTTGTCGATGCGGGCGGGTATTTCAGGGAAGATTTGCACTTCGGGTTCCTTTTGTTCCGCAGTACGAAACTGTAAATTGGCCAGACGCGACCCGGCCCCCATATTCACATGACTGCCTAAAATACTGTCGCCGATATAATTGAAATGCCCGACCTCGCTGTGGTTCATGACGATGCTGTTTTTGATCTCCGTGCAGTGCCCGATGACGCAATGATTGCCGACGATCACATTGCCGCGCAAGTAAGCGCCCTGGCGGATTTCGCACCCTTGGCCTATGACCAGCGGACCCTTGAGGATGGCCGAGGGTTCGAGAATGGTTCCTTTCCCGATCAAAATGCCCAAAGGTTTTATCAGGACGGATGTTTTCAGCTCGATCCATTGAGTGACGAACAGGCTCTTGCCGATTTTTCCGTTTTCCCAAAGGCCGGGGTCGGAAACGGAGGTTCCCTCCAATGCATCCAGAGATTTGGCATTTTGCGAATTTGTCTGCAAAATAGAATCGATGTTTTTGTGGAGAGTTTTAAGCGCTTCCCACGGCCATTCGATGTTCTCGAACATTTCGGCGTGGGCGAAATTTTTTAGATGCGTGAAAAAATTTTCAATGGGGATCATGGGGGAATTTTCAGTTGTCTACGGACGTTGTTTTGAGTTTTCAGCGTTGGACGCAATATACCATTTTCCGCGTGCGGTCAGGCGGTAACCTTTCGCCGTCAATTCGATAAGGCTCTGCTTGCCCATTTCGGCTAATATGCGATTGTGGGAATGCTTTTCCAGAATCAACTGTCCGTCCGGCACGGTGCCCGTTGCCACCTGACTCAAAACATCGAGTTCCAGTTTGTAATAATGATCCTCGACGTCTTTGAGCGTCCCCAAAAGGAGCCGAATGGCGTTCTCGCCGATTATTTTGAGCGCGCGCGCGTCTTTATTATTGCCTCTTAAGTTGACGCTGATTTTATTTTCGGTGCCGGAATTGCGTACGAATATGCCCGCCGTCGGGCTTTTCCCGTCAGTGGGAGTCAGGGCAATATACAGCATGTCCGGGTCCTCCGGGAAGTTGACGACGCGTCCTTTAAACCCAATGGTTTTAGCATCGTCCAACAGGGAGCGTTTGATTTTTTCCCAGATGGCGGAATCTTTGTGGAACAATTCTTTTTTTACATAGTAGACGTAAAAAGTTCCTTTGAATCCGGGTTTGAACGGTCTGTGGATGGCGGAGAAATAAGCCCGAAAAGCCTTTTTTTTGAAAAGGTGTTCGGTGGCGGCGAAGGTGTTGAGAGCGCTTTTGAGACCGTTGCCGAAAAACACGGGCACGCGTTTTCCGTTGTCCAGGTCCAGCCATCCGGGAGTGATGTTGTGCCCGGTTTCTTCACTTCCCACGGCGAATGGCAGGAAGCCAGTCGCGTCGAAAGGCTTGGCGGACGGGTATTTTTTCTCTAACGTGTCGATCTCGGATTCTATTTTCTGAAACGCGTCCACGTTCAGGACGCCATTTTTTCGGATATCGTCCCACTGTTTTTTGAGCGTGGCGGGCAGTTCCTGTTTGGATATTTTTTTCAAAGCCTTCAAGCGCAGTTCCACCATCATGAACGCGATTTGAAGTAAAATCCATTTGTCGCCGACTGCGGCCAGTTTTGGTTTCAGACCCAGTTGTTTGGCCGCCACCGCCGCGTTGAGGTCGCTTTCCACCGTGTTGATGTACAAGGCGTTTTTATAGCGCTTCGGGTCGCGGTCGATCAAATACATGGCCTGTAAAAACGCCGTTTCGTCGCCGCTCAAAACCAGCAACGCGTCCTTGAAGGGGTCGTATTCCAACCGATAAAACCGGTCTCCGTCGCCGTCGAACACAGCTCCCGCTACCCTTTTTTTTTCGGCCAGAATTTCCGTTTTGAGTTTTCTTCCCAACTGAAAAAGTTTCAACACAGCTTTGTGTTTGCGAAAATGCCCCGTCCGTTTGTCGATCATTTGAGAGGTGATGATCGACAGTCCCTCGAGATCGCCGACACCGCTCCACAAGTTTACATTGCCGTCCTGTTCAGCGTTGATCTCGATCACCCGGCCAAACCCTGCCGACCTGAAAGCATCCGCCGCCATTTTTGAGAGCGATCCCTTGGCGGGATCGACCACTAAAACGATTTTTTTGTAGGGATTCAAACTCGTAGCGTCCGGGTCGGACCAGGAATTTTCCGGGTGCAGGGTGAACCGGTTGAACAGTTCCAACGCCTCGTTTCGGCAATCCTTTTCAGTTCCTTTTAACGACGCCTTTTTCAAACTGGCGTGATCCACATTCCGGATGGCCAGAGTGAGTTCGATGTCGTTCTCCGGGAGGAGCTTCATGCCGCGATAGGCGCAAAAAGTTTTGATCCCGTTTTGATCTTTGGGATTGTGGGAGGCGGTGATCATGAAGCCCGCTTTCGCGTTTTTATAAAGCATGTAAGTCGGGACCAACGGTGTGGGCACGATGCCAAGAGTCAGCGCGGTGGCTCCGGCTTTTCTGATTCCCTTCACCACCGCTCCAGTAAAATCTCCGCTCACGTCCCGTGGGTCCCAGCCCACCACGATGGTTTCACGCGGACGCATTTTTCCGGATTTTATTAAATGGCCCACATAGGCAAATGCGTAGAGTTCCATGAAATCTTCCGTGATGAAGCCCCGCTCTAAAAAAACTTCTAAAGGGGTCAGGCCTTTGAATTCTTTGGATGCCGCAGGTCGGACTTCCCGGCGGATGCCGTCGGTTCCCTGAAGCCTGAGCGGGAAAGAGTCGAGCTGTTTTTTTTGTTTTTTCATGGAATATTTTTTTGGATTTGAAGGGAGGAAGCGCCGGACAAGAAAAAAATCAGGTCCCGATTTTTATTTTCCTGGAGCAAAATCCTAGCACACAGGTTCTGTTTTGTAAATTTTTGTCGCCGGGGTTTTACGCCCCGGTTTCTTGTCATGTCACGGGTTCCGATGGTTTAAAAGGGTTCAAGGTTTTGGTGGATTTTTGTGGGTTTCAAGGGTTAAACTCGGCTCACATTCGATGGTTGGAATGCCACCTGTAAATTTCCGGAGACAGTTCAATGGCGTATAAAGGCATCGTAAAAAAAGAAAAAATTGACGCGATCATCCGCACCGGCAACGAAAAAATCATTGGGACCATATTCAAACTGCCGCAAAACAGGTTGCTGGATATGTTGAATCAGGACAGTGGACCCTTCATCCCCGTGACTTCAGCCAAAGTTTTCCATATCGTCACAGGAAGATTGATGTACGAAGCGGAATTTCTCGCAGTCAACAAAAACAGCGTGGTCATCATTGCCGACAAGGTCCGGGAAGTGGGCGACTGATTTTTGTGTCGGCCCCGCCCCACTATAGTGGGGATGAAATGTTCGCCTGACGCTGGTGATATTTTACTGCATGCTTCATGCCGCCGGGACATCTCCCTCTTGAGGGGAGCTTGGCGTCGCTGGCGAGCCAAACCGTTTACTGCCGACTAGTTAAGAAACCGGACGCCGGCTTTTCTGAGCCAGTTGCTTTCATCAAAATTTCGTTCCAGATGTTTTTGGAAGAGAACTTCGTTCTCGGACAATTGTTTCCCGTCGATCGTTTGGACCGGGTCGTTGGATTTTGGGTCGGAGGCCGATTTTGTTTGCCGAAGATCGGAAGGGCGTTTTTTTTCCCGAATCTCTTCGCTGGTCGGCAGAGTTCCTTTTTTGTCGTCCTTTTGAATCAAATCGATCAGCGCCTGCACATCCAATACCAGATTATAATCTTCGACATGGTCGAGCAAATCCAAATCTTTGAGGATTTTTATGCAGGATTTAACGTCCTGAGAGCCGATGATTGCGCGATTTATTTCCACCCACAAAAACTCGACTAATTTTCTTTTAGATTCTTCTTCGTTTTGCATGATTCCTCACTCCGTAAAATAAATTTTTGGATCTCTAGGGTGTGTCGTGTCCCGACCCTGAAAAGTTATGATGTGAGTATAGGAATTGGGTATCACGTACCGGTCAAGCCGAAGTTACATCTCTGTCAACATTCAGAGAGCTTTGAAAAGCGAAACCCGGATGGCAAATAAATGGCGGAAAAACAATGAGTTAGGTTTTGTGGAGGCAATAAGTGCCAATTAATTAAGGGGCATCTCATTAGAGTAGATTAAGGAAACGGAAGTGAGGAAATCTTACCTGAATAGGCAACACCGGCGGATTCAGTGAAATTTTTTCTTTAGAACCTCCACCGGGCTCTCGTATTTGTCGCAGGCAATGATAGCGTCCGGGTTGATTAATTTGCCCTTGTCGGTGATAAATTCGTTTGCGCGGATCTTTTTGGCGCCACAGGTTTCGATTTCCCGGGAGCAGAAGTCACACATATTCAAGCTTATTAGTTCGTCCATCGTTATCTTGTCCTTCCCATTAGAGGTTGGTGGCACTTGCAATTTCAGGTTGATTATAGGGCAAAAAAAGTTTGGCGTAATAGCTTGTTTTTAAAACCCCTGAGTTTGAAAACCGCAGGAAAAATTGTACCCTTCCAGGCGGAACTATTTTCCCCTTTCCAGAACGCTCCTGAGGAGCAACCCCACCTAAAATAATAACTTCTTTTAAATCAATAAGGTAAATAGCCGTCTCTTAAGGCTCGGTTTGGCATTGAGTTTGCTTTATATGTCCAGAAATCGTTGCTAACGCTTTTTTATTGAATAAGTTAGTGACTCAAGAGAGTCTCTTGCCCTTCCGATAAGATGTTGATCGAAAAATAATCCGGCCGGCCCCTCAAAGCAAAGCCGAAGGCGTGTTTGACAATAGAGGACTTTATTCCATCAAGAATTTTGAACAGATTACAAAATTAATGCGGTTGATTGGCTGGACCGTGATTGGGGTCTTTTTGTTTTTGCTGGACGCAAATGCGCAGATCACCCCCGAGAGTCGCGACCGGGTATTCAAGCAAGCGGCACCCGACCGGTTTATTAAAAGTCGGGAAAAACCTCTCAGTCCTCAATCCACCATCATCCCCGTGGAACCGGACACCCTGATCCCGCTCCATCCCGAAGAATTGAAAAAGGTCAAATTCGAATTGACCCGCCTGGTCATTCAGGGGGCGACGGTTTTCAGGAAAAAACAGTTTTTTCATTTATACAAAAATTTCCTGGGAAAGCGAATTTCTTTGCACCATGTATACCAAATCGCCGACGCCATCACAAAAAAATACCGCAACGCCGGCTATATCCTGACCAAGGCGATTGTGCCGCCTCAAGAAATCAAAGATGGCCTCGTGCGTATCGATATCATGGAAGGATATATCGACAAGATACGCGTCCGGGGACGTTTGGAAGGGCCTAAAAAACTAATGAACGCCTATCGCAAACGCCTCCTGAGATCAAGGCCCCTGCACGCGAAAGATTTGGAACGTTACCTTCTGCTGATCGACGACCTGCCGGGAGTATTCGTAAAATCTGTTTTGACTCCGTCGAAAAACCAGTCGGGAGCATCCGATCTCACCCTCATCCTGGATAACAAACCGTTCAACGCGCACGCCGGAGTCGACAACCGGGGAACAAAATTCAACGGGCCATTTCAATTCTTTGCCGGGGTGACTGAAAACTCCCTTTTAGGGTTTTATGAAAGCATCGGAATACAGGGCGTTGTCACCAGCAACCCGGAGGAACTGTATTATTTTAATCTTTTTTATGAAGCCCCGGTTTCAAACGAAGGCACGACGTTTCGTCTTTCCGGAGCATTCAGCGAATCCCAACCGGGGTCGAGTCTGGAAGTTTTCGAAGTGGAAGGGAAAAGCCAGGCGTTCTCCTTTAGCCTGAACCACCCGTTCATTCGGTCCCGGGGCGAGAATCTGCGTGGGCAGTTCGGCATCACTCTTAGAAACTCCAAAACGGATATCCTGGGAAGCCTCGATTCGGAAGACCGCTTGCGTATTCTTAAATTCGGGGTGGTTTACGATTACGCCGACCGGCATCGCGGTATCAATCTGATCAGCTTCGATATCAGCCAGGGCCTCAATATACTCGATGCCACGGAATCCGGTTCCCCCAACCTGACGCGTTCCCAAGGCAAAAGTGATTTCACCAAAATATCGGGAAAACTGCAACGGCTCCAGCAGTTGGCGCCCGCGTGGATGCTTTTGGGCTCCCTATCGTGGCAATACGCCTTTGAAAAACTTTTGGCCTCGGAAGAATTCGGCGCCGGCGGAACTTCTTTTGGCCGTGGTTATGATCCGTCCGAAATCACCGGCGATCAGGGCCTGGCCCTTGGGCTGGAATTACAGCGGGCGTTCGATGTGAAAATGAAATTTTTGCGCAGTCTGCAAGCCTATGCCTTTTTCGACTACGGTTCCGTCTGGAATCGGGTTCAGACTTCTACCAGAGGCAAACAGCAGGAACTGGCCTCCACCGGAATCGGCGCACGCTTTAATCTGACCCAGCATATTTCAGGTTATCTGGAGCTCGCCAAGCCCTTGAACCGGGTGGTCGCCTCCGAAGAAAACAAGGACCCCAGGGTGTTTTTCAGTTTATCGGCAACGTATTGAACATGACACTATGAACACGATACAAAAAAGCCAGCAAATGTTTCCGGACCTTTTTAAGCCCGTTGTGCAGGCGACGAAGCCGCCTTGCGGGCCAAGGAAACCGGTGTTCGGGACTCCCCGTAAACCCGGAAACGCGCTGATTTTCATGGTTTCGTTCATGACCTATCTGCTGGGTATTTTCCCGTCCCTGCTCTACGCCCTGCCGTCGGACCCCACCGTACAGGCGGGGTCGGTGACCTTCGACGAATCCTCGCCCAACGCCCTGACGGTTCAGCAATCCACCGATAAAGCCATCATCGATTGGCGCAGTTTCAGTATTGATTCCACCGAGCGGGTGGATTTTATACTTCCATCCGCCAGTGGAGTGACGCTCAACCGGGTGACCGGAAACGAACCGTCGGCAATTTTGGGCAAATTAACGTCCAACGGCAATTTATTTTTGATCAACCCGAATGGAATATTGTTTGGAGCCGGATCGCAAATAGACGTGAACGGCCTGTTGGCGACCACCAGCGACATCCGCAACGAAGATTTTTTGCTCGGCAATTATAATTTCAATATTCCCTCGCCTCGAAACGGCACCGTGGTCAACCGCGGCACCATCACCGCTTCCCAGGGCGGGCTGGTCGCGCTGGTCGCGCCCGGAGTGTTAAATGAGGGGATCATCAACGCAAGGCTGGGCCGTGTCAGCCTGGCATCGGGCAACACATTCACGCTCGATCTCTATGGCGATCAACTGGTCAACTTTGGTCTCGGCAGTCAAATCGTGGAACAGGTGACGGGTCTGGATGGAAAAGCTCTCACGTCATTAGTATCAAATAGTGGGAAAATATTCGCCGATGGCGGTACGGTCCTGTTGAATGTCAACGCCGCCAGTGGTGTGGTGGATCAGGTCATCAACATGTCGGGGATCATCCAGGCCAGAACTGCGGAAAATATAAATGGCAAAATCATTTTGCGGGGCGGCGATGCAGGGCTGGTTCAGGTTTCCGGAACGTTGGATGCAACAGGCTTCGGCACGGGGGAAACCGGCGGCACGATTCACGTATTTGGCGATGATATCGCGCTGATAGATTTCGCTCTTTTGAACGCCTCTGGAGATGCGGGCGGCGGCGAAATTCTGGTGGGCGGCGACTATCAGGGGTTGGGTGATTATCCCACTGCTTCTACAGTAAATGTGGGCCGTGACGTGTCTATCTTTAATGATGCGATTTCAACAGGCCACGGCGGACGCTCGATTTTCTGGGCCGATCGGCGCATGCGGTTTTTTGGTTCGGTGTACGCGCGCGGCGGACGGGAATGGGGCGACGGCGGGTTTGTCGAAGTCTCCGGCAAAGAGGAATTATTTTTTGAAGGCAGAGTGGACACGACCGCCGCCAACGGTAAAAGGGGAAAGCTTCTTCTGGACCCGGAAGACATCATCATCGCAGATGGTTCGGGAAGCGGGGCGGTCACCTTCACGTTTACTGAGCAAAATCTGGAAGCGAATTTGAGTACGACCGATCTCGAGTTGATTGCAACCAATTCGATCACACTCAATGACCTTTCGGACAACCTTCTCAGCATTAATATAAGCGGAACTGCAAATTTCATCATGACCGCGGGTGCTGGAGGCATTACTTTTCAGGACACAAACGATAAAATCAAAACAATTGGAAACATAGTATTGACAGCTACGGGAGGGGACCTGAACCTGGGTTCCATCGAATCAACCACGGGAAATATTACCTTGCAAGGAAAAAACCTGGTTCTTGCCGGTTCGTATAACAGTGCCGGCACGACCAGCCTGACGTCGAGTCAGGGAATCACGTTGAGCAGTGATTTCAGTTCCACGGGAGACGCAAATCTAAATGCAGGAACAACCATCACTCTGGCGAGCGGTATCAGTGTCACTTCAGGCGGGACGCTGGCGTTGACCTCCACAACGGGAACCACAGCACAAGGGGCGGTGACGGTGAGTTCGGCCAACGGCCTGACCTTGAACGATGATTTTACTTCCAACGGCACGGCGACTTTAAACGCCGATTCTAATAATGATGGAGCGGGCAGTTTCACGGTGGCGTCGGGCAAGACGGTGTCGACCGGTAATAATTCTCTGTCGATCACCGGTGCGGATATTGCGTTGACCGGATCGTTGAGTAGCGGCACGGGCACGACGACTCTGCTTGCATCGAACGGTGGGACGATCGGGTTGGGAGCGGGAGCGGGAGTGTTTTCTTTGAGCGGCGCGGAACTGCAAAACATCACCGCCGGCAGTTTGACCATCGGCAACAGCACCACCGGCAATATCGTCGTGGATGGCGTCACGGCGGCAAACAGCAACAACATTGCCGGCACCACGACACTGAACGCGACTCAAAGCGGTAAAACAGTGACTTTCAGTGGAACGGCGTCGACTTTCAACGCGCTGACGGCAAACGGTGGAAACGGCGTTGCGGTCAATACAACAGTGACAACAGACGCGGGCAATTTGGCATTGAGCGGGGGCACAGGAAGCATCACCGGAACCGGAGCGACCACCTTGACGTCGAGCCAGGGAATCACCTTGAACAGTGATTTCAGTTCAACGGGCGACGCCAGTTTAAATGCGGGAACAACCATTACCTTAGCGAATGGTATCAGCGTGTCGTCCGGCGGAACACTTTCGTTGACCTCCACAACGGGAACCACAGCACAAGGGGCGGTGACGGTGAGTTCGGCCAACGGCCTGACCTTGAACGATGATTTTACTTCCAACGGCACGGCGACTTTAAACGCCGATTCTAATAATGATGGAGCGGGCAGTTTCACGGTGGCGTCGGGCAAGACGGTGTCGACCGGTAATAATTCTCTGTCGATCACCGGTGCGGATATTGCGTTGACCGGATCGTTGAGTAGCGGCACGGGCACGACGACTCTGCTTGCATCGAACGGTGGGACGATCGGGTTGGGAGCGGGAGCGGGAGTGTTTTCTTTGAGCGGCGCGGAACTGCAAAACATCACCGCCGGCAGTTTGACCATCGGCAACAGCACCACCGGCAATATCGTCGTGGATGGCGTCACGGCGGCAAACAGCAACAACATTGCCGGCACCACGACACTGAACGCCACCAAGAGTGGGTCGTCGGCGACTTTCTCAGGCACTCAATCCACCTTCAACGCGCTGACGGTGAACGCCCAAAACGGCATATCCGTTTCTGAAAACCTGACGACGGTTGCGGCGGGTATTTTTGATGCCGATTCTGATAATGATGGGACGGGGACTTTCACAGTCGCGTCCGGCAAAACGGTGTCGACCGGTAATAATTCCCTGTCGGTCACCGGTAAGGACATTGCATTGACCGGATCGTTGAGTAGCGGCACCGGCACGACGACGTTACTTGCGTCCAATGGCGGGACGATCGGTTTGGGAGCCGGAGCGGGAACGTTCTCCTTAAGTGACAGCGAGCTGGACAATATCACAGCGGGCAATCTGAGCATCGGAGACTCGACCAACGGCACGATTTCGGTAGATGGCGTTTCGGTTGGCAACAACATCGCAGGCACCACAACGCTGAATGCCACTAAGGCGGGGTCCGATGTCAACTTCAATAATAATCTGTCCTCTTTCGGCAACTTGACGGTGAATTCCGGCGCAACCGTCTCCGATGCCGGCGGGGGGCAACTCACTCTGACAGGTTCATCGAGTTTTACCGGGACCACGGGAGTCTCTCTAACCAACACGGCAAACAGTTTCACGGGAGCCGTGAGTTTGAATAGCACAGGCGACGCGACTCTTTCGACCAACAACGCTCTGACGTTGGCGACTTCTACAATTGGCGGCAATATGGTCGTGAACGTTGCGGGTGGGAACGGGTTGATCGTGGGCGGCAATCAAACCGCAGGCGGGACAATTGCGTTGACGACGGTTGATGACATCACCTTGACGGGAGGTCTTTTTTCTTCCAGTTTAGCGGCGTCGGCCATCTCGCTCACGTCTTCCGGTGGTGGCATTTTTGACGGCGACACGACGGGTGCTTTAGATATCAGCGCGCCCAATGGCGGCCTGGTGGTGAACAGTGTTACAGGGTTTGGCACCACGATAAACCCAATCGAAACAAAAGTTGCCTCGGTTGACATCAATAATACGGGTGCGGGGGGGATTAATATTTTTGAAACCGACGGTCTGGATATCGTCAACATCAACCATTCCGGTACGGGAAACGTCACGGTTTCTTATCTTGGAGCCTTGACGGGTGAAGCCAATGCCAATACGGCCAATGGAACCCAAACATTCACCAACCAGGATAGCAGTGGACGGATTCTGGAGGGATTGGGAATAACCCTGTCGGAGGCATCCACTGCCAGAACCGTGAACGTGGTCAATAGTATCGAAAAAAATTATTTCGGCGGCAACACACCCTCCGTGAACGGCAGCAATTCGCCGACTGAGGTATTGTCGGGTCCGAGTTCCGGTCCCTTTGTGACCAACGTGTTCGATGAAAATTTCGAGTTGATCCAGGTGGCCAGGAAAACCAGAAAAGCCCATAAAGGCTTGCGAGGGTTTGCACAATTCTGGGGACCGAATGGAAACAAAAATACCGAAATGGTCAAACGACCTTCCAGAAGATCCGTGAGAGAAGAAGCGAAGTTGCGGAAAAAATCTATTGAGAAAAGAAAACGCCTGGAAAGAAAAAGAAGGTCGAAAACCAAAAATGCCCGCCTGGAACGATTGGGGGACACCGCTCTTCTGCCGAAAACTCAGAGGAAGAGAAAAAAGAAACCCGATAGCTGGTTTTCCCAAACCCTGGACACATTTTTCAAGAAATAACCTCGCTTTTGCGAGGGCTCCGTTACACGGGGAGGAAGCTGGAGTCTGACGCTTGGAATATCCTCTTCATTAGCTTTCTTGCCGAAGGGACACACGAGCCTGGGATTATAGAAAAACTATTGATTCCTCAAAAACCCAGCGCACTTTAACACTGGGTCCAGCGTCAGGCTGGCTATTTTTTATTTTCGCTTTTCGATTCGGCAAATTTCACGATCATCAAAAAAACTTTCACCAAGCCGATGGTGAGAAAAACGCCTGCCATTAATTGCAGGAGCGGTGGCAAAGTTTCCATAAAATCGGCGATGGCTTGAAATAAATTTTCCAGCATGGTTTTAAATTTGGGGTTTGGGTGGTCACATTCTTTAATATTGTCGAATCAAGGATCGTGATCTTATCATTATATGATCCGACACAAAAATTTTCCTCACCATTTGTTTTCCTGCCTATCCTACTAGCAAAACCTGGCCCTGACCTCGAAAGCAAGTTTCCGTAAAATGAACGACGTTTTTCCTGCAATCGGGTGGAATGTTTTGAAAACAAAGGCGAATCGAGGGCCGAAACCGGGGCCAAGGTTTTGGTTTCAATTCCCGGAAGGCATTGGGTATAATGGGTTATAGCCTTCCGGTCATTATTGAAAATTTTGCTAATTTAATTGGATCACGAGTCTCGTATGAACAGTTTCTCCATTTCTTCAGTGGCATCAAGATCGATCAAAATTTTATTTACCGCATTTTTTTTCACCACCGTTTTTTGTGTTCCGGCTTTCTTTCAGGATGCGTTGGCCGCTTCCCGTTTTGAAAATAAGGGCGAGGTCGTTGTGGACCGGCAATCTGGATTGATGTGGCAGACCGCCGATTCGTATCACGAGCTCAAGAAGGGGCTCAACTGGTATGAGGCTCTGGAATATATGGATGCAAAAAACGCGCAAAACCTTGCCGGTCACAGCGACTGGCGGCTCCCCACTCTGGAAGAATTGAATGGCCTGTGGGACGCGTCCCGACCCGTGAGCAGTAAGGATGGGGAAAAAATTGGCTTGCCCGGCGAATTCAAGGACAAGGGCAGTTATTATTTATGGACCAGCAACGAACGCGGCCTGGACAATGTCTGGTATTTCGGGCTGGGCCATAAGGAGAATTATTTCAACCTGAAAGACCTGGGAGACCTGGATCAGGGCGTCAAACTGGTCCGAACGGGTAAATAGGATTCTGGAAAACTTCAATACAATTAAGGGAACCTTTGTTTTCTGATTGAGGACGAACCATGAAATACAGCACCCAATTTTCGATCCGGTCTGACCGGTTTATTTTTTCTGCCGCCGGGCTCGTTGTCTGCCTTGCGGTTTTGTTTTTGCTTGCAGGAACGGCCAGCGCGGACACCGCTAAAAAGCCGAAGCCGTCTATGGAACAGAAGGATCATGGGGCGATGGACCCCATGGACCACGGTGCCATGAACCATTCGGAAAAAGCGGTTCAGCCTGGAGATGAGTACCGTGTCGAACCTCAAGATCATGGGGCAATGGGACACATGGATCACGGCGCGGACGGTAGCGAGCCGGACAGTTTGTTTCGCACCCGTGGAGCCCACGATCTAATGGGCAGTGAAAAACCGGATATGAGCGGGGAAGGTGCCCTGCTTGCCCGTGGCCGGAATATTTATCTGCACATGTGCGTGTTTTGTCACGGTAAGAATGGCAACGGCGGTGGGGTGGCTGTGGAATATCTTTACCCCTGGCCGAGAGATTTCCGCAAGGGAATTTTCAAATTTCGTACCACCCCCACCGGAACCCTGCCGACCGATGAAGACCTTTACCGGACGATCATCAAGGGCGTTCCGGGAACGTCCATGCCCGCCTGGGGCGACGCGGTTTCTCCGGAAGACACCTGGGCGCTGATCAATCTGATAAAAAGTTTTTCTCCCCGCTTTAAAAAGGAGGCGCAGGGGGGAAAAATTGTGACGGGAGAGCCGCCTCCGGTGACACCCGAATTGATCGCTAAAGGTAAAAAACTTTTCACCGAACAAAAATGTGTGGACTGTCATGGCCAAACGGGCATGGGAGACGGCAAGCTGGCCGATTCACTGATAGACGCCTGGAAACACGCGGTGTTCGTGCATAATATCACCGATCCCAATTCCTTGAAGTCCGGCCATACGGCAAAAGATCTGTTCAGGACCGTGACTGCGGGCCTCGATGGTACGCCCATGCGGTCTTATATGAATTTGCCGGAGGAGGACCGTTGGGCTCTGGTCCATTACATCCGTTCTATTTTCAGAAAGGAATTCAAAAAAGCAGAGTTCGAAACGGATTTGTTTTCCTATAAGGTGGATTTCGAACTGAACACAGATGTCGACAGTCCGATTTGGGAAGGCGTTAAAGGCAAGGATCTGGTTTTGCGCCCCTTGTCCGCCAGGCGCGGGGCGATTGAAACGGTCCATGTCACCTCGGTGAATAATGGCGAGCAGTTGGCGATTCGCCTGCGTTGGGAGGACCCCACCCACGACGCATTTTCAGAGTTGACGTCCGATATGTTCCGCGATGGGGCCGCCGTTCAGTTTGCGCTGGGGAGCGTCACGTTGCACACGCACGGGCACAACGAACCATTTTTTGGCATGGGCAATCGCAACAAACCCGTCAACATATGGCATTGGAAAGCCGGACTTGAAGAAACCATGGAGGCGGAGGATGAGCTGGAATATGCGGGCGGCGGGGTGGACATGGACGCTCTGATATTCGGCGGCCTCATGTCCAACCCGGTGGCCCGGTTGAATGCGACCAAGGACAACGCAGTCGAAGAACTCAATGCCGAGGGTTTTGGAACGGTCACTCCGCAACCTGCCGACAATCAAAACGTCGAAGGTTATGGCGAATGGAAGGACGGTTTCTGGAACGTGGTTTTCCTGCGCGACATGCACAAAACCGGCAAATGGGACATTGACTTTAACCGTAGCGATTCCGCTCTGGTGGCGTTTGCGGTGTGGGATGGTTTGAAGGAAGACCGGAACGGACGCAAAGTCATCACGGTCTGGCAACGGTTGAACTTGATAAAGAAATAATTTTCGATCTGAAAAAAAATGTATTGGAGGAAGTTGCTAAAAGGTTCTGGAGCCATTTTCTTTCTTGTGATTGCTGTTTTGAGCTCAAGCATTTCCTGGGCTTCTTCCAAACAAATCGGCGTCGGTGAATTGCAGGGGTTGATCGCCAACCACATGCCGAAACGGGCTATTGACGATTTAGAATCTCTGGATGTTCTTGGCTTGGACGTTGATCTCGGAAAAGCTGTGGGGACGGCCCGTTTTTCCATTCCGGGTTTCAAGGCTTACGGTTGCGATCAATGCCATCAGGGCCCTGAGCTTCTGGAGAAAGCCGCCCGGCGGATGAAAACGGTCCTTGCTCGTTTAAAAAAGCAGTTCCCTGGTATTTCCACGGTTCCTTTAAAGCAATACATCATCCAGCCCTTTGCCAACGCACTGCTTCAGCCAAGGCAATTCGCGCACACGACTTTCGACACCATCCGTATTTTCCCGCGCACGATTCTTGTGGACTCAAAGGTCTATGGCAACGCCACCCACCTGCATGAAACCCTGCATTTGACGCAGAAATTTGTGGGGCCACCGAATGAGCTGGAAGCTTATGGGCTCAATATTCGCCAGGACCCCCGGTTTTTATTATTGAATTATCCTTATTTCGGAGATGTGGTCACCGCTTTTTTTCGGCCTGAATTTCCCCGGATTTTGAAGGATTTTTATGCGCGCCCTGTGAAGGAAAACTTGCAGGTCTCCCGTGAAGTTCAATGGTTCATGAATGCGTTTGACCAGGAAAACATCCAGTCTTTATCCCATGCGGTGATAAAAATGGAACCGTTGCTAAGAGAAGTCACTGCGCTTTTAAAAGAGCATCCCATTCGCGCTTCTTACTGGAGCGAGCAGATGGCCAATGGGGCTTTTCTTTTGGAGATTGCCGCTGTTAAACTTTTGCCTTTGCCAGCTTTGGACGTTTCTCAAGACACGCGAAGAAAAGCATTTGCCATCATCAATGAGCAGATGAGCAAGACCGATAACCTCAAGTTGGGTTATGTGATCGACCGGAAAAAAGAATCCCTGCTCACGCTCAAGTACCAGCTCAAACTGGACGATCTGCAAACGCGCTTGAGTTTGTATTTTCGTTATCTTAAAGGAAGGTTCATCGGGCCGGGAGGGGAGGTCCGGCTGGTGGTGGAGAGCAGGGAGGACTTGGTCGATTTCACGAATAAGAAACTTCGGGGGATTTTAAAAATGGTCCAATCGGGCAATCTATCAGTTGTGGAGAAAAAAACGGCGGATGATCTCATTAAAACGATTGAACAAAAATTGAAGGATCTTTAATTCCACATCTCTAAATTTAACGGAAGAACGATCATGGAAGTGACATTGGCCGATTCAGCACGCGTTCGGGAAATCGCCGAACTGTTTGACGAGTACCGTAATTTTTACCGACAAGAGTCGGATATAGAAGGGGCACTCGTCTTTATAAAGGCTCGTTTTAAAAATAAGGATTCTGTTATTTTTACCGCAAATGACGGCTCCCGCATGGCAGGCTTTGCCCAGCTCTATCCAAGTTTTTCTTCTGTGTCCATGAAGCGCATTTGGATTTTGAATGACCTGTTTGTCCGGGAACCCTATCGACGCAAGAATGTCGCGAGACAACTCATGTCAGCCGCCAAAAATCACGCCGAGGCAACGGACGCTGTGCGCCTTGCAATTGCTACTCAGATCTCAAATATTCCAGCGCAACGACTCTATGAATCTTTGGGGTATGTTAAAGACGAGGAATTTTTTAACTACGCGTTGCCGCTGAAAAATTAGCGGCCCTGATGGCAAGAAACCACCTCATTCGAAGGCACGCCTATTTGGGCAAAACAAAAAAGCGAAGCAAAACGCCGAAGGCGTAGCTGTTTATCTGGCGACACCGTAGTGCCCATGCTGCTTTTAGCGGTGAGCGAAGGAACGTAGCCCACTTTTCCTCCCCGCGTTGCGGGGCGGTTCTTAAAGCTTATCGGCGGGCGTGACCATGGATGGGCCTTTGATGTGGTCCGCCAGAGTTTCGTTTTGTACTTTGCCCTGCAGTTTGATCAACGCGTCGATCACCATTTCAGGTCTCGGCGGACAGCCGGGAATGTAAACGTCCACGGGGATGATGGTGTCGATGCCCATGACCGTGGAATAGTTGTCGTAGAATCCGCCGGACACCGTGC
>CAYPQH010000009.1:0-26567 GCA_964412825.1 uncultured Nitrospinaceae bacterium | reverse complement strand
AAATAAGGGCACGCGAGTTGCCTGAAAGAAAAATATAGAATTATTAGAGCTCCCCAGAATATTTTATCGCTGACTTTTATTGAGGTGGCTTTAGAATCAGGCCTTACTTTCAGTGGCGGGGTTTTCTTTGACCTTGGTTTTTGCACCGGCGGCATCACCCCCCGAATATTTTTCGCTTAAGGCCGTGGCGAGTTGCTTGAGTTCCGTATTGGTTTTAAACTCGGGAAGCGGGGTTGACCCGTTGCTTTCAGTGAACTCGACGAGCCTGCGCAGGGGCCGAATCACCATGTTGATCGTGTAACCTCCGCCGATCAAGCAAACCACAGTCCCAAAAATGGCGAGGCCCACGATTTCATTGCGCAACTGAACGGTGGTTCTGGTCATTCGGTCTCGCAACAATTGAACCTGTTCCTGGGTTTGAGTCTGGACATTGATGGTGGCGACAATACGCTCCAACTGCACCATCTGGATAAAAATATAAAACGCGGCATATCCCAGGCAGGAAATAACAACGATGTATCCCGTCATCAAAAGATTGACGATGCTCTTTTTCTCTCCAGGAAGTTCATCCCGAAAAATTCCGGTTTTTTTCACAATTGTCCTTTAATCCTAGCTTGATACCGCCTGGCCAAGATTGGGTAAAGACCCACTCCTTTATATTGCGGTAAAATCTGATTGAGCCCCTGGAATCGTTCCGCCGGCCCCGGGTGCGTACTGAGAAATATTGACGATTTACTCGAACCGGATTTCCCCAGGATTTGAATAAAATCTTTCAATCCCGCCGGGTGATACCCCATCCGGTAGGCGTATTCCGTGCCGAATTCATCCGCTTCAAATTCCAGGTCCTTGTCCAACCCATGAGTGAAGAGAATATTGGAAACTTCATTGATGACCTTATCGAACAAACCCTCGTCTTGGTCCATAGCGGCCATGGTCAAGCCACTCAAGCCTGAGAGCATTTTACTGCGCTTTAAGGTTTGCAGGGCGTGCTTATTGGTGATATGAGCGATTTCGTGGCCCAGCACTCCCGCCAGTTGGGCTTCGTTTTGCACCATTCTGAGCAAGCCCACGCTGACGAAAACATACCCGCCGGGGGTGGCGAAGGCGTTGGCATTGTCCATATTCAAAACCGCGAAATGGTAGTCGATTTCGGGACGGTCGGATACTTCGGCCACTGATTTCCCCACAAGGCTGACATAGTTTTGCAGGGCCGGACTTTTATACATTCCGCCAAACCGGTGGAAGACCTCAAGGGCAAGCGAACCGCCGATGGTCTTTTCTTCTTTCAGCCCAATCGGTTGAAATGCCTGCACCGCGCCGACGCTCTTTTTTAAAATCCGCGACGTTTTCTTGTCGAAAATCCCCAACGATTCACCAAGGCCAAGCAACCCTTCATCACTTTGCTCAGCGGGTTGTTGCTGAGGGGACGCCTGTTGTTTCGCGGGCGGAGATTTGGGCGGCGGCTTGGCCATACTTTCCAGCAAACCACCGAGATCGAATGGATGCGACATTTGAATCAATACCAGACTCACGACAGCCAGTGTGAGAAACGCGAAAAAATTTTTCATTTAAATTTCACCGAAATAAATATCGAGAGTGGAATACTAAAGATAACCCGAAAGATTCCAGCCTGTTTCTGTTACCCCATAACTTTTATCAGCTGCCCTTTTATCCTAGATTGATACCGCGTGGGGAGGCTTGGATAATGATCCACACCTTTATATTGTGGTAAAAGTTGGCCGAGCCCTAGCAAGCGGTCGGGTATGCTCGGATGCGTACTGAAAAATATAGAAGATTTCAGCAAACTGGATTTCCCCAGAATATCAAGAAATCCTTTTAGACCGGAGGGATGGTAGCCCATCCTGTAGGCGTACTCCATGCCTAATTTATCAGCTTCAAACTCAAGGTCTTTGTCCAGGCCGTGAGTAAAAATCATATTGGAAGCCTCCAGGATGACCTTATTTAACATACCATCGTCTTTATTCAGAGCGGCCATGGTCAAGCCACTCATTCCAGAGAGAATTTTACTACGTTGTAAAGTTTTCAAGGCATGTTTTTGAGCGATGTGAGCGATTTCATGCCCCAACACTCCGGCCAGTTGAGCTTCGTTTTGCAGTAGCCTGAGCAAGCCCACGCTGACAAAAACATATCCACCGGGGGTGGCAAAGCCATTGGGCTGATCGGTATTCAAAATCGCGAAATGGTAGTCGATTTCTGGACGCTCGGACACTTCTGCCAATGATTTGCCCACGAGGTTGACATAATTTTGCAGAACTGGATTCTTATATATTCCGCCAAATTTGTGCACAGCTTCCAGGGCAAGCGAACCGCCAATAGTCAATTCTTCCTTATATCCAATCGGTTGAAGCACCGCCTGCCCCAATTCGACTGACTTTTGCGCAATTTTCGCCGTTTGCCTGTCAATCCCCAAAGACTCAGCGACGGCGATCAAACCGCCACCACTTTCCGTCTGCTGGGGAGATTGTTTTGTCCGAGTATTTGTTCCGGCCTGGGAACGCTGCGGTTGCCTTCTCCCGTCCCGTACATCAGCCACGATATCACTCACATTTTCCGAAACGCTATCCACGAAATCACCAACACTCTTAGAGTCAATTGTGCGGCACGATTGAACCCAAATCAGACTCGTGACTGCCAGCAACAGGATTGAAAAATATTTTTTCATTTTAAATTCCACCTAACAAATTATCGCAAAAGTAAAAATGCGGTTTAAAGGCTACTGTCCATACTCGCCTAATTGTCCTTCTTTACGGAATCTCTCCATTTCCTGCGGACTGATGCGAAGTTTTTCCATCTGTTTCACAGCCATAATATCTGCTGTAGAGATGCCTCTCTTTTTAGCGTATTTTTCGGACACAGGAGTCAATCCACGGATGCTGGACCCTGATGACGATTCCCTGGCGGCGATTTTCTGTCTTCCGCCCAAGGCATCTAATATTCCGCCACCACCGTCGGAATTTGCCGGTGCTTTGGAGGTCAGTTTAAATTTAAAAACCCACCCTTTTTTACCGCCTGGCTCAGACACCTTATAAAAGCGTTTCAACTTTTTGATCACGCTGACCGGGGTTCCCTGACTAAGTTTTGCAATCACCTCCGATTTACCCGAATCGGCGGCCTGCAGCTTGGTCCCGGACTTTTTAACGTACAAGGTTTCTGCAATACCGTCACTGACAAAACCCAACCCGGCCAGCAAAAGAAGGACAACCTGCAGGAATTTTTTTGAACCTGAAAATTTATTTTTTTCTGGAGTCATCATTTTGGTTACTTCTTTAGTTATTTCAAAGTGGGATATTATCGCTAAGGCTATCCTCAAACGGGGAGCAAGGTCAACTAAATTTTACGCAATAGAAGGTACAGGACGGTTTTCGCGTTTTAACTCAACCTTTTTTCCCGGTTTCTTTTAAAAACGCTTTTCTAAGGCGGGACCAGTTGAAGGCCGAACCGGGATCGTATTTTGACTTGAGGTCGCCGGACGTTCCTTGTTGTATGTGGCAATGGCCCAGGACTCCTGAAAATCTGGAAAAATTTCCGATTCGGTCCAAGGGAATCCGGTTGGTTTTTTTGTCGTCGGGAACTTTGAGCTTTATTTTGGGAAGCAGTCTGTGGATGCCCAGACATAGTTTAATGACCGACTGGTATTGCTCTTCCGTAAAATCCCACATTCGGACCATGGTCCCATTGATGCGTCTGCTGAAATATCCGCGTTGTTTATGCGACCTGGCCGGGATGGCTTTAAACCCCCGTGTTCTCAATTTATCCCGGTAAGCTTCGGGAAGAATGAGTTGCCACTGACCTCTTATTTTTTGGTATTGGTCTTCGGTCACTTTGTACAACTCCGATTCTTCCTGCAAGGCTTCCCACGAAAGATTGGCCATTTCCACATGCACAGACCGAATATTTCCTATTCGATCATCGGAAGGCCCCGTGTTGGTTTTCCAGTACAAATCACAAGTCTGATAAATGGTCCCGTCCAGATCGAGATAGAACTGGCTTCCTTTAAAAGCACTGTCCTTCATGATCTGATGGCATTGCCAGGAGCAATAACACACGTCATAGTGAAGAATGAGCTGGTAAACGGTTTGCTTTAATTCCTGGTAGGCAATCTCAGGGTCCTGGATCTGGTAGGCGGGGTCCGGCTGAGTGGGCTGGTCGTTGAGTACGGGATCGTGCTGACTGCAATTTTCCCGACCGCGTTTGTTGGGACAATTGAACCCCGCCTTATCATTCCAAAGAATCACGGGAGCGCCAATGTCAACACTTTGACCGCAGGCGATGATGCTTTGGTTGATGGCTAGGGGGTCGCGGGGTGGAGGTGTCATCAAGGGTGAGTGTTGAAGTTACCGCTTAATATTTGCCACGTTACTGCCCCAATGCAGTTTATTGCGCAGGGTTTGATAATAGTTTTTTCCGGGAATCTGGATCAGCTGAATGGAGTTCTGGGCTTTTTTTACTTCCAGTAAATCTCCCTGAATCATATCACACCCTTCCTGCCCGTCAAAAGTGACCCGTACATTTTCATTGTCGGTCGCAAGTTCCACTTGGATGACAGATTGATCGGGAATCACAATCGACCGGTTGGTCAAAGTGAAAGGACAGATGGGGCTGAGCACCAGGGCGTCCATGCTGGGGTGAATGATGGGTCCGCCAGCAGACAGGGAATACGCGGTGGAACCTGTGGGCGTGGATATGATGAGACCGTCGGCCCGGTAAGAGGTCATATACTGGCCGTTCACTTGAACCTGCAAATTGACAATTCGGGCCAACGCCCCTTTATTGATGACCACGTCATTCAGTACGTGGTAGTCGCCCACTTTTTTATTATCCCGCCGTAAGCAGGCGTTTAGAAGCATGCGAGTTTCGCATTCAAACCGACCGTTCAAAACATTGTCTAAAACTTCATACAGGTTAGCCTGGGTGACTTCTGCCAGGAACCCCAGGGTTCCCAGATTGACTCCCAGTATGGGCACGTTGAAGGGATGGGCGCTTCGGGCCACGCTCAATATGGTTCCATCGCCGCCGAACACAATAATGAGATCGACCCGGGCGGGAATGTCGGACCATTGACAGGTCGATTCCTGGCCCGCAATGTTTGCGGTGTCTTTGTCCAGGATCACCTGGCAATCTTTTTTGCTCAGCCATTCAATCAGGTCGGTTAAAACTTTGTGACCCACAGGAAGTTTTTGCTTACAAAAGATTCCTATATTCTTCACGAGAAGGCTCTTTTAAAAATAAGGAAATTGATTTTAAAGGAAACCAAAATACGCTTTAGGGGAAGGAATAAAAAACGAAGGAAATCTGGATTTACCGTTTGCCGAAGTCCTGCGGCTTGATATTGTCCAACCAGTCTTTCCATTGCTGTTTTTCGTCCAGTTTTGTGGTTTCGGGGTCGGGCAGGTCCAAACTCTTTGCGGCTTCAATCACTTTTTCTTCGACATAAATAGGCGACTTGGTACGAAGGGCCAAAGCGATCGCGTCGCTGGGGCGCGAATCGATGGACACGGTGTTTCCTCCGCATACAAGAGAGATCACCGCGTAAAAAGTATTGTCTTTCAAATCGCTGACGAGAACATGGTCGATTTTGGCCTTCATGGTGGTGATGAGATTTCTGAGAAGGTCATGCGTCATGGGGCGGGGTGTGGTTATCTTTTCGATTTCCAATGCGATGGCGTTGGCCTCGAAATACCCCACCCAGATCGGGAGCGCTTTAGAGCCTGTCGAGTCTTTTAAAATAATTATAGGCATATTGGTTAGAGGGTCCAAAGTCAAGCCTTCAACCTTCATTTCAACCATGAGAAAATACCTTTTTAATTTAAAATTTTTGCAGTGCGTGAACAGGCCGTGTTCCCTGTTGAATGCCTTGTACAAACAACATTCTATGGTATAGCAGTACCCGATTCGACTATAGATAAACTCTTTAGGTTTGTCAACGGGTGTATTCCGAAATTGGAGGAAAGCGTCAGTATTTTCGCTGGTTAACATTCAACTTATGGAAGGGTTTCGAACTAGCCTTTTTTCTGTTTTTGTTGATCAACAAATTCTTTCATCTTGCTTTGAACAACTTCGGGGATGTCAACTTGACGCAGAGTTTCACCGCATAATTGCGTCGAAGTTTTAAATGTGTTCAAAAAAGCGATGCAGGGAGGACAGTCCTGAAAATGCTCTTCAAGATCGGCACTGATTTGGGAGTCCAGATCCCCATCCATATAATCGGATAATAAGTCCAGGCATTCTTTACAACAAATCATTTTTTCTCCCTCCGGGAACCATATTCTTCAAAATAGGGCGAAAGCTTTTTCCTTAAAAATAATCTTGCCCGGTGCAACCTCGATTTTACGGCTGGGATGGTGAGTTCCAGGATTTCGCTCACCTTCTCAGTGGACAACCCTTCACCATCACGAAGTACGAAAACCACCTTTTCCTTTTCCGGCAATTGGTCAACAGCTTTTTGAATGACCTCGCGGGTCTCGTTGGCAAACAATAATGATTCTGTATTTTCCGACCAATCCTGAATTTTATCTTGTTGGTAGCCGGAACTATTGTATGAGGGAAGTAAATCCTCCAATGAAACGTTGGGATCTTTTTTCTTACTCCTCAGCTTCATGTAAGTGGCGTTCAGGGTGATGCGATACACCCAGCTGGAGAACGCTGATTTTCCCTGAAACGTATGCACCTTTTTAAAAAGGGTGAGCAAAACCTCCTGGGTCACGTCCTGGGCATCCATCTGATTGCGTGTCAAATTGAAACTCAGAGCGTAAATTTTCTTTTGATAGATCTCCGCTATTTTGTCGTAAGCCTCGAGGTTGCCAGCCTGAAACTCCCGGACCAGGGCTTCCTCTGCTTCTTTAGTTTCTTTATTTTGTGTGAACGACATTTTCCGTAATTCCCCATTTTGGGGATGTTAATTTATTCATTGCGTCACCCTATCATAATACGGCACCCCTTTTGAAGGATACAGAGAGACCTCCCTTGCTTTTACTTGGATGCTGGAAATCAAAAAGCGGTGCAATGAAATGAATGAGAGATCGATTGAAAAAACGGGCTTTTAAAAAACCCCTACAGGGAGTTCCGCCCATTATATCCTGAATTTACGAACTTTACTGAATATCGAGGGGCTGGAGAACATGTCGAGCCTCTATTTCATGGTCCCGTTCATGGTCCCGGATTATTGGGCTCGCGGTTCCCGAGCGGTGGGAGTGGGTTCTTCAGCGGGTGGAGCTTCTTCATTGGCTTCTTCATTGGCCGCACCACTATCGCCGGCTCCAATTTCAGCTTTCGGAGTATCGCCATCTTCCATGGTTTTACTGATATCCATGTCGTCCTTCAATTCATCCGCTTCTTTCATGGACGACTTAAAGTTTTTGATGCTGTTCCCAAATGCACTGCCTATTTCAGGGAGCTTACCGGCCCCAAAAATAATCATGATGATGACCAAAATGATCATCAGTTCTGGAAAACCTATACCCATCATAAGAAAAACCCTCTTGCTGAAATTTTATGAAGCTTAAGATTATAGCACCCGGACAAATCGTTGCAATCAAATAAACCACTGAAAATCAGGAATTTCTATGATAAACTTTGACAAGAGTTTTGTTTTAAATCCGCTTTTATCAAACTAATTTCCCGCAAATTTCAAACATGGTGAAACTGCTTCGATATTTTCTGGCAATAGGGTTCGTTATTGCCTTAGGCGCGTCCTGGGCAACAGCGCAAGACACGAATATTACCGATCGATCTGCAAAAGGCTCCCATTCCTTCGGCCTGCAAGTCGGGGTGGGCTTTTCAGACGACCCATTCGGTATTACGAAAGACCTGACCGGGGGTCCACCGACCGATCTCACCTTTTTGTTCTTTTTCCCAAATTTCCAATACAATCTCACTGGCATAATAGGAAGTTCCTGGTATCAGGGAACCTGGAATTGGCAGTTGGAAGCCGGGTTGGCCTCCATTTTGAACAATGATGGAGAGTATTTGCTGGGCGTTTCGCCTTTGTTATTCCAGTATAAATTTTTGAATCCCAATAGAAAGTGGGCGCCGAATATTCTCCTGGGGGCGGGTGTCGCCTCTACCAACTGGGAGGAGGCCGCCGAGCGTGAGTTGGGAGGCAAATTTCAGTTCCTCCTGCATGCGGGAGCTGGGCTGGAATATTTTCTGGATGGGTGGTCCTACTCGATCAATTACCGTCTGTTCCATGTTTCCAATGCAGGCACTCACTCGCCAAATGTTGGGCTGAATGGGCACACATTTAATCTGGGCATTCAATTTTAAAGCTAAATATAATTTATCCGCTGTTGAATTTTTCTGCAAGGTCAACCGGTTCTTTTTTCAATCCCAGTTCTGTCGCCAGGTTCCCGATAATCCACAGGTCTAGGTTCATGAGCATATGATATTAGACCTTTGCCTTCATGCCCCTGTGGTATCTCCTTCGTTATCTTTCATGCCTCGAAGGGGTAAAGCGAGCGTCAACCGATTTTTTTCCTCCCGCAGTGCAGGCGTGAGTCCGTTCCCCTTTACGTAGGGGCAGACGCACTTTGCGGAAGAGTCAGCCCCAATTTCCCTCCCCGCGTTAGGAAACTCGTGGGACACAAGCGTAATTTTTACATGACACAACAAACAGTTGAGAACAACAGCGAAAGTTCCTCGGGTCCCAAAAAACTCCTGGACCGGTTTTTCTTCCAAATAGAGCGCTTCGCTTTCACACATTCTTTTTCTGTCATCCTGGTCTCTGTGATTCTGGCCGCCCTTTCCCTGTGGGTCACGGTTGAGAAACTCACGTTCAAAACCGGGCGTGGAGATCTCGTCGCCAGGGACCTTCCCTATGTAGAACGCCATGAAGCGTTCCGCAAGGAGTTCGACGATTTTGACGGCATGATCGTGGTGGTGGAAGGAGAAGACCCCGAACAGAAAAAAAACTTTGCTGAAACGTTGGCTGAACAATTCAAATCCCATTCCAATATTTTTTCCGACGTCTTCTACAAAATAGACACTTCCTACTTCAAGGACAAGGGCCTGCTTTTTCTCGACCCGGAAGAACTTGCCAACCTCTTTCAAAAAATTGAAGACCGCCAGCAATTTTTAGAAGACGTAAACGCCTCTCCTAATCTGGATCAACTCCTTAAAAGCATCAATGCAGAAATAAGCTCCGGCATGGTGGACACTCTGATGTCTGATTTCCTCGGATCGGAAAACGGAGAAAAAGATGAAACTGCGGATCTTGGTTTATTGATCTCCCTGCTCAAACAAATGACGGCTCATCTAAAAGAAGAAGGCACCCCCTACCAGTCGCCCTGGGCTTCGTTTTTCACCGGCAATGAGGAAACTCTCAAACAACAGGGCTATCTGATTTCCGGAAAAAATAATTTGATGTTTATCCTGGTGACTCCCAATGAAGATGAAACCAGTTTTACAGGCTACAAGGATTCCATTGCCATCGCCAGACAGCTGGTCAACGAAACATCAAAGCAATTTCCCGGAGTAACGGTAGGCATTACCGGGGAGGATGTCATCGCCTCAGATGAGATGACCCTGACTCAGATCGACGTTAAAAAAGCCACCCTCATCGCGTTGGTGGGCGTGTCTCTTTTATTTATTTTGGCGTTTCGAGGAATCGCCAAACCTTTGATGGCGGTTTTTTGCCTGATCGTCGCCCTTTGCTGGTCGATGGGCTTTACCACCCTCACGGTAGGCCATCTGAACATTCTTTCCGTGGTGTTCACCACCATCCTCATCGGATTGGGAATCGACTTTGGCATTCACATTCTGGAAAGGTTCAAGGAAGAGAGAATGGCGGGGGCAGATATTTCCTCTGCCTTGCAAAAAACGGTGCAAGGAACCGGACGCGGTAACTTTGCGGGTGCGATCACCACTGCGTTGGCTTTCGGCGCAATGACTCTGACGGATTTTATCGGCGTCGCTGAACTGGGATGGATTGCAGCCTGGGGAATATTATTTTGCATGCTGGCCATGCTCCTTCTGCTTCCGGCCTTGCTCGCGGTGGAAGAAAAATTACGCAAAACCGATTACAACGGCGTGACCCCATCGAGAAAAAATAAACAATGGGTCGAAGGATTGTTCCGTCATTATTACGTTATCATCTTTGTGTGTTTGCTTCTCGTTGGCCTTTCGTCCCTCTCGTTAAGGACCCTGGCTTTCGATTACAACCTCCTGAATCTGCAAGCGAAAAATACCGAGGCAGTCGCCTACGAAATTAAAATCATGCAGAACGCCAATCGTTCCACCTGGTCCGCCGCCATGCTCGCGGACACTCTGGACGAAGCGCAACAAAAGCTCAAAGCGGTCAAAGCGCTTTCCACCGTCGGAGAAGTTGAAAGCATCCTTTCCCTGATGCCGGCCCATCAGACCGAGAACCTTAAGTTCCTGAAGGAAAATTCTTCTGCCCTGAGTGATCTCATGGTCGATGAGGAAGACACCCCGTTTTCCATAAAATCCATTGCCCGAAGCTTGAAGAGAATACGATTCAAGCTGCGCAGTAAAGCGGAGGGTGACCCCAACGATTCGGTTCAGCAGGCGGGTGTTGAGCTACAGCGAGTGACCGGTGCATTGGCCAATACCGATCCTAAAATTGCACAGAATAGATTGTCGGCTTTTTCAAAACAACTCTTTGCCGATTACCGGGGCAAACTGGACGATCTTCGTAAAAACGCAAACCCTGCTCCGGTTGAGATCGACAAACTTCCCGGCGAAATGAGAAAAAGATTCATCAGTAACAAAGGGCGGTTCCTGATCTCCATTTTCCCCAGTGTGGATTTTTGGAACATCGATGAAAGAGAAAAATTCCTCGCTCAGTTACGCAATGTCGATCCTGATGTCGTCGGAAATGCAGTGCATATGTTCGAGTCGAGCCGTCTGATGAAGGAAGGATATGTGAACGGCGGTATCTATGCGATGGTGGCGATTGTCATTTTTGTTTTTTTAACATTCAAGAATTTTAAGGCCAGCCTGTTCATCTTTCTGCCGGTCGTCGTGGGGTCGCTCTGGACCATCGGCATCATGGATATCGTGGGCGTTCGTTTCAATCTGGCTAATCTGGTGATATTGCCGCTCATCCTGGGCATTGGTGTGGTGAACGGAATCCACATCATTCATCGTTACCGGGAAGAGCCTGACAAAAGTGTCCCCGTGCTTTCAAAAAGCACCGGGCAGGCCGTCATCCTCAGTTCATTGACCACCATGATCGGGTTTGGAAGCATGATGGTTGCGGATCACCAGGGCATATTCAGCCTAGGGTTGGTATTGACCATCGGAGTCGGAAGCTGTCTGGTCGCGTCTATCACCATTGTGCCCGCCATTTTAAAGCTTGCCACAGAGAAGGGCTGGAAAGTCTGAAGTAAACTTCTGTACCAGTAATTTTTCGCCCATCCTGCCTTATTTTTTCCGAATTTTTTATCCCTCCTCAAATGAAGAGTTTGATCCCAAAAATCGAAGCCATCCCTGTAATATACAGTTTGCCTGTAGGAAGATAGATTATCTGTAATGAATTGAAGCTTATAACGACAAAATCAAAACAATAATTTTCAGGGTGATCTGAAATGGCCAAAAAAGATTTTAATGTGATAGTCATCGGGGCCGGGTCAGCAGGGTTGGTCTCTTCTTATATTGCGGCGGCGGTGAAAGCCAAGGTGGCGTTGATCGAGAGACACAAAATGGGCGGCGATTGTCTCAATACCGGTTGTGTTCCGAGCAAAGCGCTGATAAGAAGCGCGAAAATTCTTTCCTACATCAAACGCCATGAAGACTATGGCATCAAATCCGCCGAAGCCACGTTCGACTTTGCCGAAGTGATGGAACGCGTGCAGAAGGTGATTAAAAAAGTGGAACCGCATGACAGCGTGGAACGGTTCACAAGCCTCGGGGTGGACTGTTTTCAGGGTGACGCTAAAATCCTTTCGCCCTTTGAAGTGAGTGTGAATGGGAAAACGCTGACCACCAAAAACATCATCATCGCTACAGGAGCCAGGCCCGCCGTCCCGAATATTCCGGGGTTGGACAAAGTGCCCTATCTAACGTCAGACAACCTTTGGGCAATCCGGGAACTTCCAAAGCGGCTGGTCGTCGTGGGGGGCGGCCCCATTGGCTCGGAACTCACCCAATGCTTCGCCCGTCTGGGCAGTAATGTGACACAGGTGGAAAGAGCGCCGGAAATCATGAGCCGCGAGGACGACGAAATCAGTCAGGCCATTCGCAAACGATTCACCGAAGAAGGTGTGGACGTGCGCACCAATACAAATTTCAAAGAAGTCGTGGTCGAAAATGGCAGGCAGTACGCTCTCATCGAAAAAGACGGAACGACTGAAAGAATCGAATTTGATAAAATTCTGATCGCGTTGGGCCGGACCGCGAACTCCAGCGGATTTGGGCTGGAAGAAATCGGAGTCAAGCTCACTCAGCGGGGAACGATTGAAGTGGATGGATATCTCAGAACCACGACGCATAAAAATATTTATGCCTGTGGGGATGTAGCGGGGCCGTATCAGTTCACCCACACGGCCGCTCACCAGGCGTGGTATTGCGCAGTCAACGCCCTGTTCAGTCCTTTAAAAAAATTCAAGGTCGATTACCGTGTCATCCCCTGGTGCACGTTCACCGACCCTGAAGTTGCCCAGGTGGGCTTGAATGAAAAAACCGCAAAAGCCCAGAGAATCCCGTACGAAGTCACCCGATACGAAATCAATGACCTCGACCGCGCCATCGCCGACAGCGAAGATCATGGCGTCGTCAAAGTTCTCACCGTGCCCGGTAAGGACAAAATATTAGGGGTCACGATACTGGGTTACCATGCAGGCGACCTGATCGCTGAATATGTTTTGGCCATGAAACACGGCCTTGGACTGAACAAGATTTTGGGAACCATCCACATCTATCCCACCATGGCCGAAGCCAACAAATTTGCCGCAGGCAATTGGAAAAAAGCGCACGCGCCGGAAGGTCTTCTCAAGCTGATAAAAAAATTCCATGACTGGCGAAGATAAACCATGGCCGGATAAAAAACTCATCCTTCAGGGGTGGCGACGGCTCGACAAAAATTTCCGCCCCAAACCAGGAAATGCCGCAGGACGGGAACAATTTCCCCCTCGCGGGAGCGAGTTAAATATTGATGAACAAACCGTCTTCCTGTTCCACAACTTTATAGGTAGACATGACACAACTGCGGTCAAACTTGCAATAGCCTTTTTTGATGTTCCAGAGACATTCCTGGGTCGTGCAGACGGCAAACAGTCCTCGAAGTATTCCTTTTCCCAGACTGCCGCCGCATTTGGCGCATTTATCGGTGAGTACATAATAATTCCCCTCGACCTGGAACAGGGCCAGGTCGTATTCGATCAGGGTCCAGGGGTGTTCCAGATGGATGGTTTTCCCCGTGTCTGCCGAAGGCGCTTCGGAAATTTCAGAAATTTTTATTAAAGACATTGAGTCGAATCATCCTTTCGGCAGGTAGGGACCGAATCGATCCCGGTAGTATTTTTCCAGATCCCAGCGGAAGCGCCCTTTTAAGTGCGGAATTTGTTCTGCGACTTCGTGGTCAAACTTGACATATTTCTGGGACTTCTCTTCGATATCGTCCGGTCTTACTATATTGGCGTCGAGATAAGATTCTCCCATCGCCGACCCTGAAACGATAAGACCCTGCCCCAATTTGATCCATCTGCCTAAAAGCAACCGTTCTTCGTCAGATCCTTTTTCTACTGCCATGACTTGTTTTTGTTCTTTCTGGAAAAGATTTAATTTATAATTGTCAGCCAAAATATATTCGACCGGGGTAGAATTTTCCCATCCGATAAAAACATCGGCGATTCAAGGAGTTCCGACCGATCAAATATTTTCCATTTATTGGGCTGGATTGTTGAAATTTAATGTCCCGATAAGGTAGCATAGTTCGCAATCCGTTTCCAAATTTTGACTTTCTAAGCCGGACCTCGAAAAAGGATGGGATTTTTGAGGTTCCAGGAACCTTTTTTTAAACCGATAAAGATAAGGAAATAGCATGTCATCAGAATCCTCGTCAGCAAAAACCGCCGAAGAATGGTTTCAGGAAGGATTGGCCGCAGGCCGCCTTAAAGACGATGCCTCCGCCCTGGAATCCTATAAAGAAGCTATTAAAGTCGATCCCGACCATTTCATGGCCCAATTCAATCTAGGTATCCGCTACAGCAAACTGCGCATGAATCTGGACGCGGCCAAATGTTTCCGCGAAGCGTTGCGCCTGAAACCGGAATCTCCGATGGTGCATTACAGTCTCGCGGTGGTCAGCAATCTGATCGGCGAAATCGACGAAGCGTTCCTTCATTATAAGGAAGCGATTCGGATCAATCCGGAGTTTGCCAAAGCCCACAGCAACCTGGCGATGCTGCATTACTCGCTAAAAAGAGGCAAGGAAACCATTCATCATCTGATAGCCGCGCGGAAATTTTTTCAGCAGACGGGTGACGAGTTCATGGGTAAAAATGCCATCGACCTGCTCAATGAATGCTGTCGGGAATTTAACCTGACAGAAGAAGAGTGCCAGACCCTCTAACCTTGCATCGCGAAAAAAAGAGACGCCAATGGATTACGATGTCGTCATAATCGGAGGTGGGTCGGCAGGCTATGCGGCGGCCAGGACCGCCCGGGAAGCCCAAGCAAGGGTCGCCATCGTGGACCACGGTCCTCTGGGAGGGTTGTGCATTTTGAGGGGTTGCATGCCCACCAAAGCCATCCTCAGATCGTCCGACCTGATAGCCCTTCAGCGAAGATCGCAGGAATTTGGCCTATTGCCCGTTCAGGCGAAAGCGGACTTGGCCGCCATCAATGACCGAAAAAACCGCATCATCGGTGAATTCACTCAGTATCGCGTCGAGCAGTTGCAAGACCCCGGGTTCACTTTGATTGAAGACGTCGCCACCTTTCTATCGCCCAATGAAGTAAGAGTGGGCACTCAAACCTTACGCGCCAAAAATTTCATCATCGCCACCGGTTCCAAAATCTCGGAATTTCCCGTGCCCGGCCTTCAGGAATCTGGATATCTCACCAGCGACGACGTTCTTGAAATGCGCGAGGCTCCCAAGTCGCTGATCGTGTTGGGCGCCGGCCCTGTCGCGGTCGAGCTGGCTCAGTTTTTCTCGCGCATCGGCGTCAAAGTCAGCCTGATTCAACGCAGTCATCATATTTTATCCAGCGGCGACGAAGACCTGGCGCGCGTCGTGGAAGACAGGTTGCGGGAGGAAGGAATGGATGTCTACACCGGAACACGAATACTGGATGTCACTAAAGAAGACAATGACCGTGTTCTCAGGTTCCTGCATGAATCGCAGGAAAAAACCGTCCGCGCCGAACACATCCTGCAGGCGCTGGGTCGCAGACCCAACATCGACGGGCTCAACCTGGAGTCGGCGGGAGTCGAAACTCACATGGGTGCCATCGTGGTGGATTCTGAAATGCGCACGGGACAACCGCACATTTTTGCCGTCGGCGACGTTAACGGGTTACACGAAATCGTCCACATCGCCATCGAACAAGGCGAGATCGCGGCGCACAACGCTGTCTTTCCCGACCAGCCACCCCGAAAGATGGACGACCGATTGAAAACAAGTGTCGTGTTCACGGACCCTGCGGTGGCCAGTGTAGGGCTCTTAGAAAAAGAATGCCAGGCGGGGGACATTCCCTACCTCGTGGCGTCCTATCCGTTCAACGATCACGGCAAATCAATTTGTATGGGTGAGACTCATGGACATGTCAAAATTTTGTGTCGCCCGAAAACAGGCGAAGTCATCGGCGCTCACATCGTCGGCCCCGAAGCCGGAGAGTTGATCCACCAACTCATCACTGTCATGTATTTCAACGGAACCGTGCACGACCTTTTAAAAATCCCGCACTACCACCCCACCCTGTCCGAAATCATCACCTATCCCGCTGAAGATCTGATAGAGAAATTAGCCTGAACAGGCAAATTAAACCTAAGACAATACGCGGAGTTTTTTCACATCGCTTCCAGTTTTTCGGCAAGACGATCCATTTCTTCCTGGGTGTTCAGTTCGGTGGCGCAGAGTAGCAGGCTGTTCGGAAATTCAGGGTAGTGGGTAGCAAGCGGGACTCCGGCCAGTATATTGGCCTCTTGCATCAGCGCATCGCGGATTTCTTCGGCGGGTCTCGGGCATTCCAGGACAAATTCGTTGAAGGTGTCGGCATCAAAACGAATTTTGAATCCCTTGATCTTACGCAAACGGTTTTTCAAATAATCGGCTTTGTTCACGTTCAACAATGCGACTTCCCGCAACCCCTGCTTGCCCATTGTGGCAAGATAAATGGTCGCGGCCAGCGCACACAACCCTTGATTGGTGCAGATGTTGGAGGTGGCGCGTTCCCGGCGAATGTGCTGTTCACGGGTGGACAAGGTGAGGACGTAGGATCTTTTCCCTTCTCTGTCCACAGTTTCTCCGGCCAGTCGTCCCGGCATTTGTCTTAAAAATTTGTCCTGGGTCGTGAAAAACCCCACATAGGGTCCGCCGTAGGACAGGGAAAGCCCAAAGGACTGACCTTCGCCGACGACGATGTCTGCGCCGCGCGCGCCGGGAGGTTTCAGGATGCCAAGCGATAGCGCTTCCGCCACCGCCACGATCAATAACGCGTTTCGGTCGGTTAAATGTTTCTTCAAGCTGGCATATTCTTCCACGACTCCAAAATAATTAGGACTCTGCAAAACCACCGCCGCCGTCTGGTCGTTCAATCGAGCCACGATGGAATCGACATCGGTTTTTCCGTCGGCTGAAAAAGGCATTTCAACGAGTTCGATTTCATTGGCCCTTGTATACGTCTCGACCACCTGCCGGTATTCGGGATGCACGGCGCGGGAGATTAAAATTTCCCGTTTGCGGGTGACCCTCTCTGCCATGATCACGGCTTCGGCAAGGGCGGACGCGCCGTCGTACATGGAGGCGTTGGCGATGTCCATGCCGGTGAGCATGGCGATCATGGTTTGAAATTCAAAAATCGCCTGCAGGGTTCCCTGGCTGACTTCCGGTTGGTAGGGGGTGTAGCTGGTGGAAAACTCGCCGCGAGAAATCAAATGGTCGATCAATGCCGGACTGAAGTGACGGTAGGCTCCCGCTCCTAAAAAAAGGGAAACCTCTTCCGCGTTGACGTTGCGTTTTTGCACCCGGCCCAGAAAGGCCGTCAATTCTGACTCCGCAAGGCTTGGTGGCAGATCGAGCCGTTTCCCCTCCAGGCGCAACTCTTGCGGAATGCTGTCGAATAGTTGCTCAATATTTTTCACGCCAATTTTGGCGAGCATGTCACGGATGTCTTTTTCGGTATGAGGGATGTACCGCATCGAATGATTTTTTTGTTGAAATTATTGAGTTCAGGAATGGACTTTCCCATCCTGCACAAAAGGGGAAAGTCTGAAGTCGGGTTCCGTTAAAAAACTGTACGTGGTGTTGGTTTCATTCTGTATCGATACTGCTGTCAATGCTCTTTTTCACATTGCTCACTGTATTGTTCCGGTGTCAGAAGACCTTCCAGTTCCTTGGGGTCCGAAAGTTCAATTTCCAGAATCCAGCCCTTGCCATAGGGTTCGCTGTTGACCAGTTCCGGTTGCGTCTCGAGGTCGGTGTTAACGGCTATGACCTTGCCACTGGCAGGGGCGTATAGATCGGAGACGGTTTTGACCGATTCCACAACTCCCATCGTGTTTTCTTTGGTGATCTCGGAATCCAGCGCAGGCATTTCCACAAACACCACGTCTCCCAATTGGTCCTGAGCAAACTGGGTGATGCCGATCACGGCTTTACCGCCGTTGATTCGGACCCATTCGTGTTCTATCGTGTAACGAAGATCTTTCGGGACCTCCATGATTCCTCCATTCCATTAAATAAGGGTCTTTAAAAAAGAAACTATTTTGTATTTCGCATCCCGCGTTGCAGGATCATTTTTTTACTCCGGAGACAACAAAAGGCGGCTTGACGATCTGAGCCTGCACCTGCTGATTTCTAATTCCGATATTCAGCCTGGTTCCGACTTCTGAGTGTTCCGGAGACACATAACACAACCCGATCCCCATATTCAAGGAAGGGGAAAATGTTCCACTGGTCAGTTCACCGACTTGTCGTCCATCGGCAAACACCGGGTAATGCGGTCTTGGAACACCTCTTTCCAGAAGTTTTATCCCCACCAGTTTTCGCGTTAACCCGGCTTCCTTTTGTTTCTTAAGGCTTTCTTTGCCGATAAAATCTTCTTTTTGCAGTTTGACCACCCAACCAAGGCCCGCTTCCAGTGGAGACGTTTCGGCGGTGATGTCATTGCCGTAGAGCGCATATCCCATTTCCAGACGCAGGGTGTCGCGCGCCGCAAGCCCGATCGGCTGGATATCGAAGGATTCTCCTGCTTCAAGAATTTTCTGAAACAAGGGTTCAGCAAGGCTGGAATCGGTGTAAATCTCAAATCCGTCTTCGCCTGTATATCCGGTCCGGGAGATTATACAATCATTCTTGTGGATTTTCCCTTTTTTAAAATGGTAGTATCTCAAATCATTCAGAGACACATCGCACAGGCTTTCTAGCAATGGCAGTGAGTCTTTTCCCTGAATGGCCAGTTGGGCGGTTTCCGGGCTGGTGTCTTGAACCTCTACGTCGTAGGATGCGGCGATTTTCTCGACCCACTGGAAATCCTTGGCAGAATTGGCGGCGTTGACGCACAGGAAGTAATGGTCTTCGGTAAACCGATGGACCAGCAAGTCATCCACAACTCCGCCGTCTTCATAGCACATGACGGTGTAAAGAATGGAATGATCTGACATCTTTTCAATATCATTGGTGACCAGTTTTTGCAGAAGTTTCTTGGATTCTTTTCCCCGGATGTCCATTTCCCCCATATGACTGACGTCGAAAATACCGACTCCATTCCGAACGCATAAATGTTCCTGAATGACGCCTTTATATTGGATCGGCATGCTCCAGCCGGCAAAGGGAACAAGCTTCGCGCCCAATTCCTTATGGGTGTTATGGAAAGGTGTGGTTTTCAACTCTGTGGAAGATTCTTGAGACATATTCGTGGAATCTGGTATCTTGGATAGCGTGGATAGCGAAGGAACCTTGCTGGTATAACCAATTTTGCCTAAGAGTTCAAGAAAGAAAAACGGAAAGAATTAAGAAACCGCCCCAGCTATTATTAGAAACAACATTTTAAGTTACAGATGAGGGAAAAACGATTGTTTAGGAAACACGTATGAATTTGATGTCCACCGAAAAAAAATTTGACGCCATTCTGGTCGCGGGCGAAGGAGAATCGAGCTACAAGGTTTTTCACCAGCACAAGGCGTTCCTGAAAATAAACGACAAATGCATCATCAATTATGTTGTGGATGCATTGCAGAAGGTGAAATCCATTCGGGCAATCTACATCGTCGGGCTTCGCGACAAGTTGAACGACCTGTTCAAAAAAAATGCGGCTGACTTTGATTATACAAAACCGATTCACATTGTTGAGCAAAAAAACAACCTCTATGAAAATATCTGGCATACCTTTCTGCAAACGATTCCTGCCGATGAAAACATGCAGGTTCCGGAAAACTCCGTTTATCGGGATAAAGCCGTATTGATTGTTCCCTGCGATTCCCCTTTGCTCACGTCTCACGAGGTGGAGCATTTTATCCAACACAGTCAGATCGAAAATCACGACCATGTTCTCGGGTTGACATCCAGGCAACATCTGGAGTTTTTCTACCCCAGGGACGGCAAGCCCGGCATCAAGATGGCGTATCTGCATTTAAAGGAAAATAGTTACCGGATCAACAACCTGCATCTGGTGAAACCCATTGGCATCGAGAACCGGGAATACATCCAAAAGATGTATCAATACCGTCATCAAAGGAATTTCAAGAACATGGTTCTATTTGGGTTGTCCCTTTTGGGCAAGGACAAGGTCAAACACTATCAATATTATTTTGGGGTGCAGATGAGCCTGCTTTTTGCCAGTCTGGGCCTGGAGTCGATGGTCCGGGTTTTTCGCTCGCTCACGCCCAAAAAAGCACTGGAAAAAAGTATATCGAATATAATGAAAGCCCGGTTCGTGGGTCTCGAAGTCCCGTATGCCGGGGCGGCTCTGGATATAGACAACGATAAAGATTACGAAGCCATGAAAATTCGCTTCAATGAATGGCGGGAATACCTGAGTCATCCGGAAAACTCTCCACTTCCCTTATCCCAGTGAAACACAGCCGATAATCTGAACTTCCCCTTTTTATTTATGAAACAGAATCAACTGAGAAATTTCTCCATCATCGCCCACATCGATCATGGCAAATCCACTCTTGCGGACAAACTGATCCTGACCACCGGCGGCCTTGAAAAACGCGAGATGAAAGAACAGGTCCTCGACAATATGGACCTGGAACGTGAGCGCGGCATCACCATCAAGGCGCAAACGGTGTGCCTGAATTATAAAAATGCCCTTGGGGAAGAATATACGTTCAACATGATCGACACCCCGGGCCATGTGGATTTCACCTACGAAGTTTCCCGAAGCCTGGCCGCCTGCGAGGGCGTTTTGCTGATCGTGGACGCAACCCAGGGGATTCAGGCGCAGACTCTGGCCAATCTCAACCTGGCCATGCAGCACAACCTGACCATCATTCCCGTCATCAACAAAATCGATCTTCCCAGCGCCGACCCGGACAACGTCAAGGAGCAGTTGGAAGATATCTGCCAGATTGAAGCGGACGAGGCCGTTCTGGTCAGCGCCAAGGAGGGAATCGGCATCGAGGAAGTGATGGATGCGGTGGTGGCCCATATTCCTCCGCCCACAGGCGATAATGACAGCCCTCTCAAATGCCTGCTGTTCGATGCCTGGTACGATTCCTACCGAGGCGTGATTGTCCTGGTAAAGGTGAAAGAAGGGACCCTTAAAGTTGGGGATGAAATTGTCATGATGGCCACCGGCAATAAATTTGTGGTGGAGGAGTTGGGAGTTTTCACTCCCTCCCAAAAGCAAAAAGACACGTTGTGTGCCGGAGAGGTCGGATACATGGTCGCCAACATCAAGCAACTGGATCAGACAAAAATCGGCGACACGGTCACCCATTCACGCCAACCGACCGCTGAGGCTTTAGCCGGTTATAAAGAAGTCAAACCGATGGTTTTCAGCGGACTGTATCCCATCAGCGGCGATCAGTATGAAATGTTGCGTGACGCGTTAAAAAAACTGCGCCTGAACGACGCCTCGGTCTCCTATGAAGCTGAAACCTCGACCGCACTTGGTTTTGGGTTTCGTTGCGGATTTTTAGGACTGTTGCACATGGAGATTGTCCGCGAACGCCTGACGCGGGAATACAATGTCGATCTTTTGACCACAGCACCCACGGTTGTTTACAATATTTTCACCACCGACGGACAGGTCATTCAAATAGACAACCCCGCCAAGTTAGACGAAATAAAAAATATTGACCACCTGGAAGAACCGTATGTCGTCGGCACCATCATTTCTCCGGAAGAATTTATCGGCACCATCATGGCGCTGACCCGCGACCGCAGGGGCAACCAGATAAAAATGGAGTACCTGGATCCGAGTACGGTGCTTTTGCAATATGAATTGCCTTTCAATGAAATCGTGTTGGATTTTTATGACAAGTTAAAATCCTCGACCAAAGGGTTTGCTTCGTTCGATTACGAATTTATAGATTTCAGAGCTTCAAATCTGGTAAAGTTGGACGTCTTGCTCAACAACGAGGTGGTGGATGCCCTTTCCATGATCGTGCACAAGGACAAAGTTTACTATCAAGGCCGCGATCTGGTCAAAAGCCTGAAGGAGCAAATTCCCCGGCAGATGTTTGAAGTCGCGATTCAGGCGGCGGTGGGAAGCAAAATCATCGCCCGGCAAACCATCAAAGCGCTCAGGAAAAATGTGCTAGCCAAATGTTATGGCGGCGACATCACCCGAAAAAGAAAATTACTCGAGAAACAAAAAGAGGGGAAAAAGAAAATGAAGCAGATTGGAAAAGTTGAAATTCCCCAAGAGGCGTTTCTAGCTGTATTGAGGACCGATGGAAAATAAGACAATCAAATCTGCTATAGATTCAGGGGTGAGTAAAAAAAATAAAAGCTTATTCAGGGAATATGCCGAGGCCATTGTCATTGCCCTCATGCTGGCCTTGTTCATCCGAACCTTTGTGATCCAGGCGTTCAAAATTCCCTCGGGGTCTATGGAGCCCACCCTTTTGATCGGGGATCATATTCTGGTTTCCAAATTCTCGTACGGAATCCATGTTCCGAACGTGATCCCTTTCATCAACCTGAAACTTTTCCCCGACATCACCTTATTTTCCGAGTTGCCAGAACGAGGCGACATCATTGTCTTCAAGTTTCCTAAAGATGAAAGTCGGGATTTTATAAAACGGGTGATCGGTTTACCGGGAGATCTTCTGCAAGTCAAAAGCCAGCAATTATTTATAAACGAAAAACCTTACGCAGACCCGCATGCTTATCACCGGGAACTGCCGGGGACGGACCCTTTGGTTCCCCGCGATGATTTTGGCCCGGTCAAGGTTCCCGAAGGCCATTTATTCATGATGGGTGACAATCGTGAAAACAGTCAGGACAGCCGCTATTGGGGGTTTCTGGATTTCAAAAAAGTGAAGGGCAAGGCCCTGGTGATCTACTGGTCCTGGAATTCTCTTGACAGTTGGGTTAGGTCTGATCGTTTTGGACAGGTTTTAGAGTAAAATAATTTACGGCATCAACCACAGAAAAATCCAGTCGTCCCGGATTCATCCCAATTCAGTTCCTAACAAAAATATTGCAAGCTTGCCATGTCCACACTCCCCGATCCTGAAAAATTAAATAAACTGCGCTCTCTTTTAGAGAGTTGCTCCTGTGTTGTTTTTGATTTTGACGGCTTGCTCGCGGACTCAGAGCCTTTCCACTACCTGGCTTACAACGAGGTGTTCGAGCGCTACGGTCATACCCTGGGCAAGGAAGAGTATTGGATAGAATGGACGTCCAAGGGCAAAGGGATCGCAGGCGAGATCGAAAGGCACAACTTGAACCTGGACGTGGACCCGGTGGACTTGCGTCAGCAGAAATTTGAACTGTATTCCCGATATTGCGAAAGTGGCGACATCAAGCTGTTTCCCGAAACACTGGCGCTCGTAAAATCTCTCGTTCCCACGCACAAGCTCGCCATCGCATCCGGTTCCTGGACCAAAGACATTCGATCCATCCTAAAAAATGCCGACGCGCTTTCTCACTTTCCTGTCATATTGGGCAAAGAGTCCGCCCCTCGTGAAAAACCGCATCCCGACATTTTCTTAAAAGCCGCCCAAGCTCTTGATCAGCCCCCGGAGTCCTGCCTCGTTATGGAAGATGCCTTGAAAGGATTGCATGCGGCGACGAAAGCCCATATGCCCTGCCTCATTATCAAGAACCGGCTCAATCAGAATATCGACTTTTCTGGAGCGGATTTGGTCCTTTCCAGTCTGACCGAACTGATTGCTCTTCGGGGAAATTTACTCACTTGATGGAGTGATTTTCAAAAACCAGGTTCAGCCTGTTACTTTTCCGCAAGGTTCTTTTTAAAGCCGGCAAATATTTTCTGGATGGGGGGAATGAGTTTTTCTTTGAGTTCATCTGGAACCCAATTGATTTTTTCCAAAGGCCAGCTTTCCATGGCTCGGATATTCAGGCCCGCTTTGGCGTACGGCCCTGCCAACGCTTCCTCGTAACCATAGATCAGGGCGTTTTCAAAGACCTTGAGGTATAGCTCCCGAATGAGTTTGGGGTCGAACAAGCCTCCCATGAAGTGACCCATCAAATCCTGAATGATGGATTCGGCATGCTCCTGAAAATCCTCCGAGCAAGCGCCTTCTATCGTCCTGTAAATAATAATAATGTCCTGCAAAAGAAATTTTAAATCTTTGGGGTCCTTGTCGACCGGGCCCTTATCGAGATCAAAAAATTCCTTGTACTCCTTCAGAATTCTGGCCACATCATGAATCACCGATTCTTCCCAGGAAACATGATTCCACACAAAAAATGCGCGCAGCCAGTGAACGCGCTCCCTGGCATCGGTCATGTGCATGGTGATGCTGGGTTTTTTGGTGTTGCTAAAGGGCAGTCGTCCTCCCCACATTTTAAGCGCCAGGTCCATTTGATAGGGTTTGAAAGCACTTACAAATTCATCACAGTAGCAACTAATCAAGCGCTCCAGATTTTCATGCTCGTCCAGGGGACTGTTTTGCGGAAGATTGACCAGGCAGTACAGGCGCCAGATTCTCCTTTTCGATTTACCATTTTTATCGGCAATGAGGTAGGTCCCGCCCCACACTCCCGATGTGATGGGAATATCGACTTGAAAAATCTCACTAATTTGCTTAGAGACTCTGGACGCGACATTGCCGTAAAGCTCATTCAGATGGTAAAGGTTGAGACAATCGTCCTCAGTCACGACGAGGCCGGAAGATAAGGCGTTTTCTTGCATGGGTTCGGGGGGGTATGGATTTAATATAAAATGAGTTTTCTATTTTAACCGGCGGCAAAAAAAATTCCATCCCTTATTAGGGATGGAACTTTAAGTTACGTTTTTGCACTTAAAATATCGCCCGGACGAAATACCTCCTTCGGGCTGACCACTCAAGGGATAATTATCTGCTTCCCATTTCCTTAACGCCTATGCGGTCGTAATCCTCTTTAGTCAGCATTTTACCGCTTTTCAAACCACTGTCGCCCTTCGATACACCACCGCCCTTCGATACACCACCGCCCTGGCCCTGAGTCGTCACACACCCTGAAATAGACAATGCAAAAACAAAAATCATCATTGTTATCAACGTTTTCATAAATTCTCCTTATTGTGAAATAAACGCTTCTTGGCAAAAACTCAAACCGTTCCATTGTAAAAACATTGAAACCGGATTATCGTAAAATCATGTAAATCATCTCGCAAAATGCATCTGGACCTTCCGGCAGGCCATTATGGAACAAAAACAAATCAAAATCAATCCGGGGGCGCAAAAAAATAGCCCGCGGAGCGCAAATAAAACAATGCTTTTCTCCATCCTTGCCCACGGCATTTTCAACCACAAATGGGATGCGGAAGGTCGCCTGTTTTCTTGCCAGAAAAAACCATAAGGCACCCTGTATTTGGTCCGGCGATAAACCAAAACCTTGATTAAGTCATTTGATTTTTTTATTCTATAAAAAGGTTCCTGGGAACCAAGAGCTATTGAAATACAAACAAATAAATGATAATTTTTAGGATTCAAGACTGCCAACACGGATCACAAGAGATGTATTGGGCTTTTGGTGACCGTGATTTTTGCTGACTTGTGACCCTAGCGAAATATCCAACTTTAAGGGATTTAACCTTGCGTCTACTTAATTTCCTATTGGGCCTGACCGTTTTCATCGGCCTCATTTTTTCTGCTCCCGGAGATCTTGCAAGCAAACCACGAAATCTTCCAAAGGATCTTTGGAAACAACTCCAGCCCGGCCTGGAACTGGGTAGTTTCATTCCTGCATTGAAGTCGAAACTCGATGATTCCATCGTCCGTGTTCTGCGCATTGATCTAAAATATTTCGAATTTCGCCTTTTGAATGCTTCCGCCCAGTCTAAGAGCAAACGAAAATCCGCCAAAGACTGGGTCCTTAGTCACGGCCTGGTAGCGGGGATCAACGCCAGCATGTATCAAAAAAATAATTTGACCAGCGTCTCCTATATGAAAACGCATGATCACATCAACAGCACCTGGGTTTCCAAAGATCGCGCCTTCCTGGCTTTTGACCCAAAGGATAAAACCCTGCCGCCAGCTAAATTATTTGACCGCGATTGTGAAGATTTCGAGAAAGTGCGAAAACAATACAAATCGTTGATTCAAAGCATCCGCATGGTTTCCTGCAAGGGGGAAAATGTCTGGGCACAGCAAGAAAAAAAATGGAGCATCGCCGCAATTGGCATGGACTCCAAAGGCCGGATGTTGTTCATTCATGCCCGGTCGCCCTACTCCACTCACGACTTCATCAACATACTTTTAACTCTTCCCATCGATCTCAAGAGGGCCATGTATGTGGAAGGCGGAAAAGACGCCCAGCTTTATATCAATACCGGCAAGGTCGAATTCGAATTCCTCGGGAACTACACAACCGCAGTCGACAGCACCAATGGAAATTCCATTGCCTGGCCGGTTCCAAATTTGGTGGGGATCACCCCGATTTCCAACCACAAATGACCCACTTCCTATAGTGAGGATCAATGACAGCAAACAAGGATAAATCTCTCCGGTGCAAACCCCGGTTCAGAATCATGGCGGGAGACGCAATCGCCCTGGGACCGGGAAAAATTGACTTACTGGAAGCCATAGGGCGGATGGGCTCGATCTCACAGGCCGCAAGGGAAATCAAGCTCAGCTATAAGCGGGCGTGGGACATGGTGGACACGATGAACCATTGTTTCAAGGAACCCCTGGTCGCAAGTTCCACAGGCGGCAAAGGCGGCGGTGGCGCTCAACTGACTCCGTTGGGAAACCGCATGATTCTTCTTTATCGCAAAATGGAATCGACCGCCGAAAAATCCAC